>NZ_KV818029.1:0-48671 GCF_001814825.1 Corynebacterium sp. HMSC071B10 | reverse complement strand
CGGCTGGCTAAACGGCGGGTGCCCAAAGGCCGAGTACCTGGTGCGCGTGACCGCAAACCTGGACCTTGGCGACTACCTGCGCATTATCGCAGGCGAAGGCAACGACGTTAAGGTCCACTTCGACAACGGTGTAATCGTCTCCGGTGAGGAGTTTGTGCGCATGCAGCTCGAAGAAATCGGGGCGATCATCCTCATCGGCGTCATGGACGGACCGGTCAACGCCTACCACGCACGCTTCGCCACCCCGAAACACCGAGAAGTCATGCTTGCCGACTCCACCACCTGCACCTGGAAAGGCTGCAACGCACCCGCCTCCGAGTGCGACGCCCACCACATGGTCGAACACCAACACGGAGGCGAAACCACACCCTCCAACCTCGGGTGGTTATGCAAATACCACAACTCCCAAGCCGCCCGCGGCACCCGGGGACATACCGAACGGCGCGACGGGCAGATCACCTACGTCTCACCCTACGGGAACGTCACCCCCACCGGCACCGACCACAAGGCCCGCGCCGACAACCGCAAACCGCCCGACTAAACCTGCACGTTAAAAGCCCGCGCGCCAGCAAACACTGGCGCGCGGGCAAGCATGCCCTAAACAATGCGGCCCAGGTGGCGTTTGCCGCTGAAGAGGATCAGTAGCGAGACGCCCAGGCTGGCTGCGCCGAACCAGTAAGGCATCCCAGCCCCGCGGGCCGCGGCAAGCGGGCCGGAGACGGCAGGCGCGAGTGCCCCGCCCAGGAAGCGCAAGCCGGAGTAGGTTGACGAGGCGACGTTGCGCGGCAGATGGGTGGCTTCCATGACGGCCTCGGTAAGCACGGTGTTAAACACGCCGATAAACAGGCCCGCGAGAATCACCAGCACGATCACGGCGGTGAGGTGTTCTGCGGCGAAGCCGAGCGCGGCCAGTAGGATGCCGAAGCCGCCCAGAATGATGATCAGCACCGGAAACAGTCCGAGTCCTTGCACGAGGCGTGGCGCGAGGAAGACGGAAGAGACCGCGAGCGTGAGCCCCCAGCCGAAGAAGACGAAGCCCAGTTCAATCGCGCCGAAGTCTTTCCCGGCCGCAGCGGCGGCAGCGTCGATGGGGTAGGGGGAGTAGGCGAGGAGGGTGAAGAAGCCGAAGTTGTAGAAGAAGGCCACGAGCCCAAGTGTGAGCAGCGCGGGCTCTTTGAGCGCGGTCAGCCCTGCCGTGAAGTCGACCGGCTCAGGCGTATGTGAGCGGGAGTGGAGCAGCGTGGCGATGGCGATGAACCCGATCGCCATGAGGGCGGCGGTGCCGTAGAAGGGCGCTCGCCAGGAGATTTCGCCAAGCAGGCCGCCGGCGAGTGGGCCGACTGCGAGACCGACGCCCATAGCGGCCTCGTACAGGATGATGGCCTGCCCCGCGCTGCCGGCTGCCGCGCCGACGATAGCGGCGAGCGCGGTGGAGATGAACAGGGCGTTGCCCAGGCCCCAGCCCGCGCGGAAGCCGATGATCGCGTCCACCGAGCCCGCTGCGCCGGAGAGGAAGGCGAAGACCACGATAAGCGCGAGACCGATCAAGAGCGTGACCTTGACCCCAATGCGGGAAGAGATGAACGCGCTGAAGAACATCGCGAGCGCCGTAATCAGTAGGTAGCTGGTAAACAGCAGCATCGTCTGTGTCGGCGACGCGTGCAGCTCCCGGCTAATCGCCGGCAGGATCGGGTCGACGAGCCCGATGCCCATGAACGACACAGCGCAGGCAAAGGCAAGCGCCCAGACGGCGACAGGTTGTTTCAGCAGGGGGTGGGGTTCTTCGTTGTGCAAGGGTGTGGCCTCCTTTGGGGGTCGTTAACGGTTGGTGGACAGCTCCTCGGTGATGTGCTGGAGGAGTTCGGCGGCGCGCTTGAGGCAGGCGACGTCTTCGTCGTTAAGCGACTCGAGCACCGGCACGATTTGTGCGGCGGAGTCGGTGCGGTATTGCAGGAGGATGTCGCGGCCCTTGTCGGTGATCATGAGGTCGGTGGCGCGCGCGTCTTCGGGGGAGGGGTGGCGGGTGATGAAGTTTTCGTCGACAAGCTTTTTGATTGCCTGACTCATTGACGGTTGTGTGATACCCTCACGACGTGCGAGTTCGCCGACCCGCAGGCCTGGTTCGCGGTTGATCGCGGCCATCGCGCGCAGCGAGACGTAGGAGAGTTGGACTGGGGTGGCCTGGTACGCGGTACGCGCGAAGCGGCTGCTGGCCCACACGAGGTCGTTGGCGAGTTGTTTCTGGGGGTCGTTATCCATAGGGGAAATATATATTCTGGCTATGGAAGGTGCAAGCGCGAAAAGTCCCGCAGTGAGGCGGGGCCAAGGGCATGCCCCAGCTGAGACGCACATTCGGATCGTGAACGAGCGCTCCCGCGCAAGGTAGAGTGCATAGCCATGGCCCCCAAAATGAAGGACTACTTCAACGCTGACACGGCGAGAACACTCGGTGCCCAACTCGACATTGACGGCGAGGAGTACGCCGCGTGGGTGGCGTCGCGCGTCGAAGGTTTAGAGATTTCGGACCGCGTGACGGTGTTTGCGCAGGGGCTTCGGGAGAGGCTTGTGGGGGATTACGCGGGGGTGGTTGGCGGGATCGTCGATAAGCTTGGGCCCGAGCTCGCGGAGGGGGAGGGCTACTTCAACCACGCATTCCACCTGTGGCCGGTCAGCCGTTTCATTGAGCTGTATGGGGTGGATGAGCCGGGCGTTTCCCTTGATGCGATCGAGGCGCTGACGCGGGCTTTTACTGGCGAGTGGGCGGTGCGTCCCTACCTGGAGCGCTATCCGGAGCGCACCTTGGCGCGGGTGCATGGGTGGGCTGGCTCGGACAGCCACAACGTGCGCCGGCTCGCTTCCGAGGGCATCCGCCCGCGCCTGCCCTGGGCGAAGGTGCACACGCCGTTTGTGGAGGACCCCTCGCCGATCATTCCGGTCTTGGATCGGCTTTACGACGACGCTTCGCTGTTCGTTCGCAAATCCGTCGCCAACAACCTTAACGACATCGGGCGCACGCACCCTGAACTCGCGCTCGCCACCGCCGCGCGCTGGGTAGACAGCGGCGCGCCCCACGCGGCGTGGGTGGTGGAACGGGGGTTGCGCGGGCTGATCAAACGCGGCCATAGCGAGGCCTTGGAGCTTGTTGGCTTTTCGACGCCTACTGCACTCACCACCACCCGCCCCGAGTTCCCCCGAACCGTGGCCATCGGGGAGAAGGCCACCCTTTCAACGACGCTCACCAACGCAAGTGATGCCGCCGCCAACGTGCTCGCCGAGTACCGCGTGCATTTTTTGAAGAAGAACGGTGCGAGGAAGCCGAGCGTGTTCCGTCTCGGCAAATTCACGCTTGAGCCGGGGGAAACGCGTGTGGTGACCAAGACGCACCCGTTTCGCGTGACTAGTACGCGCACCTACTATCCGGGCACGCAGGCGCTCAGCGTGGTGATCAACGGACGCGACGGCGAGCTGGTGGACTTCGAGCTCACCGAGTAGTCGCGGCGCGAAAAAGCCCCGCGGTGAAGCGGGGCGAAGCGTGCCCCAGGTGAGACTCGAACTCACACTGGACGGGTTTTGAATCCGTTGCCTCTGCCAATTGGGCTACTGGGGCTCGCGGGAAAGCTTAACCCATCTGCGCGCCGATCCGGAAATTGCGGGCCACGGGCGGCGGCTAGACTGGGGCACCGTGACTGATCAAAAACGCCTTCTGCTTATCGACGGACACTCCATGGCCTTCCGCGCCTTCTACGCTCTGCCCGCGGAGAACTTCTCCACCACGGGCGGCCAGCACACGAACGCGGTCTACGGCTTCCTCTCCATGTTTGCCAATATCCTCGCCGAGGAGGCGCCGACGCACGTCGCGGTGGCCTTCGACGTGGGGCGCAAAACCTTCCGCACGGAGCGCTTCCCGGAGTACAAGGCGCAGCGCGAATCTGCGCCGCCGGAGTTTAAGGGCCAGGTGCCGATCATCGAGGACGTGCTGCACAGCCTGGGCATCGTGACCCTGTCGAAGGAAAACTTCGAGGCCGACGACATCGTCGCCACGCTGGTGACCCAGGCGCGCGGGGATTTCGAGATCGTCATCGTCACCGGCGACCGCGACTACCTGCAGCTTGTCGACGCCACCACCACCGTCCTCTACCCAACCCGCGGCGTCTCCACGCTCACCCGCTTTACCCCGGAGGAGGTCGAGCGCAAGTACGGGCTGACCCCTGCGCAGTACCCGGACTACGCGGCGCTGCGCGGCGACCCGTCGGACAACCTGCCGAGCGTGCCGAAGGTGGGGGAGAAGACGGCGACGAAGTGGATCGTGCAGTACGGCTCGCTGGCAGAGCTCATCGCGCACGCCGACGAGATCAAGGGCGTGGCCGGCAACAGCTTCCGCGAGCGCATCGAGCAGGTCCAGCTCAACCGGGAGCTGACCCAGATGGTCATCGACGTCGAGCTGCCCGTCGGCCCGGAGGACTTGGAGCTCAAGACCGCCGACGTGAGCGAAGTATCCAAGGCCTTCGACGACCTGCAGTTCGGTGCGAACCTGCGCGAGCGCATACTTGCCGCCGTGCCGACCGACGGCGAGGACGCCAGTGCCCAGCCGCCGGTGGAGCTGCCCGAGGTGGAGGTGTCCGAGGAATCGCTCGACACCTGGCTTGAGGCGCGCCGCGGCGAGGGCCTCGCCCTGTACCTGTCCGGTACTGCGGTGCCCGCGGGTGGAGATGTGACGGGTTTGGGGATCGTCGATAAGCAGCGGCGCGGCATCCAGCGCGACACCGCCGACCTTTCCCCGGCCGAGGACGCGGCGCTCAAGGCGTGGCTGGAGTCGGAGGACCCGAAGTACTGCCACGACGCGAAGGCGGCCTACCACATGCTGCGCGGGCGCGAGATCACGCTGCGCGGCATCGCGCACGATACGGCGATCGCCGCCTACCTGCTGCGCCCCGGGCAGCGCACCTACGAGCTGGAGGACGTCTACCAGCGCCACCTGCAGCGCCAGCTCACGATCGGCGGCGACCAGCTGAGCTTGCTCGCCGACACTTCGCTTATCGACGCCGCCGCGGCCGTCCTCGAACTCGCCGAAGCGCTCACCGCGCAGCTGCGCGAGATCGACGAGTACGAGCTCTACGCCGACCTCGAAGTGCCACTGGTGACGATCCTGGCCGAGATGGAGCACACCGGCATCGCCGTCGACCGCGACGTGCTCGAGGCGCAGCGCAAGGACTTCGCCGACAAGGTCACGCAGGTCGAGGAGAAAGCCCGCGCGCTTGTCGACGAGCCCGACCTCAACCTGTCCAGCCCGAAGCAGCTCTCGGTGGTGCTCTTTGACAAGCTCGCGCTGCCGAAGACGAAGAAGACGAAGACCGGGTATTCGACGGCCGCCGCCGAGATCGAATCGCTCGCGGAGAAGCATCCGCACGAATTCCTCGACTACCTGCTGCTGCACCGCGAGTACCAGAAGATGAAGTCCACCATCGAGGGACTCATCAAGGCGATCCACGACGACGGGCGGATCCACACCACCTTTAAACAGACGGTCGCCTCGACTGGGCGCTTGAGCTCCGCTGACCCGAACCTGCAGAACATCCCGGTGCGCACCGACGCGGGGCGCGAGATCCGCTCCGCGTTCACCGTGGGCCAAGGCTACGACTGCCTGCTGACCGCCGACTATTCGCAGATCGAGATGCGCGTGATGGCGCACCTCTCTCGTGACGAGGGCCTCATCGAGGCGTACAAGGCGGGGGAGGACCTGCACAATTTCGTCGGCTCGCGCGTGTTCGACGTGCCGATCGACGAGGTTACCCCGGAGCTGCGCCGCCGCGTGAAGGCGATGAGCTACGGCCTGGTCTACGGGCTCTCAGCCTACGGGCTGTCGAACCAGCTGGGCATTACCCCCGGTGAGGCGAAGCAGATTATGGAGAGCTACTTCGAGCGCTTCGGCGGGGTCAAGCGCTACCTTGACGAGGTGGTCGAACAGGCGCGACGCGACGGGTATACATCGACGGTGTTTGGCAGGCGTCGCTATCTGCCGGAGCTCAATAGCGACAACCGGGTCGCGCGCGAGAACGCCGAGCGCGCGGCGCTGAACGCGCCGATCCAGGGCACGGCCGCCGACATTATTAAGGTGGCGATGGTGCGCGTCGACCACGCACTTGAAGGCTACGACTCGCGCGTGCTGCTGCAGGTCCATGACGAACTCGTCGTGGAGATCGCCGATGGCGAGCTCGACGCGGTGCGCGAGATTGTGGAGCGCGAAATGGACCAGGCGATCACGCTGCGCGTCCCGCTGGAGGTCTCGGCCGGCACCGGTAAGAACTGGAACGAGGCTGCGCACTAAAAGGGCACGAGCTTCTCACCTCGTCACCGGCGGGCGCGGGGCGTGCATAGCCCTTGCAAGGGCAGTACACCCCCGCGCCCGTCTCCGTCCATAGCTCCTCGCCCCCAAGAAGAGCTATGCCCCCGGTCCCCCCCCAGTGGTGAGGTATCCCCCAATACCTCGGGTTTCTTCCCTCTTCATTTTTCAATGCCCCCCTGCTGGGGAAGAGGTTTCCGGTGTGGTTCCGCTGGGCCGTTCCGAAAACCAAGGGTGACTTTAACAGCTTCAGAGCCTGCTGCCAGCGGACCGTTATTGGTCATTCAGCTATGAGTGATGTTTTATATTTCTCGGCAGATTTCACAATGTGGGATTCCTGTGACCTGCGGCGCTGCCGGATGGGCGAAACTGCCGAATCGTGCGGCATAAAATAGCGACTATGTTCGCCAACCTTCTGCTTACCCTATCCGGGGGGAAGCATTATGCAGCGCGCGTGGAGAAGATCGCGGTGCCCGGGAAGAGCGCGCCGCGCGCGGGGGACCACTGGCCCCAGGTGGTGGTAAGGTCGGCGGGCCAGGTGGGCTCGGTGACGTCGAGAAGCGAAAAGCCCGCGGTGCGCAGCGCGTGCACCCAGTCGCCGAAGGTGCGGTGGTACTCCGCGTAGGTGAGTGCGCCGCTGCTGTCGCGCTCCTCGTAGGCGCGGTCAAAGTAGCTGATGGCGGCGGTGAAAATGTCTGGGTCGTCGGGGAATACCCAGCGCATTGGGTGGGTGACGCTGAAGACGAAGCGGCCGCCGGGGCGCAAAACGCGGCGGATCTCCGCGAGTGCGACGTTGAGCTCGGCAACGAAGGGCAGCGCGCCGAAGGCGGAGAAGACGGTGTCGAAGCCGTTATCCCGGTAGGGGATTGCGAGTACGTCGGCCTGGGTGAGCGCGAGGCCGTCCGTGGCGCGCGCGAGCATGCCGGCGGAGATGTCGAAGCCGGTGACAAGGCGCGCGCCTTGACTCGTGAGCCATTCGGTGCAGGCGGCGGAGCCGCAGCCGACTTCGAGGATGGAGGTGCCGGTGACGTCGCCAAGCAAGCGCGCGTCGGCCTCGTGCAGCATCTCCGGGCACCAGTAGAAGCTGGACAAATACTCAGCGTGATCGGCGTGGTAACGCTGCGCGTCCGCATCCCAGAACCGGCGGTTGGCTTGCGAGGCAGTGCGGTGTTCGCTCATGGTGCCTTTCGGGGTCGGGGAAGCGGCGGTGACGTGCATTTATGATTTGCTCGCGCAGGTGGCAGACAGTAGTGTGTTTGGGGCGTATCGCAGTATCGGGGCGACACCAGCTGTAATAGGAGGGCTCGGGTCGATCCTCGCGCGAGATCCACCCTGGAGTCAAACACCTGGGTGCGAGAGATGCGCCCCTGTCCAATCACGATCTCCTATTCAATTCGGAGCACATACACTTATGCGCACTACTAACGCACCGCAGGTAGCCATCAACGACATTGGTGGCCCTGAGGAATTTCTCGCTGCAGTCGACGCCACCATCAAGTACTTCAATGATGGTGACATCGTCAGCGGCAAGGTGGTCAAGGTTGACCACGACGAGGTTCTGCTTGACATCGGGTACAAGACCGAAGGTGTCATCCCGACCCGCGAGCTGTCCATCAAGCACGACGTCGACCCGGACGATGTGGTCGAGGTCGGCGACGAGATCGACGCGCTTGTCCTGACCAAGGAGGACAAGGAAGGTCGCCTCATTCTGTCCAAGAAGCGCGCGCAGTACGAGCGTGCTTGGGGCACCATCGAGGAGCTGCAGAACAACGACCAGCCGGTTACCGGTACGGTCATCGAGGTCGTCAAGGGCGGCCTCATCCTGGACATCGGGCTGCGCGGCTTCCTGCCGGCATCCCTGGTTGAGATGCGCCGCGTCCGCGACCTGGAGCCGTACATCGGCCAGGAGCTCGAGGCGAAGATCATCGAGCTGGACAAGCACCGCAACAACGTCGTCCTGTCCCGCCGCGCGTACCTGGAGGAGACCCAGTCCGCGGTTCGCTCCGACTTCCTGCACCAGCTGCAGAAGGGCCAGGTGCGCAAGGGTGTCGTGTCCTCCATCGTCAACTTCGGCGCCTTCGTCGATCTTGGTGGTGTCGACGGCCTGGTCCACGTGTCCGAGCTGTCCTGGAAGCACATTGACCACCCGTCCGAGGTTGTCACCGTTGGCGACGAGGTTACCGTCGAGGTGCTCGACGTCGATCTCGACCGCGAGCGCGTCTCCCTGTCGCTGAAGGCGACCCAGGAAGATCCGTGGCGCGTCTTCGCCCGCACCCACGCTGTGGGCCAGATTGTGCCGGGCAAGGTCACCAAGCTCGTCCCGTTCGGTGCGTTCGTGCGCGTCGAGGAGGGCATCGAGGGCCTCGTCCACATCTCCGAGCTGGCACAGCGCCACGTCGAGGTGCCGGACCAGGTTGTCAACGTCGGCGAGGAGGTCATGGTCAAGGTCATCGATATCGACCTGGATCGTCGTCGCATCTCCCTGTCGCTCAAGCAGGCTGACGAGGACTTCACCGAGGAGTTCGATCCGTCCCGCTACGGCATGGCCGACTCCTACGATGAGCAGGGCAACTACATCTTCCCGGAGGGCTTCGACCCGGAGACCAACGAGTGGATGGAAGGCTACGACGAGGCTCGCCAGGAGTGGGAGGCACGCTACGCCGAGGCAGAGCGTCGCCACCAGGCACACGCCGGTCAGGTGGAGCGTCACCGCGCCGCAGCCGCCGAGGCCGCGGACCAGGCAGCAGACCAGGCAAACTACTCTTCCGACTCCAGCGCTGCAGCTCCGGCAGCCGAGCCGGCAGAGTCGTCCATGGGCTCCCTGGCTTCCGATGAGCAGCTCGCCGCACTGCGCGACAAGCTCACCGGCAACTAAGCTGGCTTAAGAAAGGCCCGCGCCAGGCGTCGCTTAGCGACGTCCTGCGCGGGCCCTTTGTGTTCTATCATCGCTTCCATGTACATGATCGGACTTACCGGCGGCATCGGCAGCGGCAAATCGACGGTCGCCGAGATGCTGCGCGCACACTGCCTGCCAGTTGTCGACGCCGACCAGATCGCCCGCGACATCATGGAACCGGGCTCTCCCGTGCTGGATGACGTCGCCGCGGTGTTCGGCGCGGACCTCATCGGCTCGGATGGGGCACTCGACCGGGCAGGGTTGGCCGCCCGCGCGTTCGTCTCCGAAGAACAGACGCAGAAGCTGAACGCGATCACGCACCCGGCGATACGTGGGGAATCTGCGCGGCGATTCAAAGCACTCGAGCAAGCGGGCGAGAAGGCCGCGGTCTACGACATGCCGCTGCTCATCGAGCTCGGCATGAACAAGGACATGGACCTGACGGTCGTGGTGGACGTGGACGCCGATGAGCGAGTGCGCCGTCTTGTGGCGCACCGCGGGCTCGATGAGGATGATGCGCGGAACCGGATCGAGCGTCAGATCCCGGACGCGCAGCGTCGCGCTGCGGCGGACGAGATCCTGGACAACAACGGCACACTCGCCGACTTGGAACGGCAGGTGGAGGCGCTGACCGCGAAGATCACCAACATATTGCTTGGTGTTTAACCATTGTTTGCCTAGGCGACAACCCTGGGAAACTTCGCTGGCTTAGATTCTTTCCCCATGGGTACGTGGAACTATGGGCCGTTTGATAATGACCACGCGCTTGATGCCGTGCGCGCACTCGCGGACGGCTCTTTCAAGATGGATCGGTTCCGCTTCGACTGCGGCGAGTTGCCCCTGGATTCCGCGCAGGCGGAGGTGGTCGTCGCGCTCGTGGCGGTAATGAACGGCCACCTGCCCTCCGGCGAGTACGAGGAGGCGCTCGCCTTCGAGTTCTCCTTCCACGACCGCATTTGGCTGAAAAGGCAGGTCAGGAAGCTTCTGACCGCCCGTGATTCAGACCTGTACGAGCAGTGGCAGGAGGCGGGCGAGCTGGATCAGTGGCTCGCCGCCACCCGGTACGCCACCGGCGTTAGCCGTCGAGCTCGCCACAGAACTGCCAAAGCAACTCGGAAGCGCGCGCGAGGTTAGCCAAAAACTCCTGCGGCTTCTCCGCGGTATCCGTGTTGTAGGACACACAGTATTCGGTGGCCGTCGCGTGCGGGGTGTAGGCGATGCCGAAGCCCTCCGGCAGCGTCGGCGCAAAGGCGTAGCGCACGATCTGGTTGGCGCTGCCGACGGAGGTGGTGGACAAGAAGTCCTTGCGCGCGGCAGTGACAACGGGATCGCGGAAGAAGGCGTCGGTCTCATGGGCGTCGAGATGCTCGAGCATTTGGATGTGGCGGTCGATGCCGTTGCCGGACTTGCAGCGCTTCACCCATCCGCGGTGCGCGTCGGCCGCGGCAACGAGTTGCTCGCGGGTTGCGGTGCCAGCGACGAGGGCGCGTGCGAATGCGACGGCCTCCGGGGTCAACGCGCGTAGGCATTCGGTGCGTCCGGCGCGGTACTCGCGCATGTCTACCGCCTCGTAGACGGCGCGGACGCGGCCGTAGGTCAGCTGCTGCGCGATCGTCATGGTCAGCTGGGCGCTCGCGTCACGGCTGAACTTGAAGGGCAGGTCGGTAGGCGGGATGTCTATGGTGTGCAGCTCGACCGTGTAGGGAGTGGCCGGCGTGTTTGGGGTGTGGTCGAGGTCCCAGCGCAGCTCCTCGGCAGCGTGTTTGCTGAGGGTGCTGGATTCCTGGACCTGGGCGTCTTGCATGCGCGAAACCGCGGTGACCAGGGTGCCGCCGTCCTGGCAGGTGTGCTCGACGTGGACGGCGGTCCAGTCGCTGTCGAGGCCGAGCTGGTAGCTCAGCGGCTTGTACACCCACGCGCCGCGGGGGCGGAACGCGAGGTCGGCAAGCAACGCGGCGTCGTCGCGTCCTGCAGTGTTGATCAGGTCGACGGTGAACAGTAGGTCGGCGAGGCGCTGGTAGGTGCGCGGGTTGCGCTCGATGAGCTCCGTGAGTTCCGATACATCGCCGGAGAGTGCGGCTGCGTTGAAGTCCGCCTGGTCGGGCGACGAGGTGCGCGCGGCGGCCAGCACCGTGTCCAGGTTCGCGGCGAGATACTCACGCGGGGTGATGTTGCCCTCGGCGTCGCTGATGGGGAGGGCGTAGAGGCGGCCGTCGACGAAGACACCGATCTCGCGGTGCGCGTTTATCTTCGTGCATATCGCGACCTCGTCGATTTCCGGGCGCGGGTGGCGCAGCCCGCCGTTGAACACGAACCACTGGTTGAGCGTGATGCGGTTACCGCGCGCGTCGACGTCCTCCGGCAGCGCGTCGCCGGCTGCCTGCAGGTGGACGGTGGCGATGCGCTGGATAGCCGCGGCCGCGCGCTGCGTGCCGGTGGCCTCGCCGCCCAAGGGAGCGAGCTGGAAGCCGACGTTCGTGCTCAACTGGAGTGGCCCGCGGACGGCGAGGTAGCCCTCGTACCACTCGTCGTGCAGCCAGTTCGTGCCCTCGTGCTCGCGTGTGGTGGCGCGGTCGCGCAGGGTGGCGTCGAGAAGCGGGCCCTTGCTCTGTGAGAAGTCCTCGATTACCCGGGAGGCGTGGGCGCGCTCGTCGTCATCGAGTACCGCGGAGAGGGCGGTGGCGTACTGCGCAAGTGTCTGCTCGAGCGGGGGAAGCGGCAGCGGCTTCAGATCAGCGGTGGCAGGGTGAGCGGAAAGGGAGTGCACATCGACGGTACGCAGGGTTTCGGACACGGTGTCACGCTTCCTTGAACAGGGGATAGTTACACTCCCTCAGCCTAGCGAGTCCCTACAGCGAAGGGATGTCCGCCAGCAGGTGTTTGGTGTAGTCGTGCTGCGGGTTGTGCAGCACCTCGTCCACCGGCCCATAATCGACGATCACACCCTTGTTCAGCACCGCGATGCGCGTGGCCACGTGGCGGGCCAGCGCAATGTTGTGGGTGACGAAGAGCATGGACAGGCCGCGCTCGCGGCGCAGCTTGGCCAGCAGGCGCAGGATCGAGGCCTGCACCGAGACGTCGAGCGCGGAGGTGATCTCGTCGCACACCAGCACGGAAGGTGCGTTGACCAACGCGCGCCCGATCGCGGCGCGCTGGCGCTCGCCACCGGAGAGGTCGCCGGGGCGGCGGTCGTAGAAGCTGGGATCCAGCTGGACCGCCTCGAGAACCTCGTGGACCACCTCGCGCTGCTTGGCGCGGGGCAAGCGCTTCGACATCTCCATCGGCACGCTCAGCGACTCACCGATGGTGCGCCGCGGGTTGAGCGAAGAAAACGGGGACTGGAAGATGTACTGCACGCCCTGGCGCTGGTCCAGCGTGCGCTCGCGGCTGCTGTGCTCGAGTTCCTCGCCGCGGAAGCGGACGGAACCGGTGTAACCCGGGTTGAGCCCCGCGATCGAGCGGGCAAGCGTCGTTTTTCCTGAGCCGGACTCGCCGAGTAAGAGAGTTGACTCGCCTTCTTCGAGCTCGAGGTTGATGCCGTGGAGGACCTTTTTGTCGCCATAGGACATCTCGAGGTTGCGCACCTCGAGGAGCGGAGTCTCGCCGCGTTCGGCGGGCGCGACGTCTTGGAGCTCGGCGATGTTCTTCTTGCCCTCCAGGTCGGGGATGGAGGCCAGGAGCTTCTTGGTGTAGCGGTGCAGGGGAGAGTAAAGCACCTCGTGGGCAGTGCCGACTTCCACGATGTCGCCGCGCAGCATCACGATCACGCGGTCGACCAGTTCCGCGACTACGGCTAGGTCATGGGTGATGTAGAGGGAGGCGACGCTGTGGCGCTGCGTCATCTCGCGGATGGTTTCCAGCACGTGCGCTTGGGTGGAGACGTCGAGGCCGGTGGTGGGCTCGTCGAGAATGAGCACGTCCGGGTGCAGGGCAAAGGCCATCGCGATGCCCACGCGCTGCTGCTGCCCGCCCGAGAGCTGGTGCGGCCAGCGGGCGAGGTACTCGTCCGTGTCCGGCAGGTCCACGTCGCGCATGACCTCGCGGATGCGGGCGAGTTTGTCGCCGTCGTAGTTGTGCTCGTCGAGGACCTCGCGGATTTGCTCGCCGATGCGCATGGCGGGATTCAGACTGAGCGCCGGGTCCTGGGGGACGTAGGCGACACGGGACCCGCGCATGTTGCGCAGTTCATCCTCGTTGAGGCTCAGCACGTCAATGTTGTCGTTGTTACGGGTGTGGAGGGTGATCGTGCCGTCGGTAAGCGAGAGCCCCGAGCGGCAGTGGCCAAGGGCTGCGAGCCCGGCGGTGGTCTTGCCCGAGCCGGACTCGCCGACCAGGCCGACGATCTCGCCGCGGTGCAGCTCGAAGTCGATGCCGTGGAGGATCTCGGTGCCGTCGTTGGCGCGGATGCGCAGGTCGCGGACCTCGAGTACGACCTCTGCGGAGGGGGAAATTGCGGTCGACATGGGGTTAGGCCTCCTCGGTGTGGCGGATCGGTTCGTTCTTCGGCTGGCGGGCAGCCTCCAACTCCTCCGCGGTCGGCTTGGCGGGCATAGCTGTGGACGCGGTGGCGCGTGCGGTGGCATCGGCAAGCATGTTGGTGCCGATGGTCAAAAGCGCAATCGCAAGCACCGGCAGAAGCACGCCCCAGGGCTGCAGCGAGAGCGCGATGCGGTTCTCGTTGATCATCAGGCCCCAGTCCGCGGCCGGCGGCTGGATGCCCAGGCCCAAAAAGGACAGCGAGGCGATCGAGCCGATGGAGTAGGTCAGGCGCAGCCCGGCCTCGACGGCGAGCGGGCCGGTGATGTTCGGCAGGATCTCGCGGGTGAGGATGCGGCTGTGCGGCATGGAGTACATCTGGGCGGCGCGGATGTAGTCCTCGTTGGTCACTGACATGGTCGAGGCGCGTGCCACGCGCGCGATACGAGGCGCGTGGGTGAGCCCGATGACCAGCACCAGCACGGTTGCCGACGGCCCGAAGATCACGATCGCCAGCATGGCGAAGATGAGCTGCGGGAAGGCGAGGATGACGTCGTTAAGCCGCATGAGCACAGAGTCGACCCAGCCGCCGGTGTAGCCCGCGACCATGCCGATGATGGTGCCCACGACCATGCCGAGCGCGGTGGCGAGGAAGGCCGTAACCAGCAGCACCAGGCCACCGGCGATGAAACGGGAGAACACGGAGCGGCCCAGGTTGTCCGTCCCGAAGGTTCCTTCCTTGGTAAAGGGCAGGCCGAGGAATTCGGTGGTGGAGTAGCCGGTGATCTGCTCAGCGAAGAGGTAGCCGATCACCGTGCAGATGACGATCAGGCTGGTCAGCACGAGGCCGACCTTGCCTTCCGGCTGGGCCCAAATGCGGGCGAGCACGGGGGCAGGTTTGGACAAAGAGACCTTTAGCTCATCGTCCGGGGACACGGTGGATTCCGGGGTGGTGTGAGGCGTTGTCATCAGTTGCTCCTCAGCTTCGGGTTGGCCATGATGCTCACGATGTCGGCGATGAGGTTCACCACGACGTAGACCACGGCGATCAGGAGGGAAACGGCTTGTACGACTTGGACGTCGCGGTAGTTGACGGCGTCAATCAGCGCGACGCCCAGGCCCGGGTACCGAAACAGGTACTCGACAACCACGATGCCGCCGGCGAGCCACGCGAGCTGGATCGCTACGACCTGCGCGATCGGGCCGACGGCGTGCGGCAGTGCGTGGCGGAAGATCACGCGGCGCTCGGGCACGCCCTTCAACCGCGCCATCTCGACGTAGCCAGAGTCCAGGGTCTCCACCATCGTCGCGCGCGTCATACGTGCGATGTAGGGGCTGACCACCAGCGCGAGCGTGAGCGTCGGCAGGATCAGCTGCGCGGGGAACTCCCATACGTGGCTGCCGGGCGGGGACATCGTCACCGCGGGCAGGACCTGGAAGACAGAGGTGGCGAAGATGGTGATCAGCGCGATACCGATGACAAACTCCGGCATCGCCGCAAGGATCAGCGTGACCCAGGTGATCGCCTGGTCACGCTTGTAGCCGCGCCACCAGGCTGCGTAAATGCCCACGAGGATGCCCACCGGGATCGAGACCAGCGCGGCGAGCAGCATGAGCACCAGCGAGTTGGCTAGCGGCTCTCCGAGCAGTTCGACCACCGGGCCGCCCGTCGAGGTCGACGTGCCCAGATCGCCGGTAAACAGGCCGCCCAGCCACAGGAAGTAGCGCTCGAGCGGTGGCTTGTCCAGGTTCATTTCCGCCTCGAGGGCGGCGATGCGCTCAGGCGTGGCCTGCTGGCCGAGGATCGCAGTTGCGGGCGAGCCCGGCAGCAAAAGCGTGGCGCAAAAGATGATGATGGACACCGCGATGAGGATGAAGATACTCACCGCGAGTCGTCGCAGAATAAATTTCCCCATTGCTGTTAGGCCTCCGCAATCCAGGTTTGGTGGAAGTTGGCGTGTGAAAGCGGCACACCACTCGGGTGAGGGGTGAGGCCGACGATGTAGTTGTGGTAGGCGTCGATCTGGTTGGCAAAGCCCCAGATGATGTACCCGCCCTCGTCGTAAAGCTCTTGCTGCAGCTCGCGGATGCGCGCCTCGCGCTCCTGCTTATCGACGATCGCGCGCGCCTCATACACCCTCGCCGTGAAATCCTCGCGCACCCAGTGCGTCTCGTTAAACGGCGAATCCGCGGTCGCGCACTGGTTGACCTGCTGGAGGAAGTTGCGGGTGTACCAGAACGACTGCGCAAACGGGTACTCCAGGTAGTTGCCTGAGGCGTAGAAGGTCGAGGCATCGACCTGTTTGATGTTGACCTTGATGCCGGCCTGGCTCGCCTGCTCGGCGAAGACCTGGGCCGCGCGCACTGCGCCGGACTGGATCTCGGAGGTGACAAGGTCGACCTCGATGCCGTCCGGGTAGCCGGCCTCGGCGAGCAGCGCCTTTGCCTTCTCCACGTCCTGCTCGCGCTGCGGAAAGTCGGCCGGGTACGCCTCGTCGTAGAGTGCGAACATGTCGTTGCCCAGCTGGCCTTCGCCGGAGTAGACCTGGTCGACCATCTGCTGGCGGTTGACTGCAAGGCGCATTGCCTGGCGTACCCGCACGTCGTCGAAGGGTTCGACATCGACCCGCATGGTCAGCGGCAGCCACATGCCGGTCTCGGAAACCAGCGTGTCCAGGCGCGGGTCGGCCTCGATGACGCGGGCAAGCGCGTGGTTCAAGCTGCCGATCGCGTCGACCTGGGAGGACAGCAGCGCGTTGAGCATCGCGTCTTCCTCCTGGAAGTCAATGATGCGCACCTGGTCCAGGTGGGCGGGCCCGGCCCAGTAGTTGTCGTTGCGCTCCAAGGTGGTCGACTGGCCCGCAGTAAAGTCCTTGAGCTTGAACGCGCCGGCACCGATCGGGTGCTTCGGGTCGTAATCCTCGGGCACGATGCCCATCTGGTACTCGGCGAGCGAGTCCACCAGTGCGGCGTCCGGCTCGGACAGACGCAGGAGCAGGCGGCGCTCGTCGATCACCTCCATGTCCGCCAGGTGGGCGATTGAGGCGGCACCGGATTTCGGGTCCTCGGGGTCGCGGATGCGGTCAAGGGAGAACATGACGTCCTCGGGGCGGACCGGGCGGCCGTCGGAAAACTGCACCCCCTCGCGCAGCGTGATGGTCCACTCCGTCGCGTTGTCGTTCGGTTCGATGGCCTCGGCGAGGAGGTACTCCAGGTTGTAGTCCTCGTCGCGGCGCGCCAGCGCGTCGTACATGTTGATCACGCGGGCGGCGTCGCTGGTGCTGGTGGGCACGTGCGCGTCGATAGTGTCGGTGGAGGAGCCACCGACGAGCCCGATGCGCAGCGTCCCGCCCTTGCGCGGGGGACCGGAGGTATCGATTTCCTCCACGGGAGCGGTCGAACACGACGCGAGCGCAAGCGTCGCACCTCCCATCACCGTGGCGCGCAGGAGCTGCCTGCGGCTGAGTTGCAACATGGTGCTACACCGTTCTTTCGTCTTGTTCGTTTTCAGCATGAGTGACTGGGGAACTGGCCGCGGGCGGCCCGCCACCGTCGCTGCTGGCCATCCACCCGCGCACACTCGCGGTGAAGATTTCGCGGATGCTCAGCGGGTCGAGCGCGCCTGCGAGCAGGCGGACACCGAGCCCATCGATAAGCGCGGTCAGCGAGGCGATCATGACTTGCGGGTTGCCCGGGACAAACTCGCCGCTGGCCATGCCCTCCTCGACGATGGGAAGCAGCTCTTGCTGCCAGCGCGAGTAGGCGATCTCCGTGGCCTGGTGAGCGTCGGCAAAAGCGGCGGAGGAGGACCAGAACTGCGCCCAGGTCGCCCACTCCTGGCGGGACTCTGGCGAGCCGTCGAGCTGGATGGCGAAGAGGGCGGTCAGGCGCTCGGTCGGCGTGGCGAGGGTGTGGGCGGGGGCGCGGCGCTGCGCACCCTGGCGGGAGCACTCGTCGAGCGTGGCGAGGAAGATTTCGTTCTTGGTGGGGAAGTAGTAGTGCACCGCCGAGGCGGATAGACCGGCGGCTGCCGCGATGTCGGCGACGGTGACCGCCTGGTAGCCACGCTGGGTAAACAGCGGCCACGCGGCGGCGGCGATAGCGCGCTTGCGGCCCTGGCGCGCACGATCGCGCGTGGAGGTAGCCGGTGTACTGACCGCGGCAAGGGAGCGCGCGTCGACCCCGGTGAGGGCGGCCAGCCGGGCGAGCTCAGTCGCGCTGAAGCGGCGTACGCCGGAGAGCGACTTGGACAGCTTGCTTGCGTCGATGCCCAGGTGCGCTGCGACGTCGCGGTGGCGAAGGCCGGCTGCGGCGATTGCGGCGCGCGCAGCGTTGCGTGGCTGAGCATGAGTCATGATGACAACCGTATGAATTCCTGGCAGAAGTCGCAACCATTTGATGCTTAGTGCAAAAACTATCGCAACTTCGCCCCTTTCGGGGGCGACGCGTATGGTTGTGGACATGGCTTTTGCTGCAGAACACCCGGTCCTGGCGCACTCAGAATTCCGCCCCGTTGGCGAGATTGAGCGGCGCGAGAAGCCCTTCGAGGTGGTCTCCGAGTTCGAGCCTTCGGGCGACCAGCCCGCGGCGATCGCGGAGCTGGATGCGCGCTTGCGCCGCGGGGAAGAGGACGTGGTGCTCATGGGCGCCACGGGTACCGGTAAGTCCGCCACCGCCGCGTGGCTGATCGAGCAGCAGCAGCGCCCCACCCTGGTGATGGCCCCGAACAAAACGCTGGCCGCGCAGCTGGCTAACGAGCTGCGCCAGCTGCTGCCGAATAATGCGGTCGAGTATTTCGTCTCCTACTACGACTACTACCAACCAGAGGCGTATATCGCGCAGACCGATACCTATATTGAAAAGGACTCGTCGATTAATGATGACGTGGAGCGCCTGCGCCACTCGGCGACCTCGGCGCTGCTCTCGCGGCGTGACGTGGTGGTGGTCTCCTCGGTGTCGTGCATCTACGGCCTGGGTACCCCGCAGTCCTACCTGGACCGCTCGATCGTGCTGCGCGTGGACGAGGAGGTTGAGCGCGATCGCTTCCTGCGCCTGCTTGTCGACGTGCAGTACGAACGCAACGACGTCGACTTCAAGCGCGGCACCTTCCGTGTCAAGGGCGACACCGTGGACATCATTCCCGCCTACGAGGAGGTCGCGGTGCGCGTGGAGTTCTTCGGTGACGAGGTCGACGAGCTCTACTACATCCACCCGCTCACCGGGGATGTGCTCAGCCAGGAAGACGAGGTCCGCATCTTCCCGGCCACCCACTACGTTGCCACCGACGAGCGTATGGAGAAGGCGATCGAGGCGATCAAGGAGGAGCTCGCGGACCGGCTCGAGGAGCTGGAGAGCAAGGGCAAACTGCTCGAAGCGCAGCGCCTGCGCATGCGCACCGAGTACGACCTGGAGATGATCCAGCAGGTCGGATTCTGCTCCGGCATTGAGAACTACTCGCGGCACATGGACGGCCGCGGCCCCGGTTCCGCCCCGGCGACGCTGATTGATTACTTCCCGGAAGACTTCCTCACCATTATCGACGAGTCCCACGTGACCGTGCCCCAGATCGGCGGCATGTTTGAGGGCGACATGTCGCGTAAGCGCAACCTGGTGGAGTTCGGGTTCCGCCTGCCGAGTGCCGTCGATAATCGGCCCCTGACCTTCGACGAGTTTGAGGCCCGCGTCGGCCAGACCGTGTACATGTCTGCGACGCCGGGCGACTACGAGCTCGAGGCGGCGCATGGCGAGTTCGTGGAGCAGGTGATCCGCCCGACCGGGCTGGTGGACCCGAAGGTGACGGTCAAGCCGACGAAGGGCCAGATCGACGACCTCATCGAGGAGGTACGCAAGCGCGTCGAGAAGCAGGAGCGCGTGCTCGTGACCACCCTGACGAAGCGGATGGCCGAGGACCTCACCGACTACCTGCTCGACCACGGCATCAAGGTGCGCTACCTGCATTCCGACATCGACACCCTGCAGCGCGTGGAGCTTTTGCGCCAGCTGCGCCTCGGCGAGTTCGACGTGCTCGTCGGCATTAACCTTTTGCGCGAGGGCCTCGACCTGCCAGAGGTCTCGCTCGTGGCCATCCTGGACGCGGATAAGGAGGGCTTCCTCCGCTCAACGAAGTCGCTGATCCAGACCATCGGCCGCGCAGCCCGCAACGTCTCGGGCGAGGTCATCATGTACGCCGACGAGGTCACCGAGTCGATGCAGCAGGCTATCGACGAAACCGAGCGCCGCCGCGAAAAGCAACTTGCCTACAACAAGGAACACGGCATCGACCCGCAGCCGCTGCGCAAGAAGATCGCCGACATTCTGGACCAGGTCTACGAGAACGCCGACACCGAGAGCACCGGCGCTGGCGAGGCTGCGGTGGTGGCCAAGCCGGACACCTCCACCATGGCCTCCGACGAGGTGCAATCGCTTATCGACGACCTCACGAAACAGATGGGCGACGCCGCCCGCGAGCTCAAATTTGAGCTGGCGGGACGCCTGCGTGATGAGATCGCGGACCTGAAGAAGGAACTCCGTGGTATGAAAGACACAGGAAACTAAGACTAGAAAGGCGCATCGACGCACCATGCATTCCTATAACTCGATCGCAGTAGGTACCGACGGCTCGCAGACGTCGCTCGTCGCTGTCCGCGCGGCCGCGAGCCTCGCCCGCGTCTACGACGCACAGCTGACAGTCATCTGCGCGCACTACACGGCCTCCGGCTCGATGCTCAATTCCACTAACGCGGAGTTGAGCAAGATCGACATCGTCACCGAGACCGGCTCGCAGGAGATCCTCGCCCGCGCCCGCGCCATCGCGGAAGAGGAGCAGGCTCCGCGGATCAACGTGGTGTCCAAGGCGGGGCAGCCGGCGAACGTGCTGCTCGAGTCCGTCGCGGAGTACGAGGTCGACCTGCTCGTGGTGGGCAACAAGGGCATGCGTTCGCTGGCGGGCAGGCTCTTCGGCAACATCCCCGGAAACGTGGCGAAGAAGGCACCGGTAGACGTTATGCTGGTTGACACCAGGGCAGAGGGACACGACTAACCACTAGGTCCGGACCCGGAGTATCATGTGTAAAGATTCCCCAACTTGATGAAAGGTCATCCACTACACCATGGCTGATTACTACAACACCATCGTCGTCGGCTCTGACGGATCGAAGTCCTCCTTGCTTGCAGTGGAGCGTGCAGCAAAGATGGCCGCGGCCTTCGACTCGACGCTGGTCATTGGCACGGCCTACTACCGCAGTGAGGAGGACGCCTCTAAGGCGCTCCGCCAGGACTCGGTGACCATTCTGGGCGATGAGCAGGCGTTGAAGAACCTGGAGGAAGCTGCCGAGCACGCGCGCAGCTTCGGTGTGTCGGACGTCCAGACCGCGACGCGCCCGGGTACCCCGGTCGAGGCGCTCATGGCCATTGTCAACGACAACAACGCGGAGCTGCTGGTGGTGGGTAACCGCGGCATCAACTCGCTGACCGGCCGCCTGCTTGGCTCCGTGCCGGCGGACGTGGCTCGCCAGTCCGACTGCGACGTGATGATCGTTCACACCGTCAAGTAAAAGCTTTCGAGCGAAGCCGACCGCCTTTGTGAAAGGGGTGGTCGGCTTTGTCGTGTGCGGTGGGTGGGCTAAAGCTCGCCGATCACGGTCAAGCTCTGTGTCGCGCGGGTCGCGGCGACGTAGAGGTCCTGGAGGCCTTGCGGCGAGGCGTCGACGATGCGGCGGGGATCAACCAAGATGACGTGGTCGAACTCCAGACCCTTCATCTGCGCGACGTTGTCCGCATCAATGACGGCGACCATCCTGCCATCGGCCTGCAGCGAACGGGCAACCTCCGCCGGATCTGTGCCTGCCGACAGATGGCGCACGGGGACGCCGGCCTCGCGGATCGCCACCGAAGAGGTTGCCTCGGGATCGATTTCGGCGAGGAGTTCGTCGGCGTACTCCATCACTTCCGCGGGTGTCCGGTAGTTCACAGTCAACTGGTGGGTGCGGAAGCGTTCGCCCACAAAAGGCTCGAGCGTTGTGGCCCAGTCGTCGCTGCCGGCGGGGGAGGAGGTCTGCGCGGTATCGCCCACCAGCGTCATCCACTTCGACGGGCAGCGGCGGAAGACCATCCGCCACTCCATCGGCGTGAGCTCTTGCGCTTCGTCGACGATGACGTGGCCGTAGGCCCAGGTGTGGTCCTCGCGGGCGCGCTGCGCCGTGGAGCGGATATCGGTCACCCGCTGGCGGCTGGCGAGGGTTTCGGCGTCGATGACGTCGGCGGCGGAAAGGATCTCGGCCTCGAACTGGTCGTCGTCGTTGTCCGTCGACTCGGAGGACGCCAGCACGTCGAGCGCGTCCTCGGCTTCCTCCACGAGCTGCCGCCACTGCGCCTCCTCCTTGGCCTTCTGTTCGGTGGGGTCGGTGACGCCGATGAGGACGGACAGCTCGTCGTAAAGCGCGGTGTCTGAAGGATAAAACCCGGTGCCCGGCGCGCGGTAGAGCGCATCCTGGGTGTAGGCGTCGTAGTCGCCGGCGACGGCCTCGATGCGGGCGCGGTCGGTGAGCGTGGCCTCGAGGACCTCGGCTGGGTCGAGCTCGGGGAAGTACTCGTCGACAAGATCGATGACCTGCTGTTCTTCGGCGAGATCGTCGTGGAGCTGGTCCACATCTGCGGTGGACAGGAGGTTTTCGCCGCCGAGCGGGTCGCGGCCAATGCGATCGGCAAGTGCCTCCGCGAGCGACTGCGTGAGGTGTTCGGCGAAGAACTCGCGTGCCTGATTGTGCGGCTTGCGGGAGCGGCGCGCACGCGTCCGCGCCGCCTTGACCATGGCCGGGGTCGCCGCGATATCGACCGAGCCGATCTTCAGCGGCACCGGAGCAGCAGGCACCGTCTCGTAGGCTTGGACGGCGCGCTTGAGGATGGTGACCATCTCCTCGGAGCCTTTCACCTCGCGCGCTGCCGCCGACTCACCGCTGGCGGTTGGGCGGAAGCCGGGCACGAGGTCCTCGATGGTGGAGAGCACCACACCGGTCTCACCAAGCTCCGGCAGCACCCGCGAGATGTAGTCCAAGAAGGCGGGGTTCGGTCCGATGATGAGCACGCCAGTACGCGAGAGCTGCTCGCGCCACGTGTACAAAAGGTACGCCACCCGGTGCAGCGCGACCGCGGTCTTGCCGGTACCGGGCCCACCCTGCACCACCATCACGCCCCGGGTGGGGTCGCGGATGATCTCATCCTGCTCGCGCTGAATCGTCTCCACAATGGAGCGCATGTGGCCCGTGCGGGCAGCGTTCATCGCGTGCCGCAGGGCCGCCTCAGAGCCAACATTGCCGCGCTCGACCTCCGCGTCGAGGCCTTCCCCGGCGAGTACTTCGTCATCCACGGCGGTGACAGTGCGCCCCCGCATGCGGATGTTGCGCCGCTGCTCCACACCCTCAGGGTGCGCGGTGGTGGCGAGGTAGAAGGGTCGCGCGAGTGGCGCGCGCCAGTCGAGCAGGAGCGTGCGGTAGTTGTCCTCGCGGTCGTCCATGCCCATGCGCCCGATGTAGCGACGCTCCAGGCCTTCGCGGCCGGGCACTGGGTTTTCCACCTCGTCGTCAGCCACATCGATACGCCCGAAGACGAGACCCACCTCGGCGATGTTCAGCGCGTCGAGTTTCGCGTTGAGTCCGTGGTACTCGGTCTCGCGCCGCACGAGCGCATCCGAATCGGGGTTATCGGGGTCCACGTCGCGCTGCACCGCGGCAAGCTTTTCCTGCGCCGCTGTCACCTCTGCGTCGAGGTGCGCAAAGAGCGTGTCCACATACGCCTGTTCGGCTGCGATCTTCTCGGGGGTTCCCACCCGGTCATTCCTCCTCACGGTTGGTCGCGGGGTGTACCGCTGTAGCAACAAACGGCCCCGCCGCCCGGATTATTCCGGACTGGCGGGGCCAGCAGTAAAAGTGGCGGATTAGCCCAGCTTCTTCTCCAGCTTCTTCACAGTCTGCTTGGCGCGCTTCTCGGCCTTCTTTGCCTTGCGCTTCCACTTCAGCTTCGTGATGAAGGAGGGATCAGCGTCGAGCTTGTCAAAAGCCTTCTGCAGCCTATCGACGGCATCCTGCGCCTTCTTGTCCAGTTTCTTGTGGCTCTTCTTCACCTTGTGCTTGGCCGACAGCTTGTCCAGCGTGCTCGGACGCAGGTCATCGATAGAGCCCTGCAGGTCACCGACGAGGGCGTTGACCTTGCGCTTCGCCTTGTACTGCTCGAGCTTGGAGGGCTTTGCCTGGTCGATGAGCTTCTCTGCGTCAAAGTCCTGGTAGGCGTCCTGCGCACGATCCGCGGTCTCGGAGAGGAACTTCGAGGTCTGCTTCTTCGCGTCCTCGAACCAGTCGCCGGCGACCTCGCTGGCGTGGGAAGCGGTCTTCTTCCAGTCGTCCTTGTTGTCATCGACGTAGTCGGTGACCGTCTCGGTCGCGTCGCTGAACCAGTTGCTGGCCTTGTTCATGGCCTTCTCGGTCTCAGACTGGGTCGGCAGCGCCTGCTGCACGTTCTTCTTCGCCACCTTGGCGGCGTTCTGCGCGCGCCACTGCAAGCCCGGCTTGCCGTCCGTATCGACGGTGGCGAGCAGCACACCACCGGCGAGCGCGACGTCGGTCAGCGCGCCGGTGCGGCGGCGAGCCTTGTCGTCCTCATCCTCGGCCTCCCAGAAGGCGTTACGGCCAATCAGGGAAGGCACGGTGGTCAGCGCCAGCAGGGAGGCGGAAGTGCGCGGCATCTTGCCGATGGCGAAGAGGCTGCCAGCACCGGCCTTCACACCGCCAACGAGCTGCGCGGCGGTCTCCGGGTCCTTCGGCACCAGGCCGCGGTACTCGCGCGGCACGACGGAGCGCACCTTCTTCAGCGCGGACGCTGCGGCCTCCTTGTGGCCGGCCGGGTTCAGCATGGTCTCAACACCATCGATGATGTACACGGACGCCAGCATCGGGCGAGCGATCTTACGAATCATCTCTTAACCATTCCTTCTCATTTACGTTTATGGGGATCTTGCGATCGGAGCCCGAAACGGACTCGTCTGCTACCAACTGTACTTATGTTTGCGCGCCACCGGTGGGCTTCCGGGCTGTGCTCGCGCAAACGTACCGGTATTGGCAGGTACTACCAGCGTCGCTGCCACCACTCGTCCAGGTGGGGGCGCTCCTCACCCAGGGTGGTCGGCTTCCCGTGGCCCGGCCACACGATGGCCTCGTCCGGGTAGGCGGCGAAGAGCTTGTCCTTGACTTCCTTGTACAAGCGGACGAAGTCGCCTTCCGAGGCGGTCTTGCCCAGCCCGCCGGGGAACAGGGAATCGCCGACGAAGAGGTTAGGCACGCCGTCGATCTCCACAGCAATCGCCGCGCCGCCTGGGGTGTGGCCGCGCAGGATGCAGACGGGAAACTCGTGCCCGGCGAACTCGAGCACGTCGTCATCGCGTAGCTCGTGGTCGACTGCAGCGGGCAGCGCCGGCGCGTCCAGATAGGGAGCCCAGTGCCGGGCCCCGGTCGCCTCGAGTACCTCGACGAGCGCGCGGGTGTGGTCGTGGTGGCGGTGGGTGGTCAGCACGTCCGTGATCTCCACGCCGGCGTCGCGGGCGAGGGAGAGCAGTGCCTGGGGGTCCGCGGCGGCGTCGATAAGCAGCCCCTTGTCCCCGGCACAAATGAGGTAGCAGTTGTTATCCATCTCGGACACGGAAATGTGATGCAAAGTAAGCGTCATGCGCCCCAGCGTAGACAGATATGGAATAGGCCGGGGGAAAGCACAGTTGTGTGGGGTTGGTAGCTTCTAGGGCAGAAGGGCAACAAACGTACTCGGGAAGGGACGTGGTGACGTGGCTGAATGGCTCACGGTGCGCGGCGCGCGCGAACACAATCTCAAGGGCGTAGACATCGCCCTACCGCGCGACAAGATGGCCGTGTTTACTGGGCTTTCCGGCTCCGGCAAATCCTCTCTTGCTTTCGACACAATCTTTGCCGAGGGGCAGCGACGCTACGTGGAATCGCTGTCCTCGTATGCCCGGATGTTCCTCGGGCAGATGGACAAGCCCGACGTTGACTACATCGACGGTCTGAGCCCCGCGGTTTCGATCGACCAGAAGTCCACGAACCGCAACCCGCGCTCGACGGTGGGCACGATCACCGAAATCTACGACTACCTGCGCCTGCTCTACTCGCGCGCGGGCACCCCGCACTGCCCGCAGTGCGACGCGGTGATCCAGCGGCAGACGCCGCAGCAGATCGTCGACCAGATCCTCCAGTACGAGGAGCGCACGAAGTTCCAGGTGCTCGCGCCGATCGTGCGCAAGCGCAAGGGCGAGTTCCAGGACCTGTTCGCCGACCTGGCCGCGCAGGGCTACTCGCGCGTCAACGTCGACGGTGAGACTTATCAGCTCTCCGACCCGCCGAAGTTGGAAAAGCAGATCAAGCACACCATCGACGTGGTGGTCGACCGCCTGCAGGTGAAAGCGAGCCAGAAGCAGCGCCTCACCGACTCTGTTGAGACCGCGCTCAAGCTTGCCGACGGGCTGGTCGGCTTCGACTTCGTCGACCTCGAGGCAGACGACCCGGAGCGCGTGCAGATCTTCTCGGAGAAGATGGCCTGCCCCAACGGGCACAAGCTGGACGTGGAGGAGTACGAGCCGCGCGCCTTCTCCTTCAACTCGCCCTTCGGGGCATGCCCTGCCTGCGACGGGCTGGGAGTGCGCAAGGAGATCGACACCGACCTGGTCATCCCGGACCCGGACGCGCCGGCGGTGGACGCCTTCCAGCCGTGGAACTCCAGCCCCAACAAGAAGTACTTCGTGCGGCTGATCGAAGCGCTGGCGAAGGAAGAGGACTTCGACGCGCATGCGCCGTTTTCCTCGTTGACGAAGACGCAGCAGAAGCACTTGGTGCAGGGCTCGAGCACGAAAGTCAGCGTGCGCTACAAGAACCGCTACGGGCGGCAGCGTTCGTTCAGCGCGGCCTACGAGGGCGTGATCGGCTACCTCGAGCGCAAACTCGAGCAGGCGGAGACGGACACGCAGAAGGACCGCCTGTTGGCGTATACCCGTGAGGTGCCGTGCCCGACGTGTAAGGGGGCGCGCCTGAAGCCGGAGATTCTCGCGGTGCGGCTGGATTCGACCACGCACGGCGAGCAGTCGATCGCGGGGCTGACCGAGCTTTCCATCGAGGACGCCTCCGAGTACCTGGACAACCTGGTACTCGGCTACCGCGAGGAGATGATCGCGGGTGCCGTGCTGCGTGAGATCCAGGCGCGCCTGCACTTCCTGCTGGACGTCGGCCTGAACTACCTCACCCTGGCCAGGTCCGCGGGCACGCTCTCCGGCGGCGAGGCGCAGCGTATTCGTCTGGCCACCCAGATCGGCTCCGGGCTGGCGGGCGTGCTCTACGTGTTGGACGAGCCGTCGATTGGCTTGCACCAGCGCGACAACAACCGCTTGATCGCCACGCTGAAGAAGCTGCGGGATCTGGGCAACACCTTGGTCGTGGTGGAGCATGACGAGGACACGATCCGCGAGGCGGACTGGCTCATCGACATCGGCCCGCGTGCGGGCGAGTACGGCGGGGAAGTGGTCTACCAGGGCGAGCCGGAGGGCCTGAAGGAGGCCGAGAACTCGATCACGGGTGATTACATTGCCGGCAGGAAGCAGATCGAGGTACCTGCCACGCGCCGCCCGGTGGATGCGGAGCGCACCATCAAGGTCGTCGGCGCGCGGGAGAACAACCTGCAAAACGTCGAGGTGGAGATCCCGCTTGGCCTGCTCGTGGCCGTCACCGGTGTCTCTGGTTCCGGTAAGTCCACGCTGGTCAACGAGATTCTGGCGAAGACGCTGCAAAACGAGCTCAACGGCGCGCGTCAGGTACCGGGCCGGGTCAAGAGGGTCGAGGGCCTCGACTCCCTGGACAAGCTCGTGCAGGTCGACCAGAGCCCGATTGGGCGCACGCCGCGCTCGAACCCCGCGACCTACACGGGCGTCTTTGACAAGATCCGCAACCTCTTCGCCGAGACGCAGGAGGCCAAGGTGCGCGGCTACAAAGCAGGCCGCTTCTCCTTCAACGTCAAGGGCGGGCGCTGCGAAGCCTGTCGCGGCGACGGCACGATCAAG
This sequence comes from Corynebacterium sp. HMSC071B10, assembly GCF_001814825.1. Lineage (NCBI taxonomy): Bacteria > Bacillati > Actinomycetota > Actinomycetes > Mycobacteriales > Corynebacteriaceae > Corynebacterium > Corynebacterium sp. HMSC071B10. The sequence goes on along the minus strand of NZ_KV818029.1, from coordinate 20,858 downwards.
ATCGAGATGAACTTCCTGCCGGACGTGTACGTGCCCTGCGAGGTCTGCGGCGGCGCGCGCTACAACCGCGAAACGCTCGAGGTGCGCTACAAGGGCAAGACCATCGCCGAGGTGCTGGACATGCCCATTTCCGAGGCAGCGGAATTCTTCGAGCCGATCTCGTCCATCCACCGCTACCTCGCCACGCTTGTCGACGTCGGGTTGGGCTACGTACGCCTCGGCCAGTCCGCAACGACCTTGTCGGGCGGCGAGGCGCAGCGCGTCAAGCTCGCAACCGAGCTGCAGAAGCGCTCCAACGGGCGCACGATCTACATCCTTGACGAGCCGACCACCGGCCTGCACTTTGAGGACATCCGCAAGCTCATGCTGGTGCTCAACGGCCTGGTGGAGAAGGGCAACACGGTCCTGGTCATCGAGCACAACCTGGACGTGGTCAAGTCCGCGGACTGGATCATCGATATGGGCCCCGAGGGCGGCTCCGGCGGCGGCACCGTCGTCGCACAGGGTACGCCCGAGGACGTGGCCCAGGTCGAAGACTCCTTTACGGGCGAGTACCTGCAGCGCGTGCTGGCTTAAAAAGCACGTGCGGCGTGGGGATTTGGACATCTGCGGCGAAGCTGTTAACGTTTCAAGGCACTACCGCCCAGTGCTCCTTTTCTAGGTGTACGGGCCGCAAGTGGAGTTACTCCCACCCCAAGCCGCGCGGCGCACTCGCTGCGAAGGATACGGGTCAACGGTAGGACACACGGCAATATTGCCGTGCCCTGCCGTTATGGATGAACTCCCGCTAGCCTGAGCAAGACTAGCGGGTTTTTCGTGTGGGACGAGCGCTACTTGGGGCTTGGTAGCGATCACATTGTAATTCTCGTCTTTAGGAGTTCTCATCAGCGCTGAAGCTCGAATCAACGAACGCATCCGCGTTCCGGAAGTTCGCCTTGTCGGTCCGTCCGGCGAGCAGGTGGGCATCGTCCGTACGGATGACGCTCGCAAGTTGGCATACGACGCCGACCTTGACCTTGTCGAGGTGGCACCGAAGGCCAAGCCGCCCGTAGCCAAGATCATGGACTACGGCAAGTACAAGTACGAGCAGGATCAGAAGGCCCGCGAAGCGCGCAAGAACCAGCAGCAGACCGTGGTCAAGGAACAGAAGTTCCGCCCGAAGATCGATGAGCACGACTACCAGACGAAGAAGAACAACGTCGAGCGCTTCCTGGAGAAGGGCAACAAGGTCAAGGTCACCATCATGTTCCGCGGCCGCGAGCAGTCCCGTCCGGAGCTTGGCTTCCGTCTGCTTGAGCGTCTCGCTGATGACATCGGCGAGCTGGGCGTGGTCGAGTCCCGCCCGAAGCAGGACGGTCGCAACATGACGATGGTCTTTGGTCCGGCTCGCAAGGGCAAGAAGTAGCACACATTTTTCAACTCTGAAGGGCTTTTACCATGAAGCAGAAGACCCACAAGGGCACCGCAAAGCGCATCAAGGTTAACGGCAAGGGCAAGCTGCGTCGTGAGCAGGCCGGTAAGCGCCACCTCAACGAGTCGATGACCTCCAAGCGTCGTCGCAAGCTGTCCCGCACCGTCGACGTGGCTCGCGCAGACCAGAAGCGCGTCAAGCGCCTGCTGGGCAAGGCATAAAGCCTTCCGCGCACCCAATTACCGCACATAACCCTCAAAAACGTAAAGGAAGTTTGACTCATGGCACGTGTGAAGCGTTCAGTCAACGCCAAGAAGAAGCGCCGCGCGATTCTGAAGTCCGCGAAGGGCTACCGCGGCCAGCGTTCCCGCCTGTACCGCAAGGCGAAGGAGCAGTGGCTGCACTCCCAGACCTACGCCTACCGCGACCGTCGTAAGCGTAAGAGCGAGTTCCGCAAGCTGTGGATCCAGCGCATCAACGCTGCTGCTCGTCTCAACGACATCACCTACAACCGCCTCATCCACGGCCTGAAGCTGGCTGAGGTCGAGGTCGACCGCAAGATCCTCGCCGAGCTTGCAGTCAACGACTTCGCTGCGTTCTCCGCTATCTGCGAGATCGCTAAGAACGCCCTCCCGGAGGACGTCAACGCACCGAAGGCTGCATAAGCGCCTGCTGCTTGTCGACGCCCACCTGCACCCGCAGGTGGGCGTTTTACGTATGTGCGGACAGTTCGTGCGGAGACCGTATCGGTGTCAGTGTGTATCGTGTGTGCCATGACGAACCCCTACAGCAACAGTGGAAAGCGCGAGTCACCGTACGCGTCCAGCTTTCAGAATGACTGGGCGGAGTACGGTGCGCAGGCTCCCAGCTGGCAGCCACCGCAGTCGCTGTCGGAGTCTGGGGGCGGTGCCATCGGGCCAGGAGCAACCGCGCTCGTGGGTGATCACCGTGCTGCTGTGCTTGTTCTTGGGCGTTTTCGGCGCGCACAGTTTCTACGCCGGATACACCAAGCGCGGACTCTTCCAACTCGGTCTTTACCTGGCCGGCTGGCTTACGACTGCGGTGCTCATCGGGTTCCTGGTTTGGTTTGCGCTGGTGTTTTGGGTGATTGTGGATCTGTGCATGGTGTTCACCCGCAGTGGGACCTTCCGCACGGATGCACGCGGGGTGCGGCTGCTGCGCTAGCAGGTGAGTAGAGTGTGAGGGCATGGCACTCGATTTCTCCCAACCGTTTACCGAGCGCACCCCGCGCGTGATCAATGCAGCAAAGCTGCACCGTGCGCAGGCGCGTAAGAAAGCAAATCAGTTCCTGGTGGAGGGGGAAAACTCCGTCGAGGCGGCGGTGGCCACGGGGGCGGCGACAGACCTGTTTGTCACCGAGCGTGCCGCCGATGAGTTCGCGGAGATCGTCACCACCGCCGAGTACATGGATGTCTACACACACGCGATCACGGACCAGGCCGCGAAGCACATGACGGACATGGTGAGCACCACCGGCATCTTCGCGGTGTGCAAGCCGGCGCTGTGGACGGTGGGCTCTGCACTGCGCGGTAAGCCGGAATTCGTCGCGGTCGGGGTGGAGACGAATGATCCCGGCAACGCGGGCACCATCATCCGTATCGCGGACGCTACCGGTGCCAACGCGGTGATTTTCGCCGGCGACACGGTCGATCCGGAATCCTCCAAGGTGGTGCGCGCGTCTGCGGGCTCGCTGTTTCACCTGCCGGTGGCCAGGGAGCGCAATATCAAGGACGTGGTGGGCCAGCTGAAGGCGCAAGGCCTGCAGATTGTGGCGACGGCAATGGATGGGGAGGTCCCGCTCGATGAGGCCAGCGAGGTGCTGGCGAAACCGACGGCGTGGCTGTTTGGCAACGAGGCGCACGGGCTGCCCGCGGAGCTTCTCGAGCTCGCGGATCACCGCGTTTCCATCCCGATCAAGGGCAGCGCAGAGTCGCTGAACCTGGCGACTGCCGCGGCAATGTGTATGTGGGAGTCCTCGAAGGCGCTCTAAGCACCTCCTCCCTGTGGTGCTCCGCTGCGCGGGTATGCTGGTGTGCGCGAAAATTATCATCTTTAGAAGTGGAAGGGACGAGAGTGTCCGAGACTCCCGAGATCCAACTGACCGAGGAGGCACTCGATGCCGCCGCCGCGGCAGCTATCGAGGCCTTTGAGCACGCAGCCGACCTGCCTGCGCTGGAAGAAGCACACCGGCAGCATTTGGGGGAGAAGGCCTTTATCCCGCAGGCACGCCGCTCCCTTGGCTCGCTGCCGAAGGACCAGCGCAAGGATGCGGGGCGGATGGTGAATATGGCGCGAGGTCGCGTCGAGAAGCGTTATGCTCAGCTGCGCGAGGTGCGCGAGGCGGAGTACCGCGAGCAGCAGCTGAAGGAAGAGGCAGTGGATGTCACCTTGCCCACGACGCGTCGGCAGGTGGGTGCGATGCACCCGATCACCACGCTGAGTGAGCAGATCGCGGACATCTTCATCGGTATGGGTTGGGAGATCGCGGAAGGCCCGGAGGTTGAGGCGGAATACTTTAATTTCGACGCGCTGAACTTCATCCCGGATCACCCCGCGCGCACTCTGCAGGACACCTTCTACATCGGTGCGGCCGATTCGAAGCAGGTCATGCGCACGCACACCTCGCCGGTGCAGGTGCGTTCCCTGCTTGAGCGGGACGTGCCGCTGTACATCGCGTGCCCGGGTCGCGTGTTCCGTACTGATGAGCTGGACGCGACGCATACCCCGGTCTTCCACCAGGTCGAGGGGCTTGCGGTGGACAAGGGCCTGACGATGGCCCACCTGCGCGGCACGCTCGATCACCTGGCGAAGACGCTGTTCGGGCCGAAAGCGAAGACCCGCATGCGCACGAACTACTTCCCGTTCACCGAGCCGAGTGCCGAGGTGGACGTGTGGTTTGAGAACAAGAAGGGCGGCGCTGGCTGGATCGAGTGGGGCGGCTGCGGCATGGTCAACCCGAACGTGCTGCGCGCTGTCGGCGTGGACCCGACCGAGTACCAGGGCTTCGCGTTTGGCATGGGCCTGGAGCGCACGCTGCAGTTCCGCAACGGGCTGACGGATATGCGCGACATGGTTGAGGGCGATGTGCGTTTCACCCTGCCGTTCGGTGTACAGGCTTAAAGCAGGCGCAAGCGACAAGGAGTTTTGATCAAAGCATGCTGATTTCTAAGAACTGGCTCACCCGCCTGCTGCAAGGTGCTGGCAATGAAGGCTGGACCGTGACCGACGAGGAGCTCGACGCGGGATTCGTACGCGTTGGGTTCGAGACCGAGGGCTACGCGCCGATCGAGGAGACGACCGGACCGCTCGTGCTCGGCCGCGTCGCCGAAATCGAGGAGCTCACCGGCTTTAAGAAGCCGATCCGTTACTGCCAGGTCGACGTGGGCCAGGCCAACGGCACTGGCGAGCTGCAAGGCATCATCTGCGGCGCGCGCAATTTCGCGCTGGGCGACTACGTTGTGGTGTCGCTGCCGGGTGCGGTGCTGCCCGGCGGCTTCGAGATCGCCGCGCGCAAGACCTACGACCACATCTCCAACGGCATGATGGCCTCGGCAGCTGAGCTGGGCATGACGCAGAAGAGCGAGGGCATCATCACGCTGCCCGAGGGGCTTGGGAAGCCGGGCGATGACGCGCGGGAGATCCTGCAGCTCGCCGACACGATCTTCGACGTCAACGTCACCCCGGACCGCGGATACGCGCTCTCGGCGCGTGGCCTGATGCGCGAGCTTGCCTCCGCCTTCGACCTGCAGTTCGCCGACCCCGCGCAGGACCCGCAGGTCGCAGGTGTCGACACGTCGGCGGTGCCCGCGCCGCAGGGCTCGCTTATCGACGTCACGCTGCACCCCGACACCCGCGCCTCCCGCTTCGGCCTGGCCAAGGTGGAGGGCATCGACCCGGCAGCGCAAGCCCCGTTCTGGATGCAGCGCGAGCTCATGCTCTCCGGGATCCGCTCCGTCAACGCGGCCACCGACGTGACCAACTACGTCATGCTGCTGCTCGGCCAGCCGATGCACGCCTTCGACGCGGACAAGATCGCCGGGAACCTCACCGTGCGCAAGGCCCAGGCGGGCGAGGAGTTCGAGACGCTGGACCACACCACCCGCAAGCTGCGGGACAGCGACGTGGTCATCACCGACGGGTCCGGCATCCAGTCGCTGGCTGGCGTGATGGGCGGGGTGACCTCGGAGATTTCCGAGACCACCACGAACGTCTACTTCGAGGCTGCGACGTGGGACGAACTGACCGTGGCGAAGACGGCACGCCACCACAAGCTGAGCTCCGAGTCTTCGCGCCGTTTCGAGCGCGGCGTGGACCCGGCAATTGTGGAGGTGGCCCTGGACGTTGCCTGCGCGCTGCTGCAAGACATTGCCGGCGGCACCATTGCTACTGGCCGCACGCTGGTCGGCGATGTACCGCAGCGCGAAGAGATCGCGCTTGGGGCGCAGTACCCCTCGCAGCTGATCGGCGTGGACTACAGCGCGGAGACGGTCACGCGCCGTCTCGAGGAGGTCGGCTGCGAGGTCACCTTAGAAGGCGAGCGTTTCCTGGTGACCCCGCCGACCTGGCGTGGTGACCTGAATGAGGACGTGGAGCTGATCGAGGAGATCGTGCGCCTCGAGGGACTCGACGCAATCCCGTCGATCTTGCCGACGCCGCGTGGTGGGCGAGGGCTCACCCCGGCGCAGAAGCGTCGCCGCGCGGTGACTCACGCGCTGGCCTACGCTGGCTACGCGGAAATCATCCCGACCCCGTTTATGGCCAACGACACCTTCGACACCTGGGGCCTGGACGCGGACGACCCGCGCCGCAACACCGTGCTGGTGCAGAACCCCCTGGACAACGACTACGGTGTGCTCGCCACCACGCTTCTGCCCTCCATGCTGGAGGCCGTGGGCAAGAACGTCGCCCGCGGCAGGGCAGACCTGGCCATCTACTCGGTTGCGCAGACCAGCTTCAAGCGAGCGGAGTCCTCGCCGATGCCGAGCGTGGCCGCGCGCCCGGACGCGGCAACCATCGAGGAGCTTCTTGCCTCGGTACCGGAGCAGCCCCTTCACGCGGCGACCGTCGCGGTAGGCGACGCGGAGGCGGAGGGCCCGCTTGGTGAGGCGCGCGCCTACACCTGGGCCGATGCCATCGAGTCCGCGCGCGTGGTTGCCCGCGCCGCAGGTGTGGAGCTCGAGGTCGCCGCTGCGGACTACCTACCGTGGCACCCGGGCCGCTGCGCGGAGCTGCGCGTGGGCGAGGCCGTGGTTGGCCACGCCGGCGAGCTGCACCCGCAGGTGCTCGAGGCACTCGAGCTGCCGCCACGCGTGTGCGCGATGGAGCTCGACCTTTCCGCGCTGCCTTTTGACTCGGTGCTGCCCGCACCGAAGCTGTCAGCCTACCCGGCGCTGCACCAGGACATCGCCCTGGTGGTGGACGAGTCGGTACCCGCGGAGAAGGTGCGCGAGGTCGTCGCCGAGGGTGCCGGTGAGCTGCTCGAGTCGGTCACGCTTTTCGACGTCTACCGTTCCGAGCAACTCGGCGCGGACAAGAAGTCCTTGGCGTTTGGCCTGGTCTTCCGCGCGCCGGATCGCACGCTGACCGAGGACGAGGCTTCGGAGGGCCGCTTGGCGGCAGCGGAAGCGGCGAAGGATCGCTTCGGTGCGGAGATGCGCGCGTAAAAAGCACATGAATAATTTGCAATCGACTGCATAAACAAGTAGGGTGTCGGTATGACACTGAACGTAGCAGTCGCCGGGGCGACCGGGTACGCAGGCGGGGAGATCCTCCGCCTGCTTTTGCGTCACCCGGCCTATGAATCAGGCGCGCTGACCATCGGCGCGCTCACCGGAAACTCGAACGCGGGTCAGCGCGTCGGCGAGCTCATGCCGCACCTGCCGGAACTGGCGGATCGCGTGATCGAGCAGACCACGCCCGAGGTGCTCGCCGGCCACGACGTCGTCTTCTTGGGCCTGCCGCACGGCTTTTCCGCCGAGATCGGCAAGGCACTGCCCGACGAGACCGTGGTGATCGACTGCGCCGCCGACTTCCGGCTGCGCGATGCGGCTGCCTGGCAGCACTACTACGGCAGCGAACATGCAGGCTCGTGGCCCTACGGTATTCCGGAGATGCCCGGGCACCGCGAGGCGCTGCGCGGTGCAACCCGGATCGCGGTGCCCGGCTGTTTCCCCACGGGTGCGACGCTGGCGGTGCTGCCCGCGGTTGCTGCGGGTGTGTGCGAGCCCGACCTTCGCGTGGTGGCGATCACTGGTGTGTCCGGTGCGGGTAAGAAGGCGTCGGTAGGCATGCTCGGGGCTGAGACTATGGGCTCCCTCAAGGCATATAAGACCGCCGGGACGCACCGCCACACGCCGGAAATTATGCAGAATATTGCCGAGGTGACCGACGCCCCGGTGAACGTGAGCTTCACGCCGGTGCTTGCACCGCTGCCGCGCGGCATCCTCACCACCATCACGGCACCGCTGGCGCAGGGTGCGACGAAGGAGTCTGTGCGCGCTGCTTACGAGGCTGCGTACAAGGACGAGCCTTTCGTTCACTTGCTGCCGGAGAGTGCGCAGCCGCAGACCCAGAATGTGGTCGGCTCGAATATGTGCCACCTGCAGGTCGAGGTGGACGAGGGTGCCGGCGTTGTATTGATGACCTCGGCGATCGACAACCTGACCAAGGGCACCGGCGGGGCGGCGGTGCAGTGCATGAACTTGGCGCTCGGGTTTGCGGAGACGGATGGGCTACCGCGACAGGGCGTTGCTCCTTAAATCTGCACCCCAATCCGACACCCCGGACGCTGAAGAAAGAGAACAATAGAGACTATGAGTACGCACAATGCACAGGGCGTGACCGCCCCGCAGGGTTTCACGGCAGCTGCCGCACAGGCAGGGATTAAGCCTTCCGGCAAGCCGGACATGGCGCTGGTGGTGAACACCGGGCCGCGCTTCGACGCCGCCGCGGTGTTCACACGCAACCGCGTGAAGGCCTCGCCGGTGAAGCTTTCGCAGCAGGCGGTGGCGGACGGCTCGTTGCGTGCCGTGTTGTACAACTCCGGCAACGCGAATGCCTGCAACGGTGCGCAGGGTGACGCGGATGCCCGCGAGTCCCAGGCGTATGCTGCGGCGGCACTCGGCGTGGACGCGGGCGAGGTCGCGGTGTGCTCGACCGGGCTGATCGGCGAGCTGTTGGAGATGGACAAGGTCAAAGGGGGAGTGGACTCCCTTGTCCCGGCGCTTAGTGCGGACAACGGCCAGGCGGCTGCGGACGCGATTCTGACCACCGACCTGGTGCGCAAGGAAGCCGTGTACACCGGAGAGGGCTTTACCGTCGGCGCGATGGGCAAGGGCGTTGGCATGATGGCACCTTCGCTGGCGACGATGCTGGTGTGCATCACCACTGACGCGCAGGCCACGCCGGAGGCGCTCGATGCGGCGCTGCGCAAGGCCACGAAGGTCACGTTCGACACGGTGGATATTGACGGATCGACGTCCACAAACGACACCGTGATCGTCATGGCCAATGGTGCCAGCGGCATCACCCCGAGCCAGGAAGAGCTCAACGCCGCCATCCTGCACGTCTGCGACTCGCTTGCGCGCCAGATGCAGGCCGACGCCGAGGGCGTGACCAAGCGCGTCAACATTACGGTCACCGGTACCGCCGACGATGAGCAGGCGCTCAACGCCGCGCGCACGCTCGGTCGCGACAACCTGTTCAAGTGCGCGATGTTCGGCTCGGATCCGAACTGGGGCCGCACGCTCGCGGCCGTCGGCATGGCGGATGCGGAGATGGACCCGGACAAGATTTCCGTCTCTTTCAACGGCGAGGCGGTCTGCATCGACTCGACTGGTACGCCGGGCGCACGCGAGGTGGATCTGAGCGGTGCGGATATCGACGTGCTCGTGGACCTTGGCACCGGCGGACCGGGCAAAGCCACGGTGCACACGACCGATCTGTCGCACGACTACGTGGAAATCAACTCGGCCTACAGCTCTTAATGCACGCAGGAAGAGAGGAAGCATATGGATAGCGCACTGCAGTCGTTGACAAGCGAGGCGCGCGCGCACGTACTTGCCGAGGCGCTGCCCTGGCTGCAGCACTACCGCGACAAGATCGTGGTGGTCAAGTACGGCGGCAACGCCATGATTGATGAGTCACTCAAGGCCGCCTTCGCCGCCGACATGGTCTTTCTGCGCACCGTCGGCGCGAAGCCGGTGGTGGTGCACGGCGGTGGCCCGCAGATCACCGCGATGCTCAAGCGCCTGGACTTGGACGGCGGCGAGTTCGTCGGCGGGTTCCGCGTGACCACCCCGGAGATCCTGGATGTGGTGCGCATGGTGCTTTTCGGCCAGGTCGGCCGCGACCTGCTGGGCAAGATCAACTCGCACGGTCCATATGCGGTGGGCACCTCCGGCGAGGACGCCGGGCTGTTTACCGCCGAGCGCCGCTATGTCGATGTCGACGGCACGCCCACCGACATCGGCCTGGTCGGCACCATCACAGACGTGAACCCCTCCGCGGTGATGGACATCATCGAGGCGGGCCGCATCCCGGTCGTCTCCGGCATCGCCCCGGGCACGGATGGCAACGTCTACAACATCAACGCCGACGAGGCCGCCGGTGCCCTGGCCGCCGCCATCGGCGCGGAGCGCCTGGTGGTGCTCACGAACGTCGAGGGGCTCTACACCGACTGGCCGGACAAGGATTCGCTGCTGTCCAAGATCAAGGCCGACGACCTGGCGCAGATGATGCCTAAGCTGGATACGGGCATGATCCCGAAGATGGGCGCGTGCCTGACCGCCGTCAACGGCGGGGTCAAGGCAGCGCACGTGATCGATGGCCGCATCGCGCACTCGGTGTTGCTTGAGCTTTTGACCGTCGGCGGCATCGGCACGATGGTCTTGCCGGAAGCTTACGACGCGAACGAGTACCCAGAAGGCACAGTCTTTAGGAAGGATGAAACCGCATGACCCAGTCGAACAAGTCCGCGTGGAACGCCACGCTGATGAACACGTACGGCACCCCGCCGGTCACGCTCGTCTCCGGCAAGGGTGCACACGCCACCGGCGAGGACGGCACCGACTACATTGACCTGCTCGCAGGTATCGCGGTGAACTCCTTGGGCCACGCGCACCCGGCGATCGTGGAAGCCGTGAGCAACCAGATCAGCACGCTCGGGCACGTGTCCAACCTCTTCGGCTCCACTCCGGTCGTGGCCGCCGCCGAGAAGCTGAAGGCCCGCTTCGGCGACGAGAGCGCGCGCCTGTTCTTCTGCAACTCGGGAGGCGAAGCCAACGAAGCCGCCTTCAAGCTTGCACGCTTGACCGGACGGTCCCGGGTGCTGGCAGCAGTCCACGGTTTCCACGGCCGCACGATGGGTTCGCTGGCGCTGACCGGCCAGCCGGAAAAGCGCGCGCCTTTCGAGCCGCTGCCTGCCGGCGTTGAGTTCTTCGACTACGGCGACCTCGACGCGGTACGCGCGCTTGTGACCAAGAACCCGGCCGAGGTAGCCGCGATCATCGTCGAGCCCATCCAGGGTGAAACCGGCGTCATTCCCGCCCCAGAAGGCTTCCTTACCGGCCTGCGCGAAATCTGCGATGAGAGCGGGGCACTGCTGCTTATCGACGAAGTACAGACCGGCATCGGACGCACCGGCGACTTCTTCGCGTTCCAGCACGAGGGCATCCTGCCTGATGTCGTCACCATGGCCAAGGGGCTCGGCGGCGGCCTGCCGATCGGCGCGGTCCTCGCGCGCGGCAAGGCGGCGGAGCTGTTCACCCCTGGCAGCCACGGCACCACCTTCGGCGGCAACCCGGTGGCCTGCGCCGCGGCCAACGCCGTGCTCGACACGGTCGATGATGACTTCCTCGCCGAGGTGCGCCGCAAGGGCGAGAAGCTCGCCGAGGGGCTGGCGGCGATCGACGGAGTGCGCGAAGTCCGCGGCCGCGGACTCATGCTCGGTGCCGTGCTCGAAGCGCCTGTGGCGAAGGAAGCTGTGGCGGCTGGGCTTAAGCGCGGGGTGATCGTCAACGCGCCGTCGGCAAGCGTGCTGCGCTTAACACCGCCACTCGTGATCACTGACGAAGACATTGACACCGCACTCGAGCGGGTCGCGCTCGCCCTGCGGGACGCGACGGAGCAGCAGAAAGGGAACTAGGATGACCAGACACTTTTTGGCAGACGACGATCTTTCCCCGGTCGAGCAGGCCGAGGTGCTCGCGCTGGCCGCGAAGATGAAGCGCGACCGCTTTGCGCACCGCCCGCTTGCGGGGCCGAAGTCGGTGGCGGTGCTCTTTGACAAGACGTCGACGCGCACCCGCTTCTCCTTCGACGTGGGCATCACGCAGCTTGGCGGGCACGCGATTGTTACGGATACGTCGAAGTCGCAGATGGGCAAGGGCGAGACCCTGCAGGACACGGCGGCGGTGCTCTCCCGTTTTGTGGACGCGATCGTGTGGCGCACGTACGCCCACGACAACTTCCACAAAATGGCGGAGACCGCGACGGTACCGCTGGTCAATGCGCTCTCCGACGATTTGCACCCCTGCCAGATCTTGGCGGACCTGCAGACGGTTCAAGAGAACTTTGGCAAGCTCAAAGGCCTGCGCGCCGCCTACCTTGGCGACGGCGACAACAATATGGCCAACTCCTACATGCTTGGCTTTGCCACCGCGGGCGTCGACATCGCCATCGTGGCACCGGAGGGCTTCCACCCGAAGGAGGAATTCGTCACGCGTGCCCGCGCCCGCGCAGCCGAGACCGGGGCCGAGGTGACCGTGACCGCTGACTTGGCCGCCGTCGACGGCGTCGACGTGGTCATCACCGATACCTGGGTGTCCATGGGGCAGGAGGACGACGGCAAGGACCGCCGCACCCCATTTTTGCCCTACCAGGTCAACGCTGACCTCATGGCCCGTGCAGGCGAGGACGCCATCTTCCTGCACTGCCTGCCCGCTTACCGCGGTAACGAGGTCACCGCAGAGGTCATCGACGGCACGGCCTCCCGCGTCTTCGACGAAGCGGAAAACCGCCTGCACGCGCAGAAAGCGCTGCTGGCTTGGCTTTTGACACACCAGGAGGAAAGCGCATGACCCAACCCGTCTCGCGTACCGCCAGGCAGGCCCGCATTTTAGAGATCATCAGCTCGACCCGGGTGTCCTCGCAGGCGCAGCTTTCCGAGATCCTGCAGTCCGACGGCATCGAGATCACCCAGGCGACGCTCTCGCGCGACTTAGACGAGCTCGGCGCGAAGAAGATCCGCCCGCTCGGCGGCGGTCGCGCCTACTACACGGTGACTTCTGATACCGGTTCCATCAACGTGGTGCAGTCCGGTCCCCGGGAAAAGCTGCGCCGGATGATCGAGGAACTGGTGGTCTCCGTGGACTACACGGGCAACACCACCGTGCTGCGCACACCGCCGGGCGCTGCGCAGTACCTGGCCAGCTACATCGACCGGGTTGGCCTGGACGAGGTGGTCGGCTGTATCGCCGGCGACGACACAATCTTCGTGCTTGCGCGCGAGCCGCTTACCGGCAAAGACCTGGGCGTCAAAGTCTTCGGGCATGTCCACCCGGCCAACGAATAGGCGGTGCACGCCGGTTGCCCCGCTGCTTAAGGCACCGGGGTACGCTTAGCCAAGCGTGAAATTTTTCAACTTGATTTACACCTAAAGCAAAGGAGCTTTCTTTTCATGAGCAATCGCGTTGTTCTCGCGTACTCCGGCGGTCTAGATACCTCCGTCGCCATCCCGTACCTGGGCGAAATGCTGGACGCTGACGTCGTCGCCGTCTCGCTCGACCTGGGTCAGGGCGGCGAGGACATGGAGTCGGTGCGCCAGCGCGCGCTCGACTGTGGCGCGGTCGAGTCCGTCGTGGTGGACGCGAAGGACGAGTTCGCCGAGGAGTACTGCCTGCCCACCATCAAGGCCAACGGCATGTACCAGGGCGAGTACCCGCTGGTATCCGCCATTTCGCGCCCGTTGATTGTCAAGCACCTGGTGGAGGCAGCACAGGAGCACGGCGGTACTCACGTCGCACACGGCTGCACCGGTAAGGGCAACGACCAGGTCCGCTTCGAGGTCGGCTTCCTTAACCAGGACCCGGATCTGGAGATCGTGGCACCTGCGCGCGACTTTGCGTGGACCCGTGACAAGGCCATCGAGTTCGCAGAGGGCAAGGACCTGCCGATCGAGCAGTCCGCAGCATCTCCGTTCTCCATCGACCAGAACGTGTGGGGCCGCGCCGTCGAGACCGGTTTCCTGGAGGACCTGTGGAACCCGCCGACAAAGGACCTCTACGCCTACACCGAGGACCCGGCGCTGGGCAACGCCCCGGACGAGGTCATCATCTCCTTTGAGTCCGGCAAGCCCGTCGCCATCGACGGCCGCAAGGTCACCGTGCTGGAGGCCATCGAGGAGCTCAACCGCCGCGCCGGTGCGCAGGGCATCGGCCGCCTGGACATGGTCGAGGACCGCCTGGTGGGCATCAAGTCCCGCGAGGTCTACGAGGCACCGGGCGCGATCACCCTGATCACCGCGCACAAGGCGCTGGAGGATGTCACCGTCGAGCGTGAGCTCGCGCGCTACAAGCGGCTTATCGACGCCCGCTGGTCCGAAGAGGTCTACGACGGTCTCTGGTTCGGCCCGCTGAAGCGGTCCCTGGACGCGTTTATCGAGTCCACTCAGGAGCACGTTACCGGCGATATCCGCATGGAGCTGCACGCAGGCAAGGCGACGGTCAACGGCCGCCGTTCCAACCACTCGCTCTACGACTTCAACCTGGCCACCTACGACACGGGCGACACCTTCGATCAGACCCTGGCCAAGGGCTTCGTGCGCCTGCACGGCCTGAGCTCGCAGATTGCCAACAAGCGCGACCGCGAAGCGGGCGCGCAGAAGTAGGAGCCGATAGGTATGGAGCAGCACAAGACGAATGAAGGCGCGCTGTGGGGTGGCCGTTTCTCCGGCGGTCCCTCGGAAGCGATGTTCGCACTGAGCGTGTCCACCCACTTTGACTGGGTGCTCGCACCGTATGACGTGTTGGCCTCGAAGGCGCACGCCAAGGTGCTGCACAAGGCGGGCCTGCTTTCCGACGCCGACTTGGACACCATGCTCGCCGGTCTCGATCAGCTGGGCAAGGACGTTGCAGAAGGCACCTTTGTCCCAGCTCCGACGGATGAGGATGTCCACGGCGCGATGGAGCGCGGCCTGATCGAGCGCGTTGGCCCCGAGGTCGGCGGCCGCCTGCGCGCGGGGCGTTCCCGCAACGACCAGGTCGCCGCGATGTTCCGCATGTGGTGCCGCGACGCCCTGCGCGGGGTCGCGGTTGAGGTGAGCAACCTCATCGACGCGCTCGTCGACCAAGCGGCGGCGCACCCGGACGCGATCATGCCGGGCAAGACCCACTTCCAGGCGGCGCAGCCGATCCTGCTCGCGCACTCCCTGCTCGCGCACGCGCAGCCGCTGCTGCGCGACCTGGAGCGGATCCAGGACGCAGATAAGCGCCTGGCGGTCTCGCCCTATGGCTCAGGCGCCTTGGCCGGATCTTCGCTGCACCTGGACCCGGAGGCAATCGCCACCGAGCTGGGCTTCGACTCTGCGACCGACAACTCGCTCGACGGCACCGCCTCGCGCGATTTCGCGGTGGAGACCGCCTACGTGCTCGCTCAGATCGCCGTGGACATCTCCCGGCTGTCGGAGGAGCTCATCGCGTGGTCCACTCCGGAGTTCGGCTACATCACGCTCGACGACGCCTGGTCGACCGGCTCCTCGATCATGCCGCAGAAGAAGAACCCGGACGTGCCCGAGCTCGCGCGCGGCAAGACCGGCCGCCTGCTGGGCAACCTCACCGGTCTGCTGGCCACGCTCAAGGCGATGCCGCTGGCGTACAACCGCGACCTGCAGGAGGACAAGGAGCCGGTGATCGACTCGGTCAACCAGCTGCGCATCCTCCTGCCGGCGATGACCGGGTTGGTCTCCACGCTGGTGTTCCACGAGGACCGCATGCGCGAGCTCGCGCCGGCCGGTTTCACTCTGGCCACGGATCTGGCGGAGTGGATGGTGCGCCAGGGCGTGCCCTTCCGCGAAGCCCACGAGGCCTCCGGCGCCTGCGTGCGTATCGCTGAGCAGCGCGGCGTCGATTTGGTGGATTTGACGGATGAGGAGCTCGCGGGCGTCGATAAGCGATTGAAGCCCGAGGTGCGCGAGGTGCTCACCATCGATGGGGCAGTGGCCTCCCGCGACACCCGCGGTGGCACCGCCAAGGTGCGCGTGGTGGAGCAGCGCGAACGCGTGGCGGAGGCTAATGCGGCGTACCGCGCCTGGGCCGAGAAGCCCTTGCGCGGCTAGGGGGTACTCCTTTCCACTGCGAAGTGACTTAGCGCACTCTATGCTGGGTGCATGACTGAATCTACTGGCGACAACCGAAAGCAACGCGGATCCCGCGTGCTTTCGGCTGTTTTGGGTTGTATCCTGCTCGTGCTTGCTGGGTATGCGGTCTACAGCGCGCGAGACTCCCAGTCTTCTGGAGGGTTTTTCGGGCTTGGTGGCGGCTCGGGTATGACCACAGTGCGCGGTGTGATCGGCTCGGAAAAGCGGGACTACTTCGACGACCCGGAAGTCAAAGAGCGACTGGAGAAGCTCGGCTATACCGTCGAGTTTTCCACTGCGGGCTCGCGGCAGATCGCCACGAGTACTGACTTAGAGAAGCAGGACTTCGTCTTTCCTTCCTCCGGTCCGGCCGCACAAAAGGTGAAGAGTCTGGGATCCAACTACTCGGTGGACTACCCCTTCTTTACCCCGATGGCCATTGCGAGCTGGAAGCCGCTAGCGGAGATGCTCGAGCGCGAGGGCGTGGTCCACCGCGCCGATGGCGCCTACGCCTTCGACATGGCCGCCTACATCAAGCTGGTGGAAGAAGGGAAGCGCTGGCGCGACCTTGGCGACGGCTACGCCTCGCCCCGCCAGGTGCAGGTAAGCACCACGGATATTCGTACTTCCAACTCTGCGGCGATGTACCTGTCGCTGCTGGCGTGGCAGTTCCAGGAGGAAGAGCCCGGCATCTCCCCTGATGCGCTCGTGGACAAGATTGCCCCGTTCTTTGTGGGCCAGGGTTACTCCGAATCCTCGTCTTCGGCACCGTTTCGCGATTACCTGAGCCAGGGGATGGGTTCCATGCCGCTGGTGCTGGTGTACGAGGCGCAGTTCCTTGGCGAGCAGATGAAGGAGCGCTCGCGGATCCGCGAGGACATGGTGCTCATGCAGCTCGAACCCACGGTGGTGGCAAACCACGGCATCGTCGGGATCTCCGATGCAGGTAAGGAGCTTGGACGCCTGCTGAGCACGGACCCGGAGCTGCAACAACTGGCAGCCAAGCACGGCTTCCGCCCGGCTGAAAGTGGCTCGCTGGCAGAAGAACTCGAAGCACACGGCCTGCCCGCGCCGTCCGATTACGTCAACAGCGTCGACCCACCCACCTTTGACCAGCTCGAGCAGCTTCTCGACGGGGTGGGCGAGCGCTACGGAGGCCAACCGCCCGCCAACGAGGAGGCAACCCTATGAAGAGAATCTTTGCCCTCTGCACGACGCTGATGCTGGCACTGGTCGCATCCGGGTGCTCGGCGCTGGACCAGCTCCCGCAGCTGGGAGAAAACAAGCCGCTGCACATTGTGGCGGCCACTGAGCTGCAAGACCTCGAACCGCTAATTCAGCAGGCCGGTGAGGAGCTGGGCACCGATATCGAGGTGACCTACCTCGGCGGCACCCTAGAGAACTCGCAGGCGCTCAAGGCCGGTGAGCTGGACGGGGCGTACGACGCGACCTGGTTCGCCACGAACCGCTACGCCAACCTGATCGGTGCCGCGGATGCGCTGGGGGAGGAGTACCCGCTGGCGAGCTCGCCGATCGCGATTGGGCTGCGCAGCGAAATCGCTCGCTCCAACGGCTGGGTTGACAACCCGCCCACCTGGGAAGACCTTGCCCAGGCCGCGAAGGACGGCGAGTTTACCTTCGGGATGACGGACCCCACCGCGTCGAACTCCGGGTTTTCTACCGTGGTCTCCGCCGCTACCGCGCTCGCGGACACAGGCGTGGCGCTTTCCCAGCAGGACCTTGACGCGGTAGGTCCGCAGCTAGGAGAGTTCTTCTCGGCCCAGACCCTGTCCTCGGGCTCGTCTGGGTGGCTCGCGGACACCTTCCGCGACGACTCGTCGAAAGCCGACGGCATCTTCAACTACGAGTCCACCCTGCACCAGCTGAAGAAGGACGGGGTCGACCTTGAGGTGATCGTGCCCGCAGACGGCACGATCACCGCCGACTACCCGTTGAGCACGCTGCGCACGCCGCAGCACGAAGGCTCCGCTGACACCGTGCGCGAGCTGGCAGAGTGGTTCGAGGAGCACCAGCAGGAAGTCGCAGACACCTACCGTCGCCCGGTCTTCCCGGTAGACGCCCTGCCCGCGGAGCTGTCCGGCCAGAACCCGATCGACCTGCAATACCCGGCAAACGAGACCGTGGCACGCACCCTGCTGGAGCGCTACAACGACGACTTCCGCCGCCCGGGCCAGTCCATCTTCCTGCTGGATACCTCCGGGTCAATGCAGGGCGAGCGCATGACTTCGCTGAAGGCCATCATGGGCCAGCTCATTGGGGGCTCCGCGGCGACGTCGACAGGCGATGTTTCCTTCCGCAACCGGGAATCAGTAAGTCTACGGCCGTTCAACAGCGAACTGCTCGACGGCGTGACCGCGACGCTTTCCGAGGATGATCCACAAAGTCGCGCCACGCTAAGCGAGTTTATCGACGGTCTCGAAGCCGACGGGTACACCGCCACCTACGGAGCCCTGAAGGGAGTGCTGGAAGAGCAAGCCAAGATGCGCAGCGCCGAGCAGGATGGTGAGTTCCGTGCCCCGACGATCGTGCTGCTTTCCGACGGTGAAGCGACCGTGCCACCCTTTTACGATGAGTTCGCAGCCGAGTATGCCCAGCACGACGAGTGGGCAGGTATACCCGTGTTCGTCATTCTGTACGGCGAGGCGAAACGCGCTGAAATGGACAAGCTTGCGGAGCTGACGGGGGGTAAAGTTTTCGACGCGCAGCAGGCAGAGTTGGCCGAGATGTTTAAGGAGATCCGTGGCTACCAATAAGTGGGCGTATTTCAGCTCGCGCAAGAACCAGGTCGGCATGATTGCCGCCGCGCTGACCACGGGCCTGTTCATCGTGTTTGGCCTCATTGGCGCAGCAGGCGTGATCCCGTGGCTGGTCGCCACCACCGCGGCGTATGGCGCGGGTGCGCTGCTGACCCCCTCGCGCGAGCAGAAGGCCCTGGAGCCGAGTGTCCCGACGCAGGCTCTCATCGACGCCGAGGTGCAGGAGAACCTGACGAAGCTGCACCGGGCAAATGTCCCGCCCCCGGTGTACAACGAGGCGCTCGCCTTGCAAGCTGCGATCCGCTTCGTGCTCTCGCGCTGGGATGATCTGAATGCGACGCCAGAGCACCAGCAGACGGTGTACAACGTGTCGAAAATCTACTTCCCCGAGGTCGTAACCACCTACCTCAACTCCCCGCTGTACCGCGGGGAGGATGCCTCCCTGTGGTGCATGGAGTCCCTCGACACCATGACGAAGGCCGTCGACCGGGTCAAGCAGGGCATTTTGGACAACAATTTGCGCGCGCTCGAATCGCAGGCCACCTACCTCAAAGAGGCGCTCAAAGGGCCAATTTCGCTTGACGACGCAGCGTTGGACCCACCAACCGATCCCGACACTCCTTCGACGAACCCCTACCAGTAAGCTTGAGTGCTATGAGTCTCGATCCGAAACTCCTTGACGTACTGGCCTGCCCACAGGACAAGGGCCCGCTGACGTACAAGGAAGATGAACAGTTGCTGGTGAACGAGCGCCTCAACATTGCCTATCGCATCGACGACGGCATCCCGGTGCTCCTTATCGACGAGGCGCAGGACTATCCGTCCGCACCGTCCGCGTAGCTACGCGCTTCGCTCAGCCCTGTATCACCACGAGAGAATTGAGAGAGACTACCTATGAGCACGAACATTGTTGATGAGCTTGAATGGCGCGGACTGATCAACCAGTCCACTGACCTGGAGGCACTGCGGACCGCGACCGAGGCGCCGATCAGCCTGTACTGCGGTTTTGACCCGACGGGCCCGTCGCTGCACGCGGGCCACCTCGTCCCTCTGCTCATGCTCCGCCGCTTCCAGGAAGCTGGCCATCGCCCGATCGTGCTGGCCGGCGGCGCTACCGGCATGATCGGCGACCCGCGAGACGTGGGGGAGCGAACGATGAACTCCTCTGACACGGTCGCCGACTGGGCAGGTCGCATTTCGAGCCAGCTCGAGCGCTTCGTTTCCTTCGAGGGGGACAACGCCGCGCTGCTGGTGAACAATAATGACTGGATCAAGGACATGACCGTCATTGACTTCCTCCGCGACGTGGGCAAGCACTTCTCCTTGTCCACCATGCTCAGCCGCGACACCGTGAAGCGCCGCCTGGAAAACGACGGCATCTCCTACACCGAGTTCTCCTACATGCTGCTGCAAGCAAACGACTACGTGCAGTTGCGTCGCAACCACGACTGCGTGCTGCAGGTCGGTGGCGGCGACCAGTGGGGCAACCTTGTCGCTGGCGTAGACCTGAACCGTCGCATGGATGGCGAGCAGGTTCACGCGCTGACTGTTCCGCTCGTGACCGATTCCGAGGGCAAGAAGTTCGGCAAGTCCACCGGCGGCGGCTCCCTGTGGCTCGATCCGGAAATGACCAGCCCGTACACCTGGTACCAATACTTTGTGAACACTGCTGATGCCGACGTTATCCGCTACCTGCGTTGGTTCACCTTCCTTGATCAGGAAGAGCTTGATCGTCTTGCGGTCGAGGTGGAAGAGCGCCCCTTCAAGCGTGAGGCACAGAAGCGTCTCGCGCAGGAGATGACCGACCTGGTGCACGGGGTGAAGGCTCGCGAAGGCGTTGAACTTGCTTCGCAGGCGCTGTTCGGTCGCGCCGAGATCCGTGACCTGGACGAGCAGACGCTCGCCTCGGCAGTCTCCGCGACCGAGGTCTTCGAGTTCAGCGACGCTGAGACCTCCATCGTCGATCTGCTCGTCGGCGCTGGCTTGTCGGAGTCGAAGGGCGCAGCCCGCCGATCCGTCAAGGAAGGCGGCATCTACGTCAACAACGAGCGTGTGGAGTCCGAGGACTGGACGCCGACTGCCGACGATCTCCTGCACGGATCGTGGCTCGTGCTGCGCCGCGGCAAGAAGAGCTTTGCTGGCGCCAAGAAGATGTAGGGCTTCAATTCGCTGCAACGCCGTTGCTTCTCGTGTAAGGAGAAGCAACGGCGTTTTGCTTTGCACGAATATGCGCCTTGTGCTGGCGATTTGTGTTGGTGTGTGGAAAATGGTTAAGTATTTTCTCGTTGCCGCGAGC
>NZ_KV818028.1:334-30423 GCF_001814825.1 Corynebacterium sp. HMSC071B10 | reverse complement strand
ATCTTTGCTGATGCTGGCCACATAGCGTGGGCGGTTTCACGAAACTCCCTCACCAGCCTGAACCCCTGACCTGCTAATACCTCTGCACCATAGAATTTCAGAGCTTGCACCACAACAAAGCTTACGCAGTGATTATGGATGAAAGTTTACAGATACCAGCATTCGATACCACTCTTTTAGTTCTTTGTTATCTCAAAATTCCAAAGGGGGGATTCAAAGAAATTCTCGGAGAACTCCATGTCCTCAAGAAACTCTATCGGAGCTTTCATTAAGTAGTCACGCATAGCAGTAAGACTTGGATCTTGAATATCCAGATGACGCACCACATAAACGACGAGGCTGATGAAGTACCCCGCCGAGGAATTACTCATCTCGTGAACAAAAGGTCGTAGGATTTCAGGTGCGTCTTTTTTCGCATATTTCTTGATCGCGCGTGAATAACCAACCCAACACTTTGAATGATGAGCTACATTGTTTCGCCAATCGCAAAACGCACCTACAAGACTTGAAAAAATAGGTTCAGGAAGAGAAATGCGGTTTGCAATATCCTTACGATATTTGGTTTTCGTATTCTTAAACCACTTTTCAAGAGATTTGAAAGTCATCCGCTCAAAAGCCAGCGAAACTGGAGGCAGACACAGCCCAGTGCTGGAATCTGTAAAAAACTGTTGCTCTTCAGTCGAAAATTTGCGGATGAACTCGTTACTCATGAAGTTTAGATCTCTTCGATGAATTTCTCGATTCGAGATAGTTGGATTGAAATCCTCCTTGTACAGGTACGAAAAATCAAAGTTTTCATGACTCTGTTCAATAGAAATTTGCTCTGATTGAAGAGTATTTAGATCAATCAGTTGCTTCCGAAACCAAACCTCAAAAATCTGTATTAGCGAAAAAATGTGTTTTCTTAGCTGTCGATCAAACTCATGCGCAAAAAGAACATCCTCCACAACCATTCCTGGATAGAATTTATCCGTATTGCTGTCAAAGAGTTCAACCGCAAAGGTCGCGAATCTATGAAACTCTATTAGAGTAAGGGCCTGCTCGAATTCTTGTGTGCTACCCCCAAGTCCCAAACCCCTTAAATGCTGAATTTGGGCACTTTCATCAAACAGATTATTGCCCACTATTTTACTGTACGTGTTCATGATATTTTAAAACCCGGCGATTTTAGGAGTTCTGAAACCATCTGCTTCAGATTAGCCTTGCCGGGTCACTGTGTCTTCATCTTAACACACTTTTCTGGAGTGCGAACAATTGATTTGAGCATCATTGCCGGTGGAACCTGCCGTTTGATAGCGCCGAGGCGAAGTGGTGGTGACCGGATAAAGCAAAAGTGGCCAGCATCTTTGCTGATGCTGGCCACATAGCGTGGTACCCCGTACGGGATTTGAACCCGTGTTACCGCCGTGAGAGGGCGACGTCCTAGGCCACTAGACGAACGGGGCGCGTTCGCGTTCCTTGCGACTTCGTCAACAATAGAGGGTGTTCCATTAAACACACAAATCGCCAGCGTAGCGCGCATTTTTCAATGTCTTCTACACACTAAAAGGCGCACCCTCTTAAAGTGCGCCTTTCTTACGTCGCGTCCAGCCTATTGCTGGTGGTGCAGCCCCTTTCGCGAGCCGATCTGCCGGAAGCTCCGCTTCTCGCATCCCTAGCGATTTAGAAGTCGGATTATGGCTATGCCGCATATGGCGTATCGCCCGCGCCGGAAGCACCGTCGTGATGCTCAGTATCACTTGCTGTCATCCGGTCTCCTTCCTGTCGACGCTCACTTCCAGCGTGTCTTCGGCTCTGCTCCCCTTGCGTTCTATTGTGCGGGGAGGGCGTCTGACCTGCTACGTCTCACCCTAGGCGGGAACACACCAGCACGGAAGACCCTGGCACAAATCGGCTACTGGTTCTACCCCACCGAAACGCAACAGCGCACGATAGAACGTGCGGCCCGTCACACTGGTATGGGGTGGCCTACAGCGCGACGAAGCCCACTGCCGCCGCAGCGATGACCACTGCCCAAGCAGGTACCTTCCACGAGCACAGCGCGACGAAAGCCGCGGCCGCGAGCGCCATCGTCGCCGGGCCTGCGATACCGGCGGTGAAGACTGGCGTGTACAGCGCGGCAGCGAGGATGCCTACGACCGCCGCGTTGGCACCAGCCAGCACGCTCCGGCTCGCCGGGTGCGCGCGAAGCGCGTCCCAGAACGGCATTGCACCAACGACGAGCAGAGCCGCGGGCAGAAAGATCGCAACGGTGGCGAGCACCGCTCCCAGCGCCCAGTGGATGCCAGTAGCGCTCGCACCGAGGAAGGACGCGAACGTAAACAGCGGGCCGGGCACCGCCTGGGCCGCGCCGTAGCCGGCGAGGAAGACGTCGGCGCTGACCAGTCCCGTCGGCACCACGACTTGCTCGAGCAGCGGCAGGACAACGTGTCCGCCGCCGAAGACGAGGGCACCGGCGCGGTAGAAGCCGTCGATAAGCATAAGCCCCACGTCGCTGCCGCGAGCGATAATCGGCAGCACGAGCAACAGACCTACGAAGATGCCCAGGCTCGTGATGCCCGCGCTCTTGGTCAGCGTGGGCCCCGACGTGACTGCGCTCGCGGGTGCGGTGTCGCGCAGAAGGGCGTAGCCGGCCGCCGCGCCGACGAGAATCGCGGCGACTTGGATCAGCGGGCTCGGCACGAGCAGCACCAGCACCATCGCCGCAACCGCGATGAGCGCGCGCCACCTGTTGGTAACCAGTGACGTTGCCATCCCGATCAGCGCGTGCGCCACCACGGCAACCGCCGCGGCTTTCATGCCGATGAGCCAGCCTGCGTCCGCGACGTTCCCGAGTCTGCTCACGCCGAGCGCGAAGCAGACCAGGGCGATTGCCGACGGTGCCGTAAACGCCACCCACGCCGCGACCAACCCCAACATGCCCGCCCGGCGCAGCCCGAGCGCCATGCCGACCTGGCTGGACGCCGGGCCGGGGAGGAACTGACACAGGGCGACGAGGTCAGCGTACTCAGCGTCGCTGAGCCACTTGCGGCGGGTGACGAACTCCTCACGGAAGAAACCCAGGTGCGCGACCGGGCCGCCGAAGGAGGTGCAGCCGAGTTTGAGAAACGCTGCGAAAACTTCGGCGGCGCTGCCGCGCTGTGCGGGGGTTTCCATGGGTTGTCCTTACTGCTCGGAGGCGAAAACAAGCGGGGTGTCAATCCGCACGGTGACTTCGGTGTCGATGTCGGGGCGGGCATTCCCTGCAACGAACGCTCTGAATGTATGCTCCCCCGCGCGCAGTGACACCGAGTAGCCGTTGTGCTCGAATAGCGCGGAAGCCACAGACATCGTCGCCGTAGTGCTCCCAGACCCGGGTGCTTCATCGAGGTGCACCATGGACGGTTGCACGGCGACGTCTACACTCGCACCGTCTTGCGCATCTCCCTCGTAGGCCCAGCTTCCCAGCTTCTCTACGACCACTTTTCCCGCTCGGATACGGCCCGGCAAGACCGTGGCGTCGCTCAGAAAAGATGCAACCCACGCGGAGGCCGGGCGGGCGAGCAGCTCTGGCGGGGTCGCGATCTGCTCGATTACGCCGTTGCGCAGGACGGCAATGCGGTCGGCGATGGCGAGCGCCTCCTTCCGGTCGTGGGTGACGTGCACCGTGGTCAGGTGATGCGTGCGAGTTAGTGCGACGAGCTCACGGCGCAGCCCGTCTCTGAGAGGCTCGTCGAGGGCGGAAAGTGCTTCGTCGAGAAGCAGCACACTCGGGCGTGCAACGATAGCCCGCGCGAGCGCAACGCGCTGCCGCTGACCGCCGGAAAGCGACGCAGGCTTGCGCGGTCCGTAGCCAGCGAGCCCAACGAGCTCGAGTACTTCCTCGACGCGCGCTTTTCTCTCTGCGCTGGGCACTTTGGCTTGCTTCAACGGGTAGGCGACATTGGCGGCGACAGACATGTGCGGCCATACGGCATGCTGCTGAAACACCATGCCCATGTGGCGATGCTCCGGAGGTACGGCAGAAACATCGCGCCCGGCAATGGTCAGGCTGCCCGAGGTGGGTTGGATAAATCCCGCCAGTGTGCGCAGCAAGGTTGTCTTGCCCGAGCCAGAAGGTCCAACGAGGGCGAGGAATTCTCCGCCGCGGACGGTAACGCTTAGTGAGTCGAGGCCCACCGTGCCGTCGGGAAAGACCACGCTCAATTCGCTGAGCTGAATTTCACTCACGATTTGCTCCGTTCAGGGTTGCGGATGGTTAATGCGAGGGCGGCAATGCCGATGACGGCGAACATGAGCGCCAGTGCCGAGGCCTGGTTGTAGTTGCCGGACTGTTGCAGATTAAACAACTGCACGCCGAGAGTTGTGGTGCCAGGAGCGATGAGCAAGATCGAGACGGTTAACTCCCGCACCGCCGTGACTGCGACGAGCACCGCACCAGAGACCACCGCCGGAACCGCCATGCGCCCCGTGGTGTCCAGCAAAGCGCGAAGCCGGCCTGCACCAGAGATTCGCGCCGCCTCCTCCGCGGCTGCCGGCATCGACGCGAGCGGGGCACGCACCGCCTGGAGCACAAGGGCGGTAAACGCGCAGACGTACGCGAGCAGGATCACCCAACGTGTGTTGTACAGATCCGTGTAACGGCCGTAGATCACCCAGCCGACGCCGATAATCAGCCCAGGCAATGATGTGGGCAACAGCACGATCAGCGTCAGCGCGGTGTTGGTCCGCGCGCGGGTACGGGTGACCAATAGCCCCACTACCCACCCCAACGCACCGCACAGCAGCGCCGCGCCGCACGCGAGTATGACAGAGTTCGTGAACCCCTCCACCACCCGCGGGTTCTGCAGCGTGGATTGGAAGTTAGACAGGGAAATGTTC
Source organism: Corynebacterium sp. HMSC071B10 (assembly GCF_001814825.1). NCBI lineage: Bacteria > Bacillati > Actinomycetota > Actinomycetes > Mycobacteriales > Corynebacteriaceae > Corynebacterium > Corynebacterium sp. HMSC071B10. Next base: position 25,563 of record NZ_KV818028.1, on the reverse strand, counting down.
TGCAGTGTGAAAGGCACGCCGGGGGCAGGCAAGAGCGCACGGTAGGTCAAGCCAAGGATCGGCCCAATGGTAAGTGCGAGCGCAATCACCCATGAAACCGCAGAGACCACTGTGCGCGAGGCCCCAAGCGGTAGTGGCATCGACTCCCCCGCGTCGGTCGCGTGAACCCCACGGGAGGACACCACGTGATCCGCGACTACTGCGGCGATACCGAGTACCAAAAGAATCGTGCCAATGGTGGAGACCACCTGCAGCGGGTTTGCCACGATGCCGGATTCCATCATGCGATAGACCATGGTTGCCAGCGTTTCAAAGCGCACTGGTGAGCCGAGAATCGAGGGGATCCCAAAATCTGCCAGGTTCGACACTGCGGTCAGCGTGAAAGCGCTCAGAAAGGCAGGTCCCAGTAGCGGCAGCGTCACCGTACGCAAGATACGCGCGCTGCCCGCACCGCTAATTCGCGCAGCGAGCTCCAGATCCGCCGGGATGGAGCGCAGCGCGGCGGCGACGATGACGTAGACAACAGGATACGAATGCAGCGTCATCAAAAAGATGACCCCGTCGGCACCATAGATGTTCCAGATCTCGCGACCAAACACCGCGTTGAGCCCCTGATTGTTGCCAAAAAGCTGCAGCCAAGAAATAGCGCCAACAAACGGAGGAATGAGCAGCGGTGAAAGCAGCAGGATACGCAATACATTCTTGCCAAAGACGTCAGTTCGCTCCAGCAGCAGCGCAATCACCCCGCCAAGGACAACAGCAAAAGCTGACGACGCCAACGTGGTCACCACAGAATTCGCCGCCGCTTCACCCAACCCCTGCTGCAAGAGCAGGGGGAACTGATTGCCACCAAGAGCGAGTGAAACTACAAGCGCCAGCGGCGCAACAAAAAGCGCAGCGACGATGAGCCACACCCCGAGACGTACAAGACGCACACCGCTTACGCGCCGTTCAACTGTTTCGGGCACAGTACTCCTACATGTGTTCTAATCCTGCAGCGAGTTACTTCACTGCGTTCTGGAAGAACGCCACTGCTTCCTCACGATCTTCGGTCAAGGAGGCCAGGTCCGCCTCCATCAGCGGAATCTCCTGCAAGCTCGGTGCATCGCCAGGCGTGCCCACAGACTCAATCACCGGCAGGTAATTCTGCTCGACTGCAATCTTTTGCCCCTCCTCCGACAGGATGAAGTTGATGTAGCGCTGTGCCGCGTCCTTCACATCTGAATCCTTAAACACCGCGATCGGCTCGGTGATAAAGGGCGCGCCCTCCTCCGGGTACGCAGTATTGATCGGTGAGCCCGCATCGGCGAGGTCACGCACCAGGTAGTCCACCACGATGCCAACCGGGTGGCCACCGCCCGCAATCTCCTGCGAGGTAGGCCCGTTGGACTTGGCAATCATCGGCTGGTTCTCGCCCAGCTTGGTAATCCACTCCTCGCCAAGCTGCTCGTTGCCCTTCCACACGGTGGCGTTGTACGCGGCCGCGCCCGAGACCGACGGGTCCGGCATGACGAGCTTGCCCTGGTATTCAGGATCAGTGAGCGCCTGCCACGACGCCGGCGCGTTGTCCTGGTCGTACACCTCGGTGTTGTAGGCAATCACGGTGGGGATGATGCGCGTGCCCACGTACATGTTGTCCGCACCCTGCGCTGCATCAATCACCTGAGAGGTGTCGACGTCGCTAAGCTCGGCCAAGTCCCCGGCTTCCTTGTACGTTTCGAAAGTCGGCGCATCGGCGGCCCAGAAAATATCTGCCTCGATGCTGCCTGCCGCCTTCTCCGCTTCAAGGCGGGCAGTCAGGTCGCCGGTGCCGGCGCGGTAGACCTCTACCTTGACGTCCGGGTTGGCCTCCTCAAAAGCCTGGTTAATCTCATCAACCTTTTCCTCTGGTTCTGAGGTGTAGACCGTGAGCGTGACTTCGCCCTCCGCTGCAGGCGAATTCTCTGCGCTCGAAGCCGTATCCTCAGCAGGCTCTGCGCATCCAGCTAGCAGTGCGGTCGCGGAACCAGTAGCAAGCAGTGCGGTTAGGGTCTTTTTCGAGCGCATGGCAATTCTCCTCTTGGTGGGCCGATTTTTATCGATCCTGACCGTAGCAAAGGCATGGGCGCTTTGCAGGGCGAAAGCAGTGCCACTAACCCAACGCAGCCAAGGGGACGACCCAGATTCCGTCAGCACGGCGGTACAGGTGGCTACCGGCATGCACCACCATGCCGCCAGCCCACTTCGGCCCCAACTGCTCACGCAGCCAATGCAGGTGCGCCACGTCATCGTCACGGACCTCCGGAGATACCTTTACCTCGATCCCGAGTATCCGCTTCTCCATGTCCTCGACGAGGATGTCCACTTCACGCTCGCCCCTCCGCGCACGCAAGTGCCACGTTTTCGCACCAAAGGTCTCTGCCGCGACGCGAGCGCTCAAGAGCACGAAAGACTCGAAAAGCTGGGCAAACAACTCGCTTTGCGCTGGATCCCCCGAGATCAGAGAAGTCGGCGTCGCACCGAGCAGTGTTGCGGCCAGGCCTGGATCACACAGGTGGTGCTTAGGCGAACGGATCAGCGGAGGAAAACCAGCCTGCAATGGTTCCCATGCGGGAAGCGGCTCGAGGATCATCAACTGCTCCAAGAGTCGACGATAGCCCTGCGTCGTTTTCCTCGTGGGCTTGTCAGCCTCGCCGGGCGTCGCGCGATCCAGGATCGACTGATAACTGTCTGTCCGCGAAGAGCCTACAGCATAGGCGGAGAGCCAACGGATCACCGCCTGCGGGTCACGAACACGCTGCCCCAGTTCTTCGAACTCGTGCGTTGCAAGACGCTCGACGTAGGAAGTCAGGCGCATCGTCCGCAACCGCGGCGGCAACTCCATAATGCCAGGAAACCCCGAGCGACAAATCTCCTCGGCATAATCCGCCACACCGACGGCAACCTCTTCCGCTTCAACGTTGCTTTGCGTGCCATGAAAGATTTCCGCGATACGCACCTTGGTACGTGCCAACGAACGCTCCTGCATTGCGAAGGGGCGCATCCGAACTTCATCGATCCTTCCAGCCCCAGAATGGATTCCGGCCCCATGTGGCGGGTACGCACTTCCTGTCAGAAGAAACGACCCGGCTGGCGCCCCCGCGTCCACCGCCCGACGGACGATATCCCATACCGGTGGGTATTTCTGCCATTCATCGATGAGCACATTGCCCTGCCGCGAGTGCACGATCGAAGGGTCAGCCGCAACCAGGTCACTCATCCCCGGGGAATCCAACTGCAGCACATGCTCAGCACGCTGCAACGCCGTTTGGGTCTTCCCCACGCCTTTTGCCCCTTCAAGCGCAATCGCAGGAAAGTACGGCATGACCTCGTCAAGGAGGGTATCTATCTCCCTCCTCACATACTTCGTTGAATCTGTGGCTTCATCCATGCACAAACCGTAGCACGATATCGCGGAGTAACGCCAGGTAGAATGGTATGTTACCCAGATTGTACACATTCTATTACCCAAAATGTACACACTTAATTACCCAAAATGAGCACGCTTCATTACCCAGATTTGTCAATTGGGAACAAGCGATGTGTGTCCAGTTGGTTCTAGAGAATCAGCCCGGACGGGCTCTCCGGGATAGGAACGTCCGCATAGCAACGCCGTCCTAAACGGAGCTAGCTCCATTTGGACCCACGCCGCAAAGAACGCCCCGCCACCAAACGCCACAAAACAGCGCACACCCCAACCCCCAACACAAGAAAAACCGAGACGGCCAGCTTTTCAGCTGACCGCCTCGGTGATTTGTACCCCGTACGGGATTTGAACCCGTGTTACCGCCGTGAGAGGGCGACGTCCTAGGCCACTAGACGAACGGGGCATTAGGACACAGAACAACTTTCATGAAGTTCTGTTGCTGGCCTACCTGGACTCGAACCAAGAATGACGGTACCAGAAACCGTTGTGTTGCCAATTACACCATAGGCCATCGTTTTTCAGTGCTTACCGGAGTAAACTCTTTGTGAAGTTTTTCCTTGCTCGCTCTGAACAACGATGATTACTATAACCAGAAGGTACAATACATACCAAATCGCCTGCGTATCGCCGCTTTTTAGGCGTTAAAATAACGCCGTTGTAAGTGTGCTCAAATACGACGACGCCCGCGTGCTGGGTGGGCACGCGGGCGTCGGAAAGCAAGCGAAAAGCGCTCCTACTCCGCTGCGTAAGGCGTGACTGCGCGGGCGGCACGCAGGCGCGTCAGCGTGGACTCCTTGCCCAGCAGCTCCATGGACTCGAACAGCGGCGGGGAGACCTGCTCGCCGGACACGCCGACGCGCAGCGCGCCGAAGGCCTTGCGCGGCTTCAGTTCGAGCTTCTGGATGAGCGCCTCGTTGAGTGCGGCGTCGATGGCGTCGGTGGCCCAGGCGGACTCGTCGATGGCCTCGAGGGCGGCGATGCCCTCGTCGAGCGCGGCGACCGCGTCCTCCTTGAGGTTCTTACGCGCGGCCTTCTCGTTGAGCTCCAGCTCGGCGTCTGGGGTGACGAGGAACTTGAGGAGTCCGTAGGCGTCGCCAAGCATCTTGATGCGGGTCTGCACCAGCTCGGCGGCCAGCGCGAACTTCTCCGCCGGGTAGTCGGCCGGGAAATCGGTGTACTCGGTCAGGTAGGCGCGCAGGCGATCGCGGAAGTCCTCCGGCTCGAGCAGGCGGATGTGGTCGGCGTTGATGGCCTCGAGCTTCTTCTGGTCGAAACGCGCGGGGTTGCCCAGCACGTTTGAAACGTCGAAGGCCTTGACAAACTCGTCGACAGAGAAGATGTCCTGGTCCGCGGACAGCGACCAGCCCAAAAGCGCGAGGTAGTTGATCATGCCCTCCGGGATGATGCCCGCATCGCGGTGGTTGAACAGGTTGGACTCCGGGTCGCGCTTGGACAGCTTCTTGTTGCCCTGCCCCATCACGAACGGCAGGTGCGCGAACTCGGGCGTGAAGTCGGTGACGCCGATGCGCTGCAGCGCCGCGTACAGCGCAATCTGGCGTGGGGTGGACGACAGCAGGTCCTCGCCGCGCAGGACGTGGGTAATACCCATCAGCGCGTCATCGACCGGGTTGACCAGGGTGTACAGCGGTGCACCGTTGGAGCGGGCGACGACGAAATCCGGCTGGGTCTCGGACTTAAAGGTGACCTCGCCGCGCACCAGGTCGTTCCAGGTCCAGTCCTGGTCCGGCATGCGCAGGCGCCACACGGGCTTGCGGCCCTCGGCCTCAAAGGCGTCGATCTGCTCCTGGGTCAGGTCGCGGTCGAAGTTGTCGTAGCCCAGCTGCGGGTCGCGCCCAGCGGCCTTGTGGCGCTCCTGCACTTCCTCGTTGGTGGAGTACGCGGGGTAGACCTCGCCGGCCTCGATCAGCTTGTCCAGGACCTCTTTGTAGATGTCCATGCGCTGCGACTGGCGGTACGGCTCGTGCGGGCCGCCGATGTTGATCCCCTCGTCCCAGGTCAGACCGAGCCACTCGAGCGACTCGATGATGGCCCGGTAGGACTCCTCGGAGTCGCGGGCGGCGTCCGTGTCCTCGATACGGAAGACAAACGTGCCGCCGCTGTGCCGCGCCTGCGCCCAGTTAAACAGGGCGGTGCGCACCATTCCGACGTGCGGGGTGCCAGTGGGCGATGGGCAAAAACGTACGCGCATTGCAGATTCAGTCATGGGGTAAATAGTAGCCCCTACGTGCGGGCAGTCGCTTTTCGACGCCCACCGCACCCCTACTTCGCGTGCCGCGAAAGGAACCACCACAGCTCATCAGCAGCGGACGGCGAGTACCACCAGTAGTGGTTCGAGCCGTGCACCTGGATCACCTGCACGCCCTTGGCGCAGCCGCGCGCGGACACGCGGGTGGCGTTCGGCCCGACCGAGGCGCGATCCACGCCGCCGGCGCAGCGGTTACGACGCTCGTAGGATGCGAACATCGCCGGCACGGGCAGGACGCGCTCCCCACGACGGATCGTGCCGTGGTACGGCGTGAGCGTGTCGCCGGTGCCGTGGACGGCCAGAAAGGCAACGGGGATGGGTTGGCAGCCACGGTTCACCGGTGCGTAGTACGCGCCGGAGACACCCGCCACACCCGCGAAGAGGTCGGCCATATGGCAGGCGGAGACCGCAGCCATCCCGCCGCCGGTGGACATCCCGGTGGCGTAGATGCGGCGGCGGTCGATGTTGTAGTAGCGCTGGACGTCGTCAATCATGGCGCGGACAAAGCGGATGTCCTGGCCCGGGCGGGTTACCGCTGTCGGTGAGCCCTCCCACGACGCTCCAATGGCGCGCGGGTAGACGATGATGGCGTTCTGCCCCACCGCGGACTCGCGCAGCCGCGAGTAGTTACGGAAGTTCTCGGTGGAGTCCTGGTAGGCCGAGTAGCCCACCATCACCGGCGTGGGGCGTGCCGGGTTGTAGTTGGCAGGCACCCACACGAGGTAGCTGCGGCCCGCACCGACGATCTCTCCATTGCGACCCGGGGCGACCGGGGCCTTCGCCTGCGGTGCCCACCCACGGGCACCCGGCACCTTCGGCGCCGGCACGGGGGCCGGGTTGTGCGGCAGCGAGGACCCGGGCGGCAGAGACTCGTTGGCCATGCGGACGAACTTGTTCCATTCCGCATTCGCGTTGCGGGTGGCGTCGGCGACGGCGTTGTTCACGTTCTCCACCGCGGCGTTGACGTGTCCGTCGATGGTAGAAGACAGATCCTGAGCAGCAGCCGGGGTGGCCTGAGTAGCCAGCAAAAGGGCGCCAAGGCCACCCGCAAGCGTTTTCACAATTTTCACTTCTGTCACATTACTCCCCTTGTAAGTTTCTGCCAGTTCGCATGGAACTGCCCCATAGTTGCTGCATATTTCGCGGTTGCTAAAGTCTCCCCTTATGTCGCAGACCCCCGCGCACAACTCGCCCACCCCTGATCACGGACGCCCCGCAAGCGCCCCGGACTTCCTCCTGTCCCGCGCCCACGGCTCCGTCCGCACACAGGGCTCGGTGCGCCAGTTTTCCGATGCCTTCGCCGCCATCGACGCAATCGAGGCCGGCGAAGTCGACATGGTCGTCGGCGCACTCCCCTTCGACCAGGACTGCCCCGCCGCGCTCACGGTGCCGGAAACCATCGTGCGCGAATCCGGCACGCTCGAGCCGCACCCGTACTACCGCGTCGGACCCGGCTCACGCCTCTCCGCTTCCGTGACCAGTTACGACCCCGCTCCCCAGGAGCACCTTCGCAGAATCGAGGCAGCGCTCGGCACGATCGAGGCCTCCAAACTGGACAAGGTGGTCCTCGCCCGCGCGGTGGACATCGCCTTCGATCCGCCAGTTGACCCGCGCCTCGTCGCGGCGCGGCTTATCGACCTCTCCTTCACCCGCGACGGCTTCATCGCCGATCTGACCCCAGCCGGCCGCCCCGGCAACTTCTTCGTCGGCTCCTCACCTGAGGTGCTGGTCAAGCGGCGCGGCATGGAGGTTGCTTCGCACCCGCTGGCGGGTTCTGCCGCGCGCATCCCGCACGACCGCGAAGCCGACGAGGCCGCAGCCAAAGCGCTCTACAACTCGGCGAAGGATCTCGACGAGCACGCCTACGTCGTCGAGCACATCCGCGGCATCCTCGCCCCGCTGTGCACCCGCCTGGAAATTCCGGAGCGCCCCCAGATTGAAAAGACCAGCGAGATGTGGCACCTGGCCACCCCCATCCGCGGCGAGCTCAAGGACCCCGCGCCCACCGCGCTCGACCTCGCGCTGCGGCTCTACCCCACCCCGGCCGTCTGCGGCACGCCGCCCGAGGCCGCCGAGGCGCTGATCACCACCGCGGAAACCGACCGCGGCTTCTACGCTGGCGCGGTCGGCTACACCGAAAACAACGGCGACGGCGAGTACATGGTGGCGATCCGCTGCGCCGAGGTCGATGCCTCCGGCACAAGCGCCCGCACCTGGGCGGGCGGCGGCCTCGTCCTCGGCTCCGACCCCCAGGCGGAGCTGGACGAGACCAGCGCCAAGCTGCGCACCATCATGCGCGCGCTTGGTCTTTGATACTCGGGCCGGTTTAGGCCCGAGCGACCGGATTGCCCAGGCTGCCGATGCCCGGGATCTCAACCTCAATGAAGTCACCCGGCACCATCTCAGCGGTACCGGCCGGGGAGCCGGTGGCCATCACGTCGCCCGGCAGCAGGGTGAAGGACTGGGTGACCCATTCGATCATCTCGCCGATGTTCATGATCATCTGCTTGGAGTTGGAGTCCTGCTTCGTCTCGGTTTTCCCGTCGTGGGTGAGGTGTGCCTTGATCGGCAGGTCGGAGAAGTCGAACTTATCCAGGTCCGTCTCGATCCAGGGCCCGAGCGGGGCGAAGGTGTCAATGCCCTTGGCGCGCGCCCACTGGCCGTCGGAAAACTGCAGGTCGCGGGAGGACACGTCGTTGATGATGGTCACTCCGCGGACCACCGACTTCCAGTCCTTAGCCTTGACGTTCTTGCAGGGCACGCCGATGACGACGGCGAGCTCGCCCTCGAACTCCACGCCGGTGGCGAAGTCCGGGATACGAATCGGCGCGCCCGGCCCGACGACCGCTGTCGGCGGCTTGATAAAGATGGTCGGCGGCAGGTGCTCTGCCGACTCCTTGAACACCTCGGCGACGTGGTCCGCGTAGTTGCGGCCCACCGCCACGATCTTGCTGGGCAGCGTCGGCGCGAGCAGGCGCACGTCCTCCAGCTTGTACTCTTTTCCGGTGTATTCGGGTTCGGTGTACGGGGTGCCGGCGATTGCCTTGGCTACCTCCCCCGCTTCGTCGATGACGGCGAACGTCATCCCTTCAGGTGTTGCAATTCGTCCAAAACGCATAGGCAAGAGCATACCGAAGCGTATCGCGAAGTGACACATCACTCACTAGCTAGCGCAAGGTAAAGCTCAGCACACGCAATCGCGTCTGTGAGCGCCCCGTGATTGGTGTACCGCGGCAGCCCATAGCGCTGGCGCACGCGCGGCAGCCGGAGGTCCTCGCCGCGCGGGTAGGTGCCCATGCGTTCCATGTGGCGTCGCTCCATCGTCATCGTGTCAATCACCTCCGATTCATGCAGCGCCCAGCGCTTCCCGCGCACCTCCGTAGCCAACTGGCCGAGGAAACCCGTTTCCATCTGCGCAAAGTGCGCGAGCAGCTTCCGCCCCTCGATGGCGCGCACAAAGGCCTCCCACACCTGCGCGGGGTCCTCACCGCGCGCTGAGACCTCGTCATCGGTGATCCCGTGGATGGTCGCGGAGTCCCCCACCTCCGCACCGGCCAGCACGTGGTGCTGCGCCCCGCCCAGGTCGATCACGTTGCCGTTGACCGGCACCCAGCCGACGGCGACCAACGCATCACGGCCGGGTTTGAGGCCGGTGGTTTCGACGTCGACGGCCAGCAGCGCGCCGTCGATAAGCTGCCTGCGCTTCGCGCGCGTCCCGAAAAACATCTCACACCGCCCGCACCGGGTACTTGTTCGCCAGCGCGTTCTGCAGCGACTTGATCACGCGGAAACTGTCGCGCAGCGCCGCCCGGTCGCGCTCGCTGAGCTGCTTCGGGTCGATGTGGTAATCGGGCCGCTCTCCGGCACGCAGCTGCCTCGCCTGGTGCTTCATCACCAGGTCAGCCAGGTATTCGTAGGCACCGAACAGGTCCTCCGCGCCCTTGGCCGAGATGATCGCGCCCGGCTCGCTTCTCGACGCCAAAATACGCGCCACTGTATCCACCTCACCCACCCCCGAAACGATCGAGTACAGCCGCGCCATCTGCACCACCGCCGCGGTCCCGCCGCGCTTGATGTCCAGGGTGGAGGCGTACTCGCCACTGCGCTCGACGACCAGGCCGCGGAAGAACCCAATCGGCGGCTCGCGGAACGTGGCCAGCGCGGCCAGGTGCGTGTGCAGTCGGCGCGAGCCACGGGCGGAGGCGAGCGCCGCGTCGTGGACCTCGCGGGCCGCGGTCTCGGCCGCGGCGTCGGACGCAAAGATGGTACGGAAGTCGAAGAAGACCTGGGCGTGCAACAGCGCGTCCGGATCGGGCGCGGTGACCCAGCCGTGGAAGGTGCGCTCCCACTCCGCCTGCGTCATGCGCCAGGCGTCGTTGGCGGCCATCATGTCGCCTGGACACAGCGCCTGCCCAGCGTGACCGAGGCCCTCGGAGACGAAGCGGCCCAGCTCGGCGAAGTACGCGCCGTGCGCCTCCAGGTCGAAGGCGTTGTCCAGCACCAGCGCGTTGTCCTGGTCGGAGGCCGGCCCCATCTCTCTGCGCGCCTGGGAGCCGACCGCGACGAACGCGAAGGGCACCGGTGGGTCCCCGAGCTTCTCGATGGCGAGCGTGCACAGCCGCCGCGCGATCCCGTCCGCGATCGAGGTGAGGATCCGCTGCGACTCGGTGGCCGAGGCCCCGCGCTCGTAAAAGCGCATCGCCACCTGCGCCGCCCGCCCGTACGCGCCCTCGAGTTCCTCATAACTCGCGCGCTCCACGTCGGCGGCGAGGTAGATCGGGTCGGCCTGCAAAAGGCGCATGATGTCGGAGGAGGTCACGATCCCCTCGATGCCGTGCTCGCCTTCCACCGGCAGGTGGTGGATGCCTGCCTCGCCCATCAGCAGCATCGCTTCGAAGACAAGCGAGGACCCAGCGATCGAACGCACCGGGGACGTCATGATCTCGGCCACCGGCCGGTCCGGGTCCACACGCCGAGCCACCACGCGCGAGCGCAGGTCGCGGTCGGTGACGATCCCCGGCTCGTCCCCGTCAACGATCAGGCAGGTCACGCGGTGGCGATCCATCGCTGCGGCCGCCTCTGCGATCGGGGTCGTCGGTGCAATCTTGTGCAGCTCGCGGCCACGGATGAGCTCCGCGAGCCGGGTACGCAGCACCTGCGCCGAACCGGAATCGCGCACCTCCTCAGCCGCAGCCGCTACGCGACGCGACGCGGACTGGAAGAAGCGCTCCAGGTCCGGATGTGCCTCCAAAAGCTGCGCAAACGTCTCGCGCGGGAGGAGCAGCAGCACGCAGTCCTCCACGGCGGTCATGGTGTACTGCGACTCGCGCTCGCCGACGAGCGTGGAGTAGCCGAAGTTCTTGCCCGCGTCGCGCCGATCAAGCAGCAGACCGTCCTCGGCGACGATGTCGATCGCCCCCGAGCGGATGATGTGCAGCGTATCGTTCGGCTCGCCGAGGCCCACGACCGTGGTGCCGCGGCGCACGTAGGTAATACCCATCTGCGCGGGCAGCGCGGCGAGCTCCTCTTCGGGTAGGTGTGAGAAGGGCTCGTGCTCGGCAAGGAAGCCGCTGACCTCTTCAAGTTCGACGCTCATGCCCCAACATTAGCGTGAGATGACGCACAAATGTGGGTGTTTCATTGGTAGCTCACAAACCAGGGGCGCGGCGAGACGTCGTTGAAGGTCTGCTCCGGGCTAAACGTCGGCTCGTCCTCGTCGATGAAGTTCTTCCAGGCCATGTAGAAGCCCGGGTCGAGGTCCTTGCGCAGCAGGTTCCAGGTCTCAAACTTCTGCCCCGGCGTGCCGTGCCCGTCGGCGTGCAGGACGTAGGCCAGCTCGTCGTGGTCGGTGCGGATGTTCTCGCGGTCGGGGAACATCCCGAGCTGGAACTGGTGCAGCACGAACGCCTTCTGCGGCAGGTTGTGCTCGCGGGTAAACGCGGCCAGCCAGTCCGCCACCACGTTGATTTCCTCCGCGGTCGCTGACCCGACGCGCGAGAGCGGCTCCTCGCCCGGATTGAGCTTCCACTCCGCATCCAGCGCGAGCCCAACGTTGGGCCGCTTGAGCAGCTCCTCGTACAGCCTGACCTGGTGCAGGAAGTCGCCCTGGCCCGGCTGCAGGTCGATGACCGCGTAGCCGCCGGCCTCGGTAATGGCGTCGATGTACGGCACGACCTCTGCCGGGTCGGCCTCGTTGGAGTAGTCGCCGTCCTCGCCCGGCGAGTTCGACGCCACGGTCACGATGATCTCGAAGGCGGGGATCACGGGCTCGTCGGCAAGCGGGTGGTACTTCTCCGCATACTCCTTCGCCAGCGCGGCGGCCTCCGCCGGCGGCTGCTCGCCCATGATACCCAGCTCGGGCGCGAACGCGTGCCCGTACAGCGCGATCATGCGCCGACCCGGGAAGACCAGCCCACCGCCGCCGGGCAGCTCGCCGTTGGCTGCCAGCTCGATGCGCGAGCGGAAATCCTCGGTCGTGCCCCACTGCCGTCCGAGCGCGAGCGTGTCCTGCTCGGCCACGGTGCGCATGCTTGTCGACGTCGCCCGCGGATCCGGTGCCGCAACCACCTCAATCTCGGCACCTGCCGCTCGTGCCGTCGCCGCCGCGGCCCGGGAGGTCTGCGGGCTCGCCAGCATCGGCGGAAGCTGCCTGTCTTGGGCATTCGGTGCGTCGAGCGCGGCGATCGACTCGGCATCTTGCTCCGGCGCGGGGCTGTCCACCGGCGCGACCTCGTCTGCCTCCGCGTCCTCGCCGGGCACCTCGATCACGGTCTCGGCACCCAGGCGAGTGATCTCCTCGTCGACGGCCGCATCCGTGTTCGGCCAGCGCGTGAGCAGCGGGACGCCGCGCTCCACCGCGATGCCTGCGGCGCGGAGCTGGTCCTCGCGCTTGGGTCCCGCCACCACGACGGTGTCGGCGGCGTCGAAAAGCAGCTTGGAGACCTCCACGCCGGTGCCGTCCGCGTCCGCGATGACCTCAGAACCGTCGGTGGCAAGCCGCGCCTGCTCGCCCGCAGCCTCCGGAGAACCCGACACCTGCTGGAACGCGCCGGTAAGGCCGAGCACGGTCATCACGAGTGCGGCGATCAACGCGCAGGCGCTGACGACCCTGGCGCGGGAGGTCTGCAATCGCATACTGACGGGCACCTTTCTCTACGGTCACATGATTTTCACAATTCTACGGCCCCGCCGCCGCTGCAGGGCGATCCGCCTGCACTAAAAACGGGAAAAGCCCCGCACGGGGCGGGGCATGCGCATGCAAGCGGCTACTGCAGCGCGGCGACGATCCGGTCGCCGACCTCGGTCGTGGACACCGGGCCGTCGCCACGCGCGGCGACGTCGGCCTCGACGGCCTGCTCGATGCGCGCGGCGTTGTCCTCGTCGCCAAGGAAGCGCAGCATCATGGCCACCGACAGGATCATCGCGGTCGGGTCGGCGATCCCCTGCCCAGCGATATCCGGCGCGGAACCGTGCACCGGCTCGAACATGGAGGGGAACTCGCCCGCGGCGTTGATGTTGCCGGAGCAGGCCTGGCCCACGCCGCCGGTGACCGCGCCGGCGAGGTCGGTGAGGATGTCGCCGAAGAGGTTGTCGGTGACGATCACGTCGTAGCGGGCCGGGTCGTCGACCATGTAGATCGTCGCGGCGTCGATGTGGTTGTAATCCACCTCCACCTCCGGGAACTCCTGCGCCAGCTCGTCCACCACGCGCTGCCACAGGCCACCGGCGTTGACCAGCACGTTCGTCTTGTGCACGAGCGTGAGTTTCTTGCGGCGCGTCATGGCCAGCTCGAAGGCGTAGCGCACCACGCGCTCGGCACCGAAGTAGGTGTTCTGGCTGACCTCGGAGGCCACCTCGTGCACCGTGCCCTGGCGCAGCGTGCCGCCGTTGCCCGCGTACAGGCCCTCGGTGCCCTCGCGCACGACTACGAAGTCGATCTCGCCGGGGTTGGCCAGCGGGCTCGTCGACGTCGGGTACAGGCGCGAGGGACGCAGGTTGACGTAGTGGTCCAGCTTGAAGCGCAGCGGCAGCAGCAGGCCGCGCTCGAGCACACCGGCGGGCACGTTCGCCGGGTCGCCGATCGCGCCGAGCAGGATCGCGTCGTGTGCCTTCAGGCTGTCCAGGTCGGCGTCGGTAAGCAGCTCGCCGTTGCGCAGGTAGCGGCGCGCACCGAGGTCGTAGTCGGTGGTTTCCACGTCGTCGCGCACCGCGGAGAGCACCTTCAAGCCTTCGGCCATGACTTCGGTGCCGATGCCGTCGCCGCCAATCACTGCGATCTTCATTTTTGAGATTCCTTTCTCACCTGATGGACTTGTCTGTGAGTGTAGCAGCCCACGCAGGCAAAAGTGTGCCCCCGCACCATGTTGTCGGTGCGGGGGCGAAATCGCGCGGGGTTAGTCCAGGACCACCTGCAGCGCAGACGCGCCGAGTGCCTCGGCGATCTCGTCCACGAGCGCGTCCGGCACCTCGGACTCAACGCGCAGGATCAGGATCGCGCCGTCACCCTTCTCGGCCTGCGTCAGTGCCGCGGCCTCGATGTTGATGCCCTGAGCACCGAGCTTGGAGCCCACCGTGCCCAGCGCGCCCGGTGCATCGGTGTAGCGGAAGAACAGGTTGCGACCCTCGGCGCGCATGTCCAGACCGCGGCCGTTGATGCGCACAATCTTCTCCACGCCCTCCAGGCCGGTCAGCGCGCCGACGACGGTGACCGTCTCGCCGGTGCTGGAGACGATCTGCACCTCGAGCGCGCTGCGGTGCGCACGCGCCTCGGTCTGCGTCTCCACCGAGTAGGTCAGCCCGCGGGACTCGGCGATCTGCGGCGCGTTGACAAAGGTGACCGGCTCATCCACGATGCCGGAGAACAGCCCGCGCACCGCAGACAGGCCGAGCGAGTCGATCTGCTCGGTCGACAGCTCGCCGCGTGCGGTGACCTTGAGGGAGACCGGTGCCTCGTCGAGCAGCTCGCCGGCGATCAGGCCGAGCTTGCGGGCCAGGTCCAGCCAGCGGGCTACCTCTTCGCCGACGCGGCCGCCGGTGATGTTGACCGCGTCTGCGACGAACTCGCCCGCCAGCGCCTTGAGCACCGAGTCGGCGACGTCGGTGCCGGCGCGGTCCTGCGCCTCCACGGTGGACGCGCCGAGGTGCGGGGTCACCACGACCTCGTCCAGGGCGAACAGCGGCGAGTCGGTGCACGGCTCGGAAGCGTAGACGTCGAAGCCGGCGCCGCGGATGGGGCCGTTCACGATGGCGTCGGCAAGCGCCTGCTCATCCACCAGCCCACCGCGGGCGGCGTTGATGAGGATCTGGCCCTCCTTGGCCTTCGACAGCAGGTCCGCGTTGAACATGCCCGCGGTTTCCTTCGTCTTCGGCAGGTGGATGGTGACGAAGTCAGCGCGGCCCATGAGCTCCTCCAGCTCGACGAGCTCCACGCCGAGCTGCGCCGCGCGGGCGGGGTTAGCGTAGGGGTCGTACGCGATGACGTTCGTCTCAAACGCGCTCAGGCGCTGCGCGAACAGCTGCCCAATGTGGCCGAAGCCGACAATGCCCACGGTCTTGCCATAGATCTCCACGCCCTTAAAGGAGGAGCGCTTCCACTCGGCGTTGCGCAGCGTCGCGTCCGCGGCCGGGATCTGGCGCGCGGTGGCCAGCAGCAGCGCGATCGCGTGCTCACAGGCGGAGTGGATGTTCGAGGTCGGGGCGTTCGCGACCATCACGCCGCGCTCGGTGGCGGCGGGGATGTCCACGTTGTCCAGGCCCACGCCCGCGCGCCCGATGATCTTCAGGTTCTTCGCGGCCGCGATGACCTCGGCGTCGACGGTCGTTGCGGAGCGCACGAGCAGCGCGTCAGCCTCCGGGACCGCAGCGAGGAGCTCCTCGCGGTTCGGCCCGTCGACCCAGCGCACCTCGACTGCGTCTCCGAGCGCTTCGACGGTGGATTGGGACAGTTTGTCAGCGATCAGCACGACCGGTTTGGACACTGGAATCGACTCCTGTGCATTTCAATATCTCAATAGGTACGCGCGCCATTCTAGCCCGAATAGACCCCGCTGTCTGCAATTCTCGGCTAATAATTTTCTTCCGCCTGCATAATACGCTGCGGAATATCGATCGCCCGGCCAAACTGCGTGCCCAGCAGCACCAGCGGCGCGTCCGCCAGCCCGGCCATCGCGAGCAGTGTGCTTTCCGACGCCCGCGGATCCGGATCATCCACATACGCCACCGCCGCCCCGTACGCCCGCGCATTCGCGATCGAGGCGATCGAAGTCTCCCCCGTCGCCACCACCTGCGGCGCCATGTCTGCGTCGCGCCGCGAGTGCACCGGGAAGGGCTGCGCCTTCGCGTTCGGCTTGACCACCGGCTGCGCCCACGACGCGTTCAGCCAGGTCGGTTGCGTTGTATTGAGCTCCGCCACGGCGCGCTGCGCCCGCGCCGGATTCTGCACCGCGCGCTCCCGGAAGCGCACCGACGTCATTTTCCCCAGCGCCTCGAGCCCGCCCGGGTCGCGGTTCACTCTCACTTCACCGGAGAGCGGCGCAATGGGCACGTCACCGACCGTGAGCACCGTGTGCGCCTTGAGGCGCTCGGTTTCCTGGATCACCTGAGCGTGGTGCTGCGCGTCGTAGACAAGCATCGGCGCGTGCGCGTAGGCGGCTATCGACGCCGCGCGTAACTGCGCCTCCACCGTCTGATCACTCACCACGAGTGTCTCCGAGCTAACGAAGAAGTACTCGGAGCTGACCAGCCCGTTCGTGTCGTCGAGGACGACCGGGCGGTCGTCGAAAGACGTGGCGACGTGGCGCGACTGGTTCGCGGTACGCGCCTTCTCCAGCGGGGACTGCTCGACCTCCTCCGCGCAACCGCCGAGCGCCAGCGCACACGCGCACAGCGCGGCGGCGATGCCGCGAAACCTATTCTGCATCTCGCACGTCGCGCTCGACAGCCTTGTCCAGTGCGTACTCGATGATGCCGACGAAGTGCTCGCGCCGGAAGTTGATAAAGCCCTCCCAGTCGGAATTGAGCAGGTCGGCCGGGCGGATCTCGTGGCCGCGGAGCATCGCGTCGAACTCCGCGTCGTCCATCAGCGACTTCGACTGCAGGCGCGGCAGGTAGCGCTTCGGCTCGTTGTTCTCCATGACTACGTCGGTGCGTCGGCCCATCGGCGTGCGGTTGAGCACAGAATCAGCCAACTGCTCGTCAGCCCCCGCGGCCAGGCAGAACTCGCGCGGGAAAACCGTGTGGAAACGCGGTAGCAACTCGCCAATCGTCTCGCGCGTAAACGGCTTGCCGGTGCGCCAATCCAGCGCACCGCGGGCCATCAACAGCGCGTACAGGCCGCGGTAGACGCCGCTTTCCGCAGTCGCCGTGTGCAGCCGGGATTCGGCAAAGCTCGCGTCCGTGACCGTGCGCGGGACAGCTTCCGTCTCTCCTCGCACCCAAGGTGTGACCTGGGTGACGTCCAGGCCTGCGCGAATCGACGGCGCGTGCGCCCCGTAGAGCTCGCCGAACACACCAGACCAGAACCAGCGGTTGAGACGATCCTTCGCCTCCTGCTGCTCCAGCACCGCCGGATCCTCGGCAAGGCGGGCCAGGATCGTGGCCAGCGGCACAATCTGGGCCGAGTACGGCACCTGGTCGACGCCCAAAATGCAACGCTCCGCCAAAAACTCCGCGGCGGCAACAAAGGCGTCGGTAAGTTCCTCGGCGTGGTCGAGGTACTGCGAAAGCGAGATGTTCAAGATGTCGCCCCGGTGCCCCACCGCGTGGCCCTCCCTGCTGGTGAGCAGGAGCGACAGGGCACGCAGGTACTCAATCCGGCCGATGTTATCCAGCGCCGGGTACTCGCGCAGCCGCGCCTCCTGGGCTGCGAAGTGCTCGCTGAGCTTAAACTCCGGGTCCTCCGAGGCGAACACGGCCGTGAGCAGCTCGAAGACGTCCATCTGCACGCCCGCGGAGTTCGCGTGCGCAAAAATCTGGCCGACCCCGATCTGCGAAGTCTCGCGGTCGATGCGAATCACCGGCACATCATAGGCCGGCAGCCAGCGCAGCACGCTGTGCTGGAAGGCCTTGACCGCCTCCCGCATCCCCGGGTCCTCCGACTCCGCGGCCAGGTCGATGAGCAGGTCTGCGCCTTCCTTCCAGAGCAGCGTCGAGATCGGCACCACGCCGTGGGTGAGCATGTCGGCACGCGAGGTGATCCCGCCGTCGATCTGCGGGCCGAAGTGCGAGCGCACCTGCCCGTCCAAGTCCACGGCGAAGACGGACTCCACCGGCATCGGGTCTGCCGACACCGCCGCGCGCACGTCGACAAAGAAGCGGCGCTCGATGCGCCGGCCGAGGTAATCAAGCGAAGGGATGACCCCGTCGCCCTTGAAGGCGTGGTAGAGGGAGGTGAGGCGCTGCTGCCCGTCGAGAAGCAACAGCCCCGGCTCACGGTCGCCCGGGCGCAAACCCTCGAGCGGGCGCGGGCGGAAGCGCATCGGTGCGTTCCGGGTATCGAGCGCGAGGAAGGATCCGACCGGGTATCCGCGCAGTACGGAGGTCACGAGTGTGCGGACGCGGTCGACGTCCCAAATGTATTCGCGTTGGAAATCGGGCAGCTGCAGCTCGCCGCGCTCGGCGCGGGCGAAGAGGTCTTTTAAGGAGTAGCTCGGCGTGGTAAATCCCATGGCCCCAACACTAGAACAGAATCAGCAAACCGTCTCGTGGGATTCGTGCTCCGGCTGCTCGATCTGGATGGTGGAGTGCTCAATGCCGTGTTCGCGCAGGGCGTGCTGGGCCGCATCCAGCAGCGGGCCGGTGCCGACGGTGCCGTCGCGGACAATGTGCACGGTCGCCAGCACGCTGACGCCGTCCAGACTCCACAGGTGCAGGTCGTGAATGTCGGCGACGCCGTCGACCTGCCGAAGCGCGGGCTCTACCACGCTGACGTCGAAGCCCTCTGGGACCTGCTCGAGCAGCACGCTCGCCGACAGCCGCATGAGCTGCCACGCACGCGGCAGCACCATCGCCGCAATCACCAGGGAAGCGATCACGTCCGCCGCCACGAACCCGGTGGTCAGCACCACGATGCCGGCCACGATCACCGCCACCGAGCCAAGCATATCCACCAGCACGTGCAAAAACGCGCCCTCAACGTTGATCGACGACTCGCGGTGCCGGTTCAGCACCCACGCCGACGCCGCGTTCGCCACCAGGCCAATTACCGCGATGACCAGCATCGTTGTGCCCTGCACCTCAGCCGGGCTCTGCAGGCGGCGCACCGCCTCGACGACAATCCACACCGAGATCGCCAACACCATCACCGCGTTCGCCAGCGCCGCAAGCACCTCCACCCGCCGGTAGCCGTACGTAGCCTGGGCCGATGCTTGTCGACGCCCAACCAACACCGCAATCACCGCAATGATCAACCCTGCGGCGTCGGAAAGCATGTGCATCGCATCGGCCATCAGCGCCATCGAGCCAGCCAACCAGCCGCCGACCAGCTCCGCGAAGAACACGGTGCCGGTAATCGTCAGCGCGATCGCAAGTGCGCGCAGCGGCGTGCTGGAGTGGTCGTGGTCGTGGTGGTGATGCTCGTGTGCCATGTCTTTAGCGTACGACCCGCAACCGTTATTGACAATTAAATGAAAACGGGTACCAGCGGGCGGATTCGGGCACGCTCGGGCGGCTTTTGTTACGGTGGGAGGTTGAATTACTCGAGCGAAAGGACACGCTTATGACCACTTCCCAGCCGAACCCCAACCGCGACGCACACGAGACCGACGAGACCAAGGTAATGCCCGCGACTGCCGCAGGCTCCACCGCCGTGCCAGCCGATGAGACCGAAGCTGCCGCAGGTGGCAACGGCGGCGGCTGGTGGAAGTGGCTGCTGGGCATCCTGGTCGCGCTGCTGCTCGTCTGGCTGCTGCTCGGCCTGTTCAATGGCGGCAGCGACGACGAGGGCGACGCGGCAGTGACCGAGACCTCCACCGTCGCCACCGAGACCAGCCAGGAGACCGTCACGGTGGGTGCCACCGAAGGCGCTGAGGGCACAGCAGGCGCAGCCGAGGAAGGCGAGACCGCTGAAGCACCGGCTGCGACTGAGGACGCAGATCTGACCGAGCAGGCCGGCGACGCAGCCGCCACCGCCACCGAGCAGGCTGGCGAGGCGCTCGAGGACGCCACCGACGCGGTCGGCGACGCGGCAAGTGACGCAGCTGAGGCAGTCACCGGCGAGAACTAAAACGCCACATACACACAGCGGCCGCCGCGAGGAAGGTTCCTCGCGGCGGCCGCTTTCTTGCGTAAAAAGACTTACGCGGTCTCGTTGAGCGGGTTCTTCACCCAGCTCATCATGTCGCGCAGCTGTGCACCGGTCTTCTCAATCGGGTGCTCCGCAACCTTGGCGCGCAGGCCCTCGAGCTCCTTGTTGCCGCCTTCGACGTTGGCGACCAGGCGCTTGGTGAACTCGCCGGATTGGATGTCCTTGAGGATGTCGCGCATGCGGTCCTTGGCACCCTCGTCGATCACGCGCGGGCCGGAGAGGTAGCCGCCGAACTCCGCAGTGTCGGACACGGAGTAGTTCATGTTGGCGATGCCGCCCTCGTAGATCAGGTCGACGATCAGCTTCATCTCGTGCAGGCACTCGAAGTAGGCCATCTCCGGCTCGTAGCCAGCCTCGACGAGGACCTCGAAGCCCTTCATGATCAGGTCTTCCAGGCCACCGCAGAGCACTGCCTGCTCGCCGAAGAGGTCGGTGACGGTCTCGGCCTCGAAGGTGGTCGGGATAACGCCGGCGCGGGCACCACCGATGGCGGCCGCGTAGGACAGGGCCAGGTCGCGGCCGTTGCCCTGCGGGTCCTGCTCGATGGCGATCAGGCAGGGCACGCCCTTGCCGTCGACGTAGGTGCGGCGGACCAGGTGACCCGGGCCCTTCGGCGCGACCATGCCGATGGTGACGGTGTCGGCCGGCTCGATCAGCTTGAAGTGGATGTTCAGACCGTGGCCGAAGAACAGCGCGTCGCCGTCCTTCAGGTTCGGCTCGATGTCGTTGCGGAAGATCTCGGCCTGGGAGGTGTCCGGGGCCAGCAACATGATCACGTCGGCCCATGCGGCAGCCTCGGCGTTGGTCTTAACCTCAAAGCCGGCTTCCTTCGCCTTCGCCGCGGACTTGGAGCCCTCGCGCAGGCCGACGACGACCTCTACGCCGGACTCGCGCAGGTTCTGCGCGTGGGCGTGGCCCTGGGAGCCATAACCGATGACGGCAACCTTCTTGCCCTGGATGATGGACAGGTCTGCGTCGTTGTCGTAAAACACGTCAATAGCCATGAGTGGAACACTCACCTTTCCTATTCTATGAGACAGCTATTTCATATTATGGCACAAGTGCCGTGGGTTGTGGGGAAAACGCGGCGTCGAAAAGCGATTGCTTAGTTCTTCGACGGAGCCATCGTCTTCGGCCCGCGATTGAGCGCGAGGTTGCCGGAGCGCGCCAGCTCCTTGATGCCGAACGTATCCATGAGCTCGAGGAACGCCTTGAGCTTGTCGGAGGAACCGGTGGCCTCGATAACCACCGACTCCGGCGAGACGTCCACAATGCGGGCGCGGAAAATATTCGCCGCGTCCACCACCTGCGGGCGGTTCTGGTTCGTCGTGGCGACCTTCACCAGAAGCAGCTGGCGCGCGATCATCGAGTCGTCCTCCAGGCGCAGCACCTTGATCACCTGGATCAGCTTGTGCAGCTGCTTGGTGATCTGCTCGATGGCGTACTCGGTGGCGTCCACCACGATGGTCAGGCGGTTAATCCCCTCGGTCTCCGTCTTCGCGGATACCAGCGAGACCAGGTTGTAGCCGCGGCGCGTAAACAGCGCCGTCACGCGGGTGATAATGCCGTCGACATCCTGCACCAGCACCGAAAGCGTATTGCGGGTAATGGGTTCTTGCTGTGGCATTTACTTTTCCTCCTGTGCGGGCTGGTTGTCGAGCGCGTCGATGGTTTCGCTAATCGCCTCCGGGGTCTCGCCCGCAGATTCTTCCATGTCGAAGAACGGGCGCATGCCGAGTGCGTACTGCATGTCCGAGTTGGAGGCACCGGCCGCGATCATCGGCCACACCTGCGCGTTCTCGCCGACGATGAACTCGACGACGACCGGGCGATCATTGATCTCGCGCGCCTTCTTAATCGCGGGCACGACCTCTTCCTCCTTCGTCACGCGGATCGCCTCCGCGCCGAGCGCCTCAGACAGCTTGACGAAGTCCGGCACGTAGACCTCCTCCCCACCGAGCTTGGTGTGGGAGTAGTGGCCGTCGTAAAACAGCGTCTGCCACTGGCGCACCATGCCGAGGTTGCCGTTATTAATCAGCGCGACCTTGATCGGGAAGCCCTCCATCGCGGCGGTGGTCAGCTCCTGGTTGGTCATCTGGAAGCAGCCGTCGCCGTCAATCGCCCAGACCTCCTTGTCCGGGCAGCCGGCCTTCGCGCCGAGCGCCGCCGGGACGGAGAAGCCCATGGTGCCCAGACCGCCGGAGTTGATCCAGTGCCGCGGCTTGTCAAAGTCCAGGAACTGCGCCGACCACATCTGGTGCTGGCCCACGCCCGAGACGTAGATCGCGTCCTGCCCCACCGTCTTCGACAGCGTCTCAATGACGAACTGCGGCGAAAGCTTGCCGTCAGGCTGCGGGTCGTAGCCGCGGGGGAAGCGCTCTTTGAGCGAGTTCAAGCGCGCGAGCCAGTTGCTTATCGACGGCGGCGCATTCCTCTTCTCGTCCCTAAATGCCTCCGTCAACTGCGCCAGGACTCGCTTGGCGTCGCCGACGATCGGCACGTCCGCCTCGCGGATCTTGCCGACCTCCGCCGGGTCGATATCAGCGTGGATCGTCTTCGCGTGCGGGGCGAACGTGGAGGTATCGCCGGTGACGCGGTCGTCGAAACGCGTGCCGATCGCGATGAGCAGGTCGGACTCCTGCAGCGCGCCGACCGCAGGCACCGAGCCGTGCATGCCCGGCATACCCATGTAGAGCGGGTGCGACTGCGGGAACGCACCGAGCGCCATCAAGGTGGTCACCACCGGCACGCCGGTGCGCTCGGCGAACGCGAGCAGCTCCTCGTGCGCGCCAGCCTTGACCACGCCACCGCCGATGTAGAGCACCGGGCGCTTCGACGCCGCGACCATCTTCGCCGCCTGCGCGATCTGGCGGTTGTGCGGCTTCACGTTCGGCTTATAGCCGGGCAGATCAACCTCCGGCGGCCAGGAAAACTCGAACTCCGCGGCCTGGACGTCCTTCGGGATGTCCACCAGCACCGGGCCCGGGCGACCCGTGGTGGCCAGGTGGTGCGCCGCGGCGATCGCGCGCGGGATGTCCTCGACGTCGGTGACCATGACGTTGTGCTTCGTAATCGGCATGGTGATGCCGCGAATATCGGCCTCCTGGAAGGCGTCGGTACCGATCAGCGGCGAGCCGACCTGGCCCGTGATCGCGATCATCGGCACCGAGTCCAGGTAGGCATCTGCGATCGCGGTGACCAGGTTGGTCGCGCCCGGACCGGAGGTGGCCAGGCAGACGCCGACCTCGCCGGAGGCCACGGCGTAGCCTTCGGCCGCGTGGCCTGCGCCCTGCTCGTGGCGCACGAGGACGTGGCGTAGCTTCTTGGCAGCAAAGAGGGCGTCGTAAAGCGGGAGCACCGCACCACCCGGCAACCCGAACACGACCCGGGTTCCTAGTTCCTCGAGGCTCCGCACTACCGCGTCCGCGCCTGTCATGCGTTCCGGCGCGATCGGTTGCGAGTTCTTTGTCGGGGGCTCCTGTGAGGCTGCCACGATTCCAAGCTCCTTGGGTGAAAAATGTCGGTCAGAAGGTCGATCAAAACAAAAGCCCCCGAATCAGCACGGTGTGTGCTGTCGAGGGCGCTTGTTGTTTCAGCGGCGTAGAAAAACGAACCCGCTACGGCAAGCGCCGCGTGGGAATTCGTACTACTAGTCGCTGGTTGATCATGTGGCTTACCTTACACAACCTCGCAGTCGTGAGGGGCAATTTCACTGATTAAAATTCACATCCCACTCTTTGGTGCGTTTTGGCAGGGTTTTCACGGCGTGCTTCGGCGGCAGCAGGACTACACTCGACTGCACTATGCCCTTCAAGTACATCCTCATCGAGTTGTGGCACTGGATCGCCGAAACCGGCATCAACCTCGCACTTCTGTGCGCTGCCGCGCTGCTCGTGCCCCGCACGGGCAGGTTCATCAACCGCTACTTCGAGCGCCAAGTCGCGCGTGCTGGGTCCGCCGATGAAGGCAAAACGCGCCTCGCGCTCGTCGGCGCGGGCGTCTACATCGGCGAGATCATCGCCTACTTCCTCCTCCTGCTCTTCGCCCTGCAGCAGATTGGGTTCTCACTCGCCGGGGCGGCGATCCCCGCCACCGTGGTCTCGGCCGCGATCGGTTTCGGTGCGCAGAACATCATCGCGGACTTCCTCGCCGGCTTCTTCATCCTCACGGAGAAGCAGTACGGCGTCGGCGACTACGTCACCTTCCAAGGCAACGGCGTCGACGTTTCCGGCGACGTGATCCAGCTGACTATGCGCGCCACCCAGATCCGCACGATCGAGCAGGCGACGATCTCCATCCCCAACTCCACCGCGCGCGTGTGCATCAACCAGTCCAATAGCTGGTCGAACGCGCTGGTGGTCATCCCCGTGCCGCTGCTCGGTTCCTCCTCCGCCGAAGAGGTAGTTGCCCGCTCCGAGCGCGCCACCCGCAAGGCGCTCGCCGCCCCGGAGATCGCGCCGAAAGTGCAGGCAGACCTCCAGGTCCACCCGGCCGTGGACATTCACCCGCCCGCCACCGTCGGCTCGCCGTGGACCGTGGACATGCGCTTCATGGTCAAGGTCGAGCCCTTGAGCCAGTGGATGATCGAGCGCGCCATCCGCCTGGCCATCCTCAACGAGTTCTGGGAGGAATACGGCTCCGCCGCGACTATCGACGGCACACTCTCCCCCTCCCCCGCCGACCCCGAAGCCACGGCGGTGGCCCCGGCCGTACACCACAGCCCCAACCCGGAGGAAGACCCCGCCGCCGAACCCCCGACGCGAATCTTGGAACCCGAGGATGATGAAGACACCGAGTCCTCCAGCCCGAAAGGCCTCCTCGACGGGCTCATGCGAGTGTCCACCTTTGCCCTGCTCGTGGTGTTCGCAGTGCTGCTGCTCATCCGCGGCTTCATGGTCCAGCCCGGCGAGGAGAGCGAGGCGAACAGTGGGTTCCTCGCGCCACCGGCCCGCTCCAGCACTTCCGTCACGGAGTCCGCCGTCGCGCCAACCTACGTGCCCGAGGAGCCCACCTACGCCACCGAGCCCACGTACTCCAGCGAGGTGACAACGCAGTTTTCCACGCCTTCTCCGACGTCCACCACCGTCCCGACGACGGAGGTGCCACCCTCCACCGAGGTGACTCCGCAGAGCGTAGAGACCCAGCCCACCGAGTCTGCCGCCGAAAACACCGAACCCTATTAGACACACGTTTTGGGCCTCCGGTTCCCTTTCGGG
>NZ_KV818028.1:0-234 GCF_001814825.1 Corynebacterium sp. HMSC071B10 | reverse complement strand
CTTCTCACATTTGCTTGTTTGCGCAGGTTGCGGGTGTTTATTGTGGGGGCCATGAACCTCGTAGACGCGTTAATCGCCCAGGACCGCGCCGGCATCGCCATCGTTGCCGACGCGGCATCAGTGAGCGTCTCCGAGCTCGTTGCCCGCGGCATGGACCGCGACCGCGCCGAACAACTCGCGCTCGCCGCCGAGGTGTTCTACGGATCGGTGCGCAATAGGAAGGCCCAAGCGGCG
>NZ_KV818027.1:0-1720 GCF_001814825.1 Corynebacterium sp. HMSC071B10 | reverse complement strand
AGGACATCGACATTGATCAGTTTCCGCATCTTATCGAGGTAGTTTTGGTCCGCCGGTGAGAAGACCGCCAACATATCTACGAGTTGGTCTAGCCGGTAGTAGGCTACGGAGTATCCGGCTTGACATGCGGCGACGCCGATGGCGCAGACTATGTATGTTTTCCCTGTTCCGGTAGGGCGCCGCCCGGATCCAGGTCGAAGGTCCAGGAACGCTTGTCGTGGGTCGGGGCAGCCAAGCCCATGGAGATCACATCTTCCAGCCCCATCGGGCGCCGCACGATGACAGCGCGATGTGCCCAGAGGTAGGCACGTGCTGCGATGAGGCGGTAGCGGTGCGGTTGCACGGGCTAGTGCAGAGCCTCGTTGCTTATCGACGCAAAAATGCGGTCACCGACGTAGTTCGTATCCCGCTTGAACTCGCCGTCCTTCGACGCATTCTGGGCGTCGCCTGCCCAATCCTTCTGTGTCTCTGTAGTCATCGTGTCCTCCCTTATTGCGTAAAAAATTATGACACGTCAACTATAGGCCGTTTCTGATTATGAGCGCAGAAATCAGCTGGGCTGCCTCACGTCATGGCGAAACCTAGGATGCGGTGCATGAACTACCGGAATGTCCGCCTCAACTCCGTCGCGGCGCTTGTCTTGGGCCTGTTGGGCGTGGCGTTCTTTGCCCTGGAGTGGGTCATGTTTGGGGTGGTCGGACGGCGGGAATCCTGGGCTTTCTTTGCGGTAGCCATGTTTCTCTTCCCGGCTGGCTTCTTTATGGTCGATGGCGGTGAAAGGGTGCCGGAGTCCCTTGACCGAGCGCCGGATCCATAGCTGTGCCATTTTGGGACACGCCCGCACCTTCGGTTTCGGGCCATTGCCAGAGCGCTTATCCGGAGAAGCCTTCTGCTCCCACTCCAGCGGGGTAGTG
Organism: Corynebacterium sp. HMSC071B10; assembly: GCF_001814825.1. Classification (NCBI taxonomy): domain Bacteria; kingdom Bacillati; phylum Actinomycetota; class Actinomycetes; order Mycobacteriales; family Corynebacteriaceae; genus Corynebacterium; species Corynebacterium sp. HMSC071B10. The sequence goes on along the minus strand of NZ_KV818027.1, from coordinate 806 downwards.
ATCGTCCCCTGAGTACGGGGATTTCCCGGTTTTACAGGCTGATTCACCGAGAAGATTGTTAACAACGCCTACGGATTCTTACGCCCATCCTTGGTTTTCGTCCACGCGCCACTCAATGGTGTGCTGGTTTTGCGCGATCTCGGTTTCAGCAATGTCCATCAAACGCACGAGACGGGACTTGAGCCGCAAGAGAGGTTAGGCTAACCTAACGCACGAATGGTTATTATCTTCTGAGAGGGCAACACAGTGCCGCTTGTGTCTGATGAACCCACCACAGCGACCAATGAGTCGACGAGTCGGCCGAGAGGGGGCGACGCGAACGCGGGGAACCCCGTTTGGCACATCCTCCGGCCGGTGTCCGTCCCCTCCTGCGCGGAATCGCCGGGCACACCCCGTATCCGCAGCCGGCGAGGCCGTCAACGGCGCCGGAGCTGCGGGTTTGGTGGTCTGCGCGGCCTGGTTCTTAGGCATCGCCGTGAAAACGAGGCCGGGGGAGTCTGCATGACAGGTACGTCCACGGGGGCGGCACCGCCGACGACGGCCCGCGAACCCGATCACCTAACCCGAAACCGCCGCGTGGACGCGGCCCACACACCCGGAGACAGAACCAGATGAAGTCGATTGCCCAGATCGTCCAGAACAACCGCAGACTCCTCGCGGCCTACGAGGACAAGGTCCAGCTGAGGTTCCCCAGTCGCTATGCGCGTGAACCGATGGACGCCGCCGTCGAAGGGCTCGGGGCCGGACGGAATTCCACGTCGCCGACGTCCTCGCGCCGCTCGGCAGGGTCGCCGGGCTGCTCGCCG
>NZ_KV818026.1:63585-155618 GCF_001814825.1 Corynebacterium sp. HMSC071B10 | reverse complement strand
GTGGGGCCAAACGGAGCTAGCTCTTTTTAGAGGACACAGTTACACGCGACCAGGGAAAATGCGGGTGCTTCGGTGCCAAACGGAGCTAGCTCCATATAGAGCACTCGGTTACACTCGACCAGGCGTTTTGCCACCGCGCCGATGCCAAGCGGAGCTAGCTCCATATAGTGCCTCCGTGCTCACGCGACCAGGGGGTTTGCTGATGGGGAAAGGCCCAAATGGTGCTAGCGCCTTTTACACGTTACGGGAGCAGTCACACACCGCAGCCAACCGTGAAAGATCCCGCATCAACCCCGACACCGCACCCCTGTTGTCCCAGGTCGCCAAAAACACCACGTAAAAGGATTCACGGATCTCTATTCATCCGCAGCAACAGCACAGCATACGTACCTTTTTCGGATCCTTAGATACACAAGCGCCCGGTTCCAATAGATAGAAAGGAACCGGGCGTGAGATAGAAAACGCGTTTACAAGGCAACTAGAGAGTTCTTAGCCGAAGCCACAAGCTCGGCATCCTTGCGCGCCTTCTCCAGGCGCTGCCACTGATCCTGGGGGATCTCGGCGCGGGCGCGGGAGATGACCTGGGTGTCCGGGGTGGCCCAGGCGATTGGCATCGGTGTGATGACTTGCCACGTGTTCTTGTCGCGGGAGGTGCGCTGTCCTCCTACGGCAACGACGGGGACCTTGGTGCCGACGGTGTCGTGGGTGTTCGGGATGCGCTTGACCACGCGGGAGGTAATCGCCCAGCGGGCCGGACCCTGCTCAGCGGCGTTCTTGTCCACCAGAGCGGTGAGTGTGAGGGTCGTGCCGGCGTTTTCAGTGATGATTGCGGGGGCGAGGGGGTGGGCGTCGTAAAGCGCTTGGGTCTTGCCCACCGACTTGGGCAAGAGAAGCGCCACGATGAGCATCATCACGCCGAAGAGGATCAAGCCCACGGATGCGAGGAGGCGCCACGGCGAGGTGGGGCTGATGAAGATCCACGAGGCGATGCCGCCTAACACGCAGAGGACGAAGATGGTGATGCCGGAGATCACCATGCTCTTTGTGTCTTGGAGTAGCTCGTTGTGCTGCTTGGCGTAGTCTTCATCAACCTCGAAATGAAACGTGTTCATGGCTGACAAGTCTATAGGTCGGCGGCGTCGACGAGTCGGTAGGCGTAACCCTGTTCGGCGAGGAAGCGCTGGCGGTGGACGGCGTATTCGGCGTCGAGCGTGTCGCGGGCGACGATGGTGTAGAAGACTGCCTCGGCCCCGTCGTGCTTCGGGCGCAGCAGGCGGCCTAAGCGCTGCGCCTCTTCCTGGCGGGAGCCGAAGGTGCCTGAGACCTGGATTGCCACGGCAGCTTCGGGCAGGTCGATAGAGAAGTTGGCCACCTTGGACACCACCAGCGTGGAGATTCGGCCCTCGCGAAATGCCTGGAAGGCCTCTTCCCGCTTTTTCGTGCTCGTCTTGCCGTGGATGAGCGGTGCACCGGTGTGTGCTGCGATCTCCTCGAGTTGGTCCACGTAGGCGCCGATGATGAGCGTCTGCTGGCCTGCGTGCTGTGCGAGCAGCGTCTCGACGGCCCGGAGTTTGCCGCGTGAGCAGGCGGCGAGCCGGTAGCGCTCTCGGGTCTCGGCGGTGGCGTAGGTGAGGCGTTCTTCCTCGCTCAGGGTGGTGCGGACCTCGACGCACTCGGCGGTGGCGATGTAGCCGGCCATCTCGAGTTCCTTCCACGGGGCGTCGTAACGCTTGGGGCCGATGAGCGAGAAGACGTCGTCCTCGCGGCCGTCCTCGCGTACAAGCGTCGCGGTCAGGCCCAGGCGGCGGCGCGACTGCAAGTCGGCGGCCATGCGGAAGACGGGGGCGGGCAGGAGGTGGACCTCGTCGTAGATGATCAGGCCCCAGTCGCGGGAGTCGAAAAGCTCGAGGGCGCGGTATTCGCCCTTCGTCTTGCGGGTGACGACTTGGTAGGTCGCGATGGTGACGGGACGGATCTCCTTCTTCTCACCGGAGTACTCGCCGATTTCGTTAGCGGTGAGCGTGGTGCGGCGCAGCAGCTCGTCGCGCCACTGGCGGCCGGCGACGGTGTTGGTCACCAGGATGAGCGTGGTCGTCTGCGCCTGCGCCATGGACGCCGCGCCCACGATCGTCTTGCCTGCGCCGCAGGGCAGCACCACCACACCGGAGCCGCCCTCCCAGAAGGACTCGGTGGCGTACTGCTGGTAGTCGCGGAGCTGCCAGCCGTCCTGGTCGAGCTGGATCGGGTGGTGCTCGCCGTCGACGTAACCGGCGAGGTCCTCGACGGGCCACCCGAGTTTGGTCAGTTCCTGTTTGATCTGGCCGCGGGCAGACGGGTGGACGGGGACGGAGGTGGCGTCGATAAGCGAGCCAATGAGTGGACGAATCTTTTTACTGCGGGTGACCTCAGTGAGCAGTGCGGCCTCATCCGCCTCCAGGATGAGGCCATGGGCGGGGTGTTGCACGAGCTTGAGGCGGCCGTAGCGGGCCATGGTTTCTGCGACGCTGATGAGCAGCGGCTGGGGGACGGGGAAGCGGGAGTAGCGCTCGAGCGTGTCGACGGCCTGCTCGGCGTCGAAGCCCGCGGCACGCGCGTTCCACAGCGCGAGCGGAGTGATGCGGTAGGTGTGGATGTGCTCGGGCGCGCGCTCGAGCTCCGCGAAGGGGGCAAGCGCGGCGCGGGCCTTCGGCGCGTCCGGGTGTGCAACCTCTAAAAGGACGGTGTTGTCCGATTGGACGATGAGGGGGCCGTCGCCGAGGGGCATGGGGCTCCTTTCTTTCCCAGAACTCGTGTGCTGGAAGTAGTCTAGCCCTAAAGTGGTACCTATGACTGCCACGATCTCCGCGCCCGATGCGCGCGTTACCGACACCCTCCACCGCGAACTTGGTACCGATTCGACCGTTCACACCTCGCTGGTGGACCGCATCAAGTACGCCCACGACGCCTCGCACTTCCTCTACACCCCGGATGCGGTGATCGAGGCGCGCAACGCGCATGACGTCGCCGCCGTTTTCCGCGCCGGCCGCGCCTCCGGCACGCCGGTGGTGCTGCGCTCAGGCGGGACCTCCCTGTCGGGTCAGGGCGGGGGCAGCGGCTTGCTTGTCGACGTACGCAAGCACTTCCGCGACGTCGAAGTCCTCGACCGCGGCAACCGTGTCCGGGTGCAGCCCGGTGCGACGGTGCGCTCCGTCAACGCGCGTCTGGCGCTGTACGGGAAGAAGTTGGGACCGGATCCGGCGTCGGAAAGCGCGGCGACGATGGGCGGCGTGATTGCGAATAACTCGGCCGGCATGGCCTGCGGTACCGAGTTCAACACCTACCAAACGCTGGAGTCGATGACCTTTGTGCTGCCGAGCGGCACGGTGATCAACACCGCGGACGCGGACGCGAACCAGCAGTTCAAGGCACAGGAGCCGGAGCTGTTTGAGACGCTGCTGCGGCTGCAGAAGCGCGTGCGGGAGAACCCGGAGTCGGTGGCGAAGATCGAGCGCCACTTCGCGCTGAAAAACACCATGGGCTACGGCGTCAACGCGTTCTTGGACTTTGATGAGCCGGTAAAGGTCTTCGAGCACCTGCTCATCGGCTCGGAGGGCACGCTGGCGTTCATCGCCGAGGCAGTGCTGCGCACCGTGCCGGTGCCGAAGGTGAAGACCACCTCGGTCGCGGTGTTCAAGAGCATCGACGCGGCGACCCGCAGCCTGCCAGACCTGTTTGCTTCCAAGGCTGCGACGCTGGAGCTGATGGACTCGCACTCGATCGAGGTCGGCCGCAGCTTCGCATCTGTTCCGGAGGAGATTACCGGCTTTGAGGTGGATGGCCAGGCTGCGCTGCTGATTGAATACCACGCGGATGACGAGGAGGAGCTCTACGCTCGCGAGCAGGCGGGCGCGGAGATCCTGCGGAGTCTGGACCTGCAGAATCCCGCGCAGTTCTCCACCGACGCCTCCGCGGCGGCAAAGGCCTGGGCTTTCCGCAAGGGGCTCTACGCCCAGGTGGCGGAGGCCCGCCCTTCCGGCACGACCGCGCTGCTGGAGGACGTGGTGGTGCCCGTCGGCGACCTGGCCGATACTTGCTCCGGTCTGCAGGACATGTTCGCGCAGTACGGGTATGACGACGCGGTGATTTTCGGTCACGCCAAGGACGGCAACATCCACTTCCTCATCACCGACCGCTTCGAGGGCGAGGAGAACCTCACCCGCTACAACGGCTTCAACGACGCGCTGGTGGATCTCATCCTCGGTGCCGACGGCAACCTGAAGGCGGAGCACGGCACGGGCCGCGTCATGGCGCCGTTCGTGCGCCGCCAGTACGGCGACGAGCTGTACGACGTGATGGTTGAGCTCAAGCGCGCCTGCGACCCGCACAACACGATGAATCCAGGCGTGATCATCACCGATGATCCAGAGGAGCACCTGCACAACATGAAGCTTTCCGCCACGGTTGAAGAAGCAATCGACAGTTGTGTGGAGTGCGGCTACTGCGAGCCGGTGTGCCCCTCGCGCGATCTCACCATGACGCCGCGCCAGCGCATCGTCGTGCGCCGCGCCCGCGCTCAGGCGCTTCTCGACGGCGATATGGACACCGTCCGCGAACTGGATAAAGCCTACGAGTACCAGGGCATCGACACTTGTGCGGCGGACTCGATGTGCGTGACCGCATGCCCGGTCGGGATTGACACCGGCAAGTTTGTAAAGTCGCTGCGCCGCGAAGAAGCAACCAAGGTGGAAAACGCGGGCTGGGCTGCAGCCGCGAAGGCGTGGGCACCCGCGAACAAGGTGGCGTCTGTCGCGCTCACCGGCGCGCACTACCTGCCCACCGGTTTGGTGCAGAAGGTCACCGACGTCGCGCGTGCGCTGGTGGGCGAGGACACGGTGCCGCAGTACCGCCCCGAGCTTTCGAAGGGTGGACGCACGCGCTCGAAGGCTTTCGGCGAGCGCGTCGGCAGCAAGTTCGCCGCCCCGGTCGGCGTATTCGTCCCGGCGTGCGTGAACTCCATGTTCGGCCCGCAGGCAGACGGAGTCGGTGCCTCCGAGGCGTTCGCGCGCCTGGTGGAGCGCGCCGGGCTGGCGCTGCTCGTGCCGGAGGGGATTGACTCGCTGTGCTGTGGCACCCCGTGGACGTCGAAAGGCATGACGCAGGGCCACGAGGTAATGGAGCAACGCGCCCAGGCGCTGCTCATGGAGGCTACCGACGGTGGCCGCCTCCCCGTCATCGTCGACGCCTCATCGTGTACCCAGGGTTTTGCGGAGATGGCGGAGAAAGTTGGCATCACGGTCATCGACGCGATCGCGTTCGTGGAAGCACACGTCCTGGACAAGCTGGCGGTGGACCGCAAGCTGGAGTCGGTGACGCTGCACCCCACGTGCTCCTCGACCCACCTGGGGATCTTCCCGCAGCTGGTCAAGGTGGCCGAGGCCGCGGTGGAGCAGGTCAACGTACCGAAGGACTGGAACTGCTGCGGGTATGCGGGCGACCGCGGCATGCTGCACCCGGAGCTCACGGCGTCGGCAACAAAGCGAGAAGCTGCGGAGGCCAAGCAGCTGGGTGCGAAGTACCACGCGTCGTCCAACCGCACCTGCGAGCTGGGGCTGACCAGCGCGACCGGCGAACCCTACCAGCACGTGCTTGAGCTGTTGGAGCAGGTGAGCCGCTAAGCCAGCTCAACCTCGGCAACGCGGGGGATGGGCAGGCGCACGACCGCATCCGTTGACTCGTTGAGGAGATCGGCTCGGCCCGCGCGGACCGAGAGCGGCAGCGCGGTGAGCGTTTGTTTCTCGCCTGCGCTGTCGAAGTAGGTGACGCGGACGTGCCTGCGGGCCCTTGCCGCGGCCTGGAGGGTCTCGGTGGGGGACTGGGCCGCAGTAGCGTTTGACGCGCCTTCTTCGTGTGCGAGGAGCCGGGCGACTAATTGCTCTGTGAGCTCTTCGCCCACGCGCTGCGTTTTGGGCAGCGCTGCAGGTGTCGGGCGGACGAGTGCGGGTTCGGGGGCGATGTCGAGCGTGGCGCCGTCTGCGTCTTCGGCGGCTGGCTGCAGGCCTGCCTCGCGCAGTGCTCTTAACAGTTTGGGCAGGGGCAGATCGGAGACGGCCACGGTTGGGGCGAGTACCTGCAGTGGAGTGTGCTGGGCGGCGGTGGCGATGAGTGCCGGGTCGGCGCTGCGGAGGTAGCTCATCGCGTGGCCGGCGCGGATGGCACCGTGGGTGCGCGCGACGTCGTCAAGCAAAAAGCTCAAAGATTGGGGCACCTCGCCCAGAGTGTGCGCCTCGAGCCAGGTCTTGAGCTCCTCGGCGGTGCGGCCGGCGTCGAAGGCGCGGCGCACCGAGGCGTCGCTGACGCGCCACACGCTGGCCAGGCCGGGGGACTCGAGCTCGGCGAAGGACTCGAGGACCGCTGCCATCGCAGGTGGCAGGGGGCCGGGCGCGAGGATGGTCAGGTCCGCCTGGGCGATGACGGTGTCGATCTCGGCGGGGACGAGCTCGCGGGTCGCGGCGGCGACGTCTTCGCGCTCAAGCAGGGCGAGCAGGGGCGTGGACGGGGTGGGCGCGAGCGCGCCGAAGGTGCGGGCCTCACCACAGAGGGCGGTGATGCGCTCTGGGCGCAGGCCCGCGGCGTCGAGTGGGGCGTAGAAGAGGAGCTGCTGCGGGTCGCCGCTGTGGCGGACCACCATCTCTTTAGCGCGGCGTAGGTCGGGTTCGCGGGATTCGGAATGCAGCAGTTTGGCGGTGTCGAGTCGCCAGGGGGAGGCGAGCCAGCCCGCGAGCAGGATCGCCCACTGGTCGGCGATCGTGGCGTCGCACCAGGAGAGCGCGTCCTTGGTGGCGGCGAGGCAGTCCTGCTCGTCGACCGGGCCGCAGCCGAGAAGGCCCGCAGCGTGGCCCACGGTGATGAGCAGTCGGGTGTCGAAGCCGAGGGCTTTCTCCAGCGTGGCGAGTGCGCGTACGCCCACGGAGCCGTCCTTGTTTAAGGCGACGGGGGAGCGCATGAGGAAAGTAAGTAGTTGGCGCATCTGGCGCACCGCTTCGAGCCCAGCGGCGGTGGCGTCGGCGTCGACCTTCGCCTGGTCCACTTCCTGTGCCGGGGGCGGGGTGAGCGGGTGCTCGCGCGGGGTGCGGCCACGGAGGGCCAAAAGTACCGGTTCGGGCAGGCGCACGGAGTGCTCGTTGTAACGCTCGATAAGGCCTGCGCTCAGAAGGCGCGCGGCTGGGGTTGTGGGATCCGCGTCCGGTGCCGCGGCCTTGGAGACTCCGATGCCGCCGCCCGCGGCCAGGGATTCGAGGACCTTGCGCTGGCGCTCGTCGAGGGCGGCGAGCTTCTCTTCCAGGCCAGCGGGAATGCGGTCGGCCACGCGCCAGGCTGGAGGCAGTGGGGCGACCGCGCCGGGGGCGACGCGTACGTCACCCTCGTTGCCCGCGGGGTAGACGAGCGCGGCGTCGGTGAGGGCGGTGATGTCTTCTGCGGGGGTGGCGGGGGTGAGTTCCGCGCCGGCGTCGACAAGCGATTGCAGCGCGGCGAGCTCTGCGGCGTTCAGCGTGCGCAGCGCCCGTGCGGTGGAGGCGGACTGCGTCAGCCTGGTGGCGAGCGACGCCAGCGAGGGCGGAGGCGGGAAGAACGCGTCTGGGCGCGCGGCGATGAGGCGGCGCAGGGAGTCGGGGGTGAGCTGTGCAAGTGCGTTGGCGAAGTCAGTCATGGTGCAAATTTGTAGTTTACGTGCGTTTTGTACGCGGACATGCAAGAATGAGTGGCATGGCTAAAGATGTACAGAAGATCGGCCGCGCAAACCCGGCGTGGCCCGAGCACACCCACGGTAATGGTCACCCTGTGACGGAGCTTTCTTCGAAGCTGGCGGGCGCTTCCAGCCCCTTCGGCGACGACCTGGTTCTGCCGATGCCGGCTGAGGAAACCGGCTACGTGCACACCACCACGCGCATCAACCGCTAAAAAGGGTTGCTCGTACCGCCTGCGGCGTGATTGCGCGCTGGCAGGCGGGTTTTGCATTCCTGAAAAAGTGCCTCCCCGGGTAAAGGGGAGGCACTTTTTCATGCGCGCAGTAAAAAGCGCCGCGACCACGCGTGGAACTCGCGTGCGCCGCGGCGCTGAAATACAGTCTTTGGTTTAGCGCAGTGCCTGTGCCTGCACCTGGGCGATGATGCCGTTGATGTTGCCGTTGAGGACAGCGTCGAACAGCGGCTGGTTTGCCTTGTAGAAGGCGTTGTAGTCGTGGCGGTTCGCGGCGTAGGTGGTGTGCACCTGTGCCGGGACGCCGATGCCGGCGTTGTTCAGGTTCGACACGATTTGCTTGTACAGCTGGTCCACGGCGAGCGTGGTGTCCTGCTGTGCGGCCGGGGCGGCCGCCTGTGCCGGGGCAGGCGCGGGTGCCGGAGCCGGGGCTGCCTGCGCAGCCTGCGCGTCGCGGTTGGTCGGCGCGGAGTTCAGGCCGAGGCTTGCGGAGCAGGCCGGCCATGCGCCCCAGCCCTGCTGTGCCAGGGTGCGCTCTGCCACGATGATCTGCTGCTCGCGGGTAGCCTGGTCGGCGGTCGGGGCGAACTCAGTGCCGCCGTATGCCTGCCAGGTGCCGTAGCTGAACTGCAGGCCGCCGTAGTAGCCGTTGCCGGTGTTGATGTGCCAGTCGCCGCCGGCCTCGCAGCCTGCGAGACGGTCCCAGTCGGAGTCCGGGGCGGCAGATGCGTGCGGGGCCAGCGCGCCGACGCCGGTGAGGGCAGCCGCTGCTGCGGTGCCCGCAAGGGCCTTCTTGGCCGGGGAAGTGGTCTGCTTGGAGTGGCGTCCCATGATCGAAAAATCCTCTCTCGGTACTGCCTTTGCAGTGCTGTCGGTTTATGTTGCGGGTCAGCCTAGCGGTTTATAACGATTGAGTCACGTTATGGGCACGGTTTGTGACCGTCCGGGGTGAGCTGTGGGGGAGCAACCGCTTAACGACGCTGGTCAGCGCGTTACAAAAAGATAACGTGATCTGCGTCACGTTCCGTGTGGCTGTGGCGGAGGGGAGGAGGGAAGGTACCATCACCTCTTTCGTTATTGTGAAGGTAATGCCCCGAGGTGGGCACGAGAAAAGTAAAGGAAGATGCAATATGCCTATTGGAAAGGTGAAGTGGTTCGACGCCGAGAAGGGCTTCGGCTTCGCATCCAACCCGGGTGAAGAGGACGTCTTCATCGGCAAGTCCGTCCTCCCCGACGGTGTAGAAGAGCTCGTCCCGGGCCAGCGCGTCGAATTCGACTTCGCGGCCGGCCGCAAAGGCCCGCAGGCGCTGCGCGTCAAGGTCCTCGATAGCCCGAAGCGCCGTCCGGTGCACCGTCGCAAGCCGGAGCAGCTGGGCAGCATGCTCGCCGACGTCATGACGATGATTGAGACGCAGGTGCAGCCGGCGCTCACGCAGGGCCGCTACCCGGAGCGCAAGGAGGCGCGCCAGGTCGCAGAAATTCTGCGCGCTGTCGCCCGCGAGCTTGATGCTTAACCGTTAAGTGCGACCGACCACGTGGCGAGGACGGGGATCTCTTCCCCGTCCTCGCCTTTATCTATCTCTAGGGCGGAGACCTCGGCGACGACCAGGCGCGCGCCAGAGTCGGTCACGGCGTCGATGGTGTGCTCGGTGGTCTCGTGGGATTGGAAGACGCGCTCGTCGTTGGCCGCGGGGTCGTCGTAAATAGCGAGCAGGCGCCACCCGGAGCTGGAGATCTCCTCCGGCACCGTAATAGTCAGCTCCTTCGCGTCGCCCGCGTCGATCGTCGGCGGGTCACCGCCGTCGCACTGCTCGTCTAACGGGCAGACGGTGTACGGCGCGAGCTCCTCTGTGGTCTCGCCCGCGGCCACTGCAACGCGGATGTCGCGCACCGGGGTCGAGGGGCTGGTGCGCTGCCACTCCAAGAAGGCGTAAATGCCTGCAACCAGCACGATCACCCCCACCGCAATGACGGCGATCTGCTTTCCCCATGAACTCGCACCCGGTTTAGCCATAGTGGTTAGTGTAAACCAGCGCCGCTACTCGGCGGGCTCGAAGGTGACGCGGTACATGTCCGGCCAGCGCTTGCCGGTGAGGAGGAACTCGTCGGTCTCTGGGAGGTGCGCGATGCCGTTGAGAACGTTGTTGGGATCGTCTTCGGCGTTGTTGGGGAGCGCGGAGGCGTCGATAAGCGCGGTGACCTCGCCCGTGGCGGCGTCGATGCGCACGATATCGGTGGTGGTAAAGACGTTGGCGTAGACCGCATCACCCACGCACTCCAACTCGTTGAGCCCCGCCACCGGCGCGCCGTCGGCGGTGACGGTAAAGCGCTCGCGCTCCGCAAAGGTCTCCGGGTCGAGGCGACGCAGCTCGGCCGAGCCGTCGGAGAAGATCAGCTCGTCTTGGCGCGCGCACAGCCCCCAGCCCTCGCCGTCGTAGGTGGCGCGGTCAGTCTCTTCCAGCGTGTCCGCGTCTCGCCGCATTGCGACGCCGTCCTGCCAGGTCAGCTGCCACACACTGTCGCCGACCTGGGTGATGCCCTCGCCGAAGAACTGCGGATCCAAGTCCACGGAGGCCAGCTCGGCATCGGCGTTCTCAAGCGTGCGTCGATACAGACGCGACTGCCCCTCCTGTCCGGTGCCCACCAGCAGCGTGCCGTCCGGGGCCACCTCGAGCCCCTGGGTAAAGCTGTCGGCGTCGAAGGGATAGCGCTCCTGCACCACGGCGCGCAGCTTCTCGACGCCACCTGCCGACGCCCCCGGCTCGACACTCTCGCAGCCGCCAAGCGCGAGGGCGCAGACCGCAAGCGCGCCGGTGGCAGAAACGGGGAAAGAGAACTGATGCATGGCACCCATGATGCACCACCGTCGCACCATCGTGAGACTCTCGCGCATAATGGGGGCGTGTCTCAATCCAGAAAACGATCCCGCAACCGGTCCAAGAAGCGTTCCCCACTGCTGAGCGATGTCGCCATCGCCACGGCGCGCGCCGCGCTCGAGGAGATCGCCGCGCCCGATGAGATCGGGGAGCACATCGGCGTCGGAGGACTGAGCCAAAACGTGGCCACCCACCGCTTCGAAGCCAGCGTCCCCGGCTACGACGGCTGGGAGTGGAACGCCGTGATCGCCTGCGCCACCGGCTCGACCTGGGTGACCGTCAACGAGGTCGCGCTGATGCCCGCGGCCGGCGCACTCGAAGCCCCCGATTGGGTGCCCTACTCGGAGCGGCTGCGCCCCGGCGATCTTGGCCCCGGCGACATCCTCGAGCCCGCCCCGGATGACAACCGCATCACCGCAGACTCCTTCTCCCGCCACGCCATCGTCTTCCCGGGCCGCGAGACCAAGCACTACCTCACCGAGCAGGGCCTGTCGGAAGCAGAGAAGCGCTGGCGCACCGGCGAGTTCGGGCCCAACAGCGAGTTCGCCGAAAAGGCGACCCTGCACTGCCGCACCTGTGCCTTCTACGTGCCTATGGGGGAGCCGATCGGCGAAAACTTCGGCGTGTGCACCAACGAGTACTCCGCCGACGGGCGCGTGGTGGCCTCCTCCTACGGCTGCGGCGCGCACGCCGACACCACCGTGGATCTGATCTAAACCGGCACTCTAAACGGCCACAGCGCGCTGTTCACGCAGCTCGTTGACCTCGCGGTGCGTGGGCAGACGCCCGCGCTCTACCCACTGCCGCGCCGGGCGGGAGGTGCCGTACTCCAACCAGGTGGTGACAAGGCGGGCCCCGTAGACTGGGTCGATGACCCAGACCTCGCTTTTCAGCAGGTCCGAGCGGATGAAGCCGCCCGGCAGGTGGGCGAGCTCCACGCCCTGCCCAGCGAGGATTTCCACCACGCCGTCCAGTGCGATTGACGCGGAGGTGCGCTCGTGGCTGGAAATGTAGGCGCGGCCGTGCTGGAGCATCACAAGTGGGGCCATGATGGCAGAGACGACCCTCCCCGTGGCGTCGACAAGCAGGCCCTCATGCGCCGGGGTTTGCGCCAACGCGAAACGCTGCCACCCCAAGTCCGGCCCGGAGTAGGCGGGCACCGTGCGCTCGTCGCGGACGGGGCGCGCCGCTACCGTGATCTCTGCCGGGGCGGGCGGCAGCGGGCGCAGCTCGAGCGAGGCGGTGCCGCCGTGGACTTCCAGCACCGCGCGGCGGGTGCCTGCGACCATGCTCAGGCGCACCCGCAGTCGGTTGAGCTCCGCCGAGGACACCCCCAACTCGCGGGCGGCGGCGGCGTAACGCTCGGCGTCAATGACGCGGCCCTCTTCCACGACAAAGCTGAAAGCGTGCATGAGGTTCCTTTCGGCGCAACGACGTCAACGGACGTATTTGTACAAACTGGCAGTGAAGTGACAGGCTATGACACGTAAAATGGCAGCGGCACTGGGCTGCGCCACCGCATAATTCAATCACCCGGAAAAGGGATAGAGGAGAAGAACTGACGTGAGTACCGTCACCTCTAATGCCGCGCCACAAGGCGGGCTTGACCGATTCTTTCATATCAGCGAGCGGGGCTCCACCGTTGGCACGGAGATCCGCGGCGGAGTGGTCACCTTCTTCGCCATGGCTTACATCGTCCTGCTTAACCCGCTGATTCTGGGCACGAGCCCGGACCGCGAAGGCGTGGTGCTGGGCATCCCGCAGGTCGCGGCCGTAACCGCGCTGGCTGCGGGCGTGATGAGCATCCTCTTCGGCGTGGTGGCCAAGTATCCCTTCGGCATCGCTACCGGCCTGGGGTTGAACACGCTCGTGGCCGTTACGCTCGTCGGCCAGCAGGGCCTGACCTGGCCGGAGGCCATGGGGCTCGTGGTGATCGACGGCATCATCATCGTCCTGCTCGCCATCTCCGGGTTCCGTACCGCGGTGTTTAACGCTATTCCGGACTCGATGAAGGTGGCCATGAGCGTGGGCATCGGTATGTTCATCGCCATGATCGGCCTGGTGGACGCAGGTTTCGTCCGCCGCGTGCCGGACGAGGCGATGACCACGGTGCCGGTGCAGCTCGGCTTCGGCGGCTCGATCGCGTCCTGGCCCACCTTCGTCTTCATCGTTGGTCTGCTCATCTGCGGCTTCCTGGTGGCCCGCAACATCCCCGGCGGTCTGTTCATCGGCATCGTGGTCACCACGATCATCTCGCTGATCGTCGAGCACTTCGCCGGTGCCGGTTCTTCCGCGGACGACCCGCACGGCTGGTCTTTGGCTGTGCCGGAGCTGCCGGACTCCTTTGGCGGTGTGCCGGATCTGTCCCTGGTGGGCAACGTGGATCTTGTCGGCGCGTTCATCCACCTCGGCGTGGTTGCCGCCTCCCTGCTGGTCTTTACCCTGGTGCTGGCGAACTTCTTTGACGCCATGGGCACCATGACCGCACTCGGCCGCCAGGCCGAGGTCACCGACGAGCACGGTAACCTGCCGGACATGAAGCGCGCCCTGGTCGTCGAAGGCTTCGGCGCGGTCGTCGGCGGCGCGGCGTCGTCTTCCTCGAACACGGTGTTCGTCGACTCCTCGGCTGGCATTGCCGACGGCGCGCGCACCGGCCTGGCCAACGTGGTCACCGGCATCCTGTTCCTCATCGCCATGTTCTTCACCCCGCTCTACGAGATGGTGCCCATCGAGGCCGCGGCCCCCGTGCTGGTTGTCGTGGGTGCGCTCATGATGATGCAGGTGGGCAACATCGAGTGGTCGCGTTTCGACGTCGCGTTCCCGGCCTTCCTCACCATTGTGGTCATGCCGCTGACCTACTCCATTGCTAACGGCATCGGCGTCGGCTTCATCGCGTTCACCGCCATGGCACTGTTTACCGGCAAGACGAAGCACATCCACTGGATCATGTGGCTGATCTCCCTGCTGTTTGTGGTCTACTTTGCGCAGGGCCCGATCCTGGCGGCGCTGAGCTAAATGCGCACGCGTATCGAGGATCCCCAGGACCCGCGCTTAGACGACATCCGCGACCTGAAGCACTCGGATAAGGAGAAGGGCCTGGTCTTTGCCGAGGGCCCGCTCGTGGCTGGCAGGCTCGTGGAGTCGCGCTTCCCGGTCCGGGCCGTCTACGGCTTCGGTGGCAGGCTGGAGTCCTTCCTCGAAGAGTACGGCGAAGAGCTGTCCCGCCGCGGCGTCCCGGTCTACGAGATCACCCGCCAGCTGATGGGCGAGGTCGCCGGCTACGACATGCACCGCGGCCTGCTCGCTTCTGCAGACAAGGCTCCGGAGCGCAGCGTCGCCGAGGTGATCGACGGCGCGCGCACCCTGGTCATCCTCGAGGGCGTGGGCGACCACGAGAACATTGGCTCCATCTTCAGAAACGCCGCGGGCATGGGCGTCGACGGCGTGCTCTTTGGCGCTGCGACCGCTGACCCGCTGTACCGGCGCAGCGTGCGCGTGTCCATGGGGCACGTGCTGCGCACCCCGTTCGCGCACCTAGACGGCACCACGACCACGTGGCAGCGCTCCCTCGACGAGCTGAAAGACGCCGGCTGGTGGTTGGTTTCGCTCACCCCGGCCGACGACGCAGTGCTGCTGCACGAGGCCGTGGCAGGGCATGACAAGATCGCCTTCCTCGTTGGTGGGGAGGGCCCGGGGCTCACGCGGCACGCGATGGCGGCGACGCACGTGCGGGCGAAAATCCCCATGGCACCGGGCACCGACTCGCTCAACGTAGCGACTTCGGCCGCGATCGCCTTCTACGAGGCGCAGCGCTAGCGGTCCGAGTGCCGGATCTTCTCGCGCACCGTGGCAGCGAGGCTGCGCACACGGCGCGCGACGCCCCGCCCGACGCGCTTGGTCGCGGCGATGGAGGCGTCGGCAAGATCGGCGAACTCGTGGCCGCCCTCGTCCGGGTCCGGCAACTCGTAGTCGTCGTAGTCCTTCTCCGAATCAGCAAAGCGCGCGGCGACCTCGTTGACGGTCTTCGTCCGTGGCTTCTGCGTGTGGATCTTCGGCTCTGGGCGGCCGTCGATGGCGTAGCCGACCACGTGCACATCCGGGCCCTGCGGGTTCACCGGCACGCCCAGCCAGGACTCCTGCGCAGCTATGGCCAGATCCGCCGGCTCGAAGGGCAGTGAGATGCCGCCGAGCTGCTCGGCCTTCTCGCCAGCCCAGTAGGGGGCCTCGAAGGGATCGGGCAGGCCGATGTCCTCCAGCACCACCTCGCGCGTGGCCGTGAGCGCCCGGCGCACCGTGGTGCCCTGGTAGTGGGCAAATCCTGCGAAGTCCGAGTCGGTGCCGTGGGCGAAGATGTAGGTATCGGTCGCGGGGAGCGCCTCGCGCAGATACTCGGTGACCTCAGAGATCTTGTCCATCTTCTCCACGAAGGTCTGTACCACGGCGACGCCGGGGTAGCCGGCGATGTAGAACTCGTCGGCACCCGGGGTAGACGAGCGGTTGAGCGGGAACTCGCCGATCGGCGTGATCGGCCACGCTGGATTGATCTGCGCGAGCAGCTTGCGGCCGAAGCCGCGGTCGGCCTTCGGCTCGGAATTGAGCACGCCTGCGGGGTCCGGCGTGCTGACAAACCACATGGTCACGATGGCGGGGTAGGACATAGGGAGCATTCCTTCCGGCAGCTACTTGCGGGGCCGCTTCGTGTTCGTGCGAACACCCAACAGCACGTCCTCCCAGTGCGGGGTGACGGCCTTGCGGCGGCGCTTCTGCGGCTGCTCGCCGTCCGGATGGCGCAGGAAGTCCCCCTCGGTCACGGTTCCTTCGGTGCTCCCGGTTTCCTCGGCACCGTCTGCCTCGGCCGGCTCATCGCGGGCGGGGCTCGCGCTGCCGTCCCAGTCGTCCTCCCCGTGCGCGTCTACTGCCGTGAGGCTGCGGACCGGCTGGACAAAGTCCGGGTCGGTCAGGTCGGCGGCAACGGAGTTGCGGGCCTCGGTAGACGCGGGCGAGCCCATGGAGCGCTTCAGTGTCCACTGCGCCTCGTTCTCCGTCAGGCCAGCCCGCCAGCGCAGGTGGACGACCCACGGCTCGCCCGGCTCGCGGGTGGCGTCCCACTCCGCGTCGGAAAGCGAGTGCCCGCGGGCCGCGAACGCGGTCGCCAGGATCTCAAACAAGGTCAGCTTCGCCGGGCCTTCGTCGCGCACCGGGTGCGACTGCTTCGCCGCCTCCGCGATCTGCATGCGCTCCAGCACGACAGGGTGCGAGTAGGTATCGACGCGGCTGACGGCCACCCCCATCTCGTCCGCCAGCTCCTGGGAAGTGGCACCAGCGCGAATCCGCGCCTGGATCTCGCGCGGCGGCATGGTCAGCGGGTTGGTCAGCAGCGGGTCCGGCTCGGGCAGGCCCCGCTGCTTGCTCAGTGCGCTGTACTCGGGCGTGTCGTCGTGCTCAGCGGGGGCCTCGGGCTCCTGCTTCTCGACGTCCACCTCACCCTCTTCCACCGCAACGAGCGGCGCGGACTCCGCCGCCTCTTCGCTGTCTTCCGCCTGCTCTGCGGCGGGGGAGAAGAGCGGGGCGAACTCCGAGCGGGCGATCTGGAAGCTCACGCCTTCGGAATCCCGGAGAACGAAAAACTTCTCCGTAGACTCGTCTGCCATCAAATACAGCTCGCGCATGCTTCTCCCTTCGACCTCACAGTTCACCCCAGCCTAGCGCACCCGCAGGTGTTTACTGCTGGCCCACGCCCTGGGCAAGCAGCCAGTCGATCGCCTTGGTCAGCGTGGTGACGTCCTGGGAGTCAATCGCCGGGAACATGCCGATGCGCAGCTGGTTGCGGCCCAGCTTACGGTACGGCTCGGTGTCCAGGATGCCGTTCTCACGCAGCGCCTTCGCCAGCTGCGCGGCGTCCACGCGCTCGTCGAAGTCGATGGTGCCAACCACCAGCGAGCGCTGCGCCGGTTCCTGCACGAACGGGGTCGCCAGCTCGTGCGCGTCCGCCCAGCCGTACAGGGCCTCGGCGTTGGCGGAGGTGCGCGCCACCATGCCGTCGAGCCCGCCGTTGTCGTTCATCCACTTGACCTGGTCGGCGAGCATGAGCAGGGTCGCCACGGCCGGGGTGTTGTAGGTCTGGTTCTTGCGCGAGTTGTCCACCGCGGTCTGCAGGTCCAGGAAGGCCGGGATGAAACGGCCGGAGTCCTTCACCTTGGCAATGCGCTCGATCGCGGCCGGGCTCATCGCCGCCAGCCACAGGCCACCGTCGGAAGCGAAGCACTTCTGCGGGGAGAAGTAGTAGATGTCAGCTTCCTGCATATCCACGGGAAGCCCACCGGCGCCGGAGGTGGCGTCGACAAGCACGAGCGCGTCGGTGTCCGGGCGCTTCACCGGCACCATCGCACCCGTCGAGGTCTCGTTGTGCGCCCACGCCACGACATCGGCCGCCGTGCCGTCGAGCGCGGCAGGGGAGGGGGCAGTGCCGGGCTCGGCCTCGACGCGCTGCGGCTGATCGAGCCACGGGGCCTTCTCCGAGGCCTTCGCAAACTTCGAGGAGAACTCGCCGAAAGTGAGGTGGGCCGATTGCTTCTCGACGACACCGAACGTCGCCGCATCCCAAAACGCGGTCGCCCCGCCCAGCGAGAGCACAATCTCGTAGCCCTCGGGCAGGTTAAACAGCGCGGACAGACCCTCGCGAACTTCGCCGACGAGGTTCTTCACTGCCGGCTGGCGGTGCGAGGTGCCGATAATGCTCGCGCCGCGTGCAATGGCGTCGAGCTGCGCCGGGCGGACCTTGGAGGGGCCACAGCCGAAACGGCCGTCTGTCGGCAGGAGATCGGAGGGGAGAGTGGGGAAAGAGCTCATGAAAACCTACATCCTCGAAAATTGGAAAGAACACTGCGTTCGCGTATGCAGTGCATAATATTATGCCTGCCGCATGAGGGTTGTGTGGCCACTTTCTTTCAGATGTGGCGTTCTGTGCGTGGGCTGTGGCTTGTCATGCGTGTCACAAACTTTGCTACGATGGCTTAGGTAATTCTTCGGCGATGGCCGGATTCAACGTGAGCAATCGTGGAAAGGCACATTGTGGCATCTGAGAACAAAGAGAAGGCGGTACTCCACTACCCAGGTGGCGAGTACGAAATGGACATCATGCAGGCTTCCGAGGGCAACGACGGTGTTGTCCTCGGCAAGATGCTGGGTGAGACCGGCCTGGTGACCTTCGACCCGGGGTACGTGTCCACCGGCTCGACCGAGTCGAAGATCACCTACATTGACGGTGATGCGGGCATTCTGCGCTACCGCGGCTACGACATCGCTGACCTGGCGGAAAACGCCACCTTCAACGAGGTCTCTTACCTGCTCATCCGCGGCGAGCTGCCCACCACCGATGAGCTGGACAAGTTCAACACCGAGATCCGCCACCACACCCTCCTGGACGAGGACTTTAAGGCGGCGTTCAACGTCTTCCCGCGCAACGCGCACCCGATGGCCGTGCTGGCCTCCTCGGTGAACATTCTCTCCGCGTACTACCAGGACCAGCTCAACCCGCTGGACGAGGAGCAGCTGGACAAGGCCACCGTGCGCCTCATGGCGAAGGTGCCGATGCTGGCGGCGTACGCCTACCGTGCATCCCAGGGTAAGCCGTACATGTACCCGGACAACGCGCTGAACGCGCGCGAGAACTTCCTGCGCATGATGTTCGGTTACCCGACCGAGCCGTACGAGGTTGACCCGGTGCTGGTTGACGCGCTGGACAAGCTGCTCATCCTGCACGCGGACCACGAGCAGAACTGCTCCACCTCCACTGTCCGCATGATTGGTTCCGCGCAGGCGAACATGTTCGTCTCCATCGCCGGCGGCATCAACGCTCTGGCTGGCCCGCTCCACGGCGGCGCAAACCAGGCTGTGCTCGAGATGCTCGAGGACATCAAGAACAACCACGACGGCGACGCCACCGACTTCATGAACCGCGTGAAGAACAAGGAAAAGGGCGTCCGCCTCATGGGCTTTGGCCACCGCGTGTACAAGAACTACGACCCGCGCGCGGCGATCGTCAAGCAGACCGCGCACGACGTGCTCGAGCACCTGGGCGGCGACGAGCTGCTCGACCTGGCTATGGAGCTCGAGGAGATCGCGCTGAAGGACGACTACTTCGTCTCCCGCAAGCTGTACCCGAACGTGGACTTCTACACGGGCCTGATCTACCGCGCCATGGGCTTCCCGACCGACTTCTTCACGGTCCTGTTCGCCATTGGCCGCCTCCCGGGCTGGATCGCACAGTACCGCGAGCAGCTGGAGATGAACACCAAGATCAACCGCCCGCGCCAGATCTACACCGGCTACCAGCAGCGTGACTTCGTTCCGCGCGACCAGCGCTAGGACAACCTGCAGGTAGCTGCGCCGGATACCCGCCAAGTACGGCATTTCCCTTATACTTTGGGGAAACCGTGCTTGGCGGTTTCGCATTTTCACGCGAGTTTGTACTGAAGAGTTTGTACTTAAGGAGCATCGACACACATGGAAAAGCCCACCATCACTATCCCCGACGCGCCCGCCCCGACCGACTTGGTTGTCAAGGATCTTGTCGTCGGCGAAGGCGCTGAAGCGGTGGCAGGCGGCTACATCAAGGTGCACTACCTCGGCGTGGATTACGCAACCGGCGAAGAGTTTGACTCTTCCTGGGACCGCGGCGAGGTCGCGGAGTTCCCGCTCGCTGGCCTGATCGAGGGCTGGCAGGAAGGTATCCCCGGCATGAAGGTCGGCGGGCGCCGCGAGCTGATCGTGCCGCCGGAAAAGGCCTACGGCCCGGCCGGTGGCGTGAGCGCGCTCTCTGGGCGCACGCTCGTCTTTGTCATCGACCTGCTTGACGCGAACTAAGGCGGACACAATGCGAATCCCCGTAACAACTCTCAACGACGGTTACGATTTCCCGTTGCTGGGCCTGGGCACCTACAAGCTGGACCCGGCGGATGTCGAGGCGGTCCTGCGTCGTGCCATCGAGCTGGGCTATCGCCACATTGACACCGCGGCGTTCTACGGCAACGAGGAAGCCGTCGGCAAGGCGATTGGCGACGCAATCGCGGCTGGCGACGTCACCCGCGAGGACCTGTTCGTAACCACCAAGCTGTGGAACGACGACCAGGACCGTCCCGCCGCCGCGTACCAGGAGTCGCTGAAGCGTCTGAACCTGGAGTTTATCGACCTGTACCTGGTGCACTGGCCGTGGCCGCAGCGTGGCCTGTACGTCTCCGCCTTTGAAGAGCTGGTGCACCTGCAGGGGATGGGCCAGCTGCAGTCGGTCGGCGTGGCGAACTTCTATCCCGAGGTGCTGGACGAGATCATCCAGGCCACCGGTGTCGCGCCGGTGCTGAACCAGATCGAGTTGCACGCGGGCTTCACGCAGCAGGAGCTGCGCGACTACCACGCGAAGCACAACATCCTCACCGAGGCGTGGGCCCCGCTGGCGCGCGGCAAGAACTTCGACGACCCGGCGATTGCCGGCGTGGCCGCCAAGCACGACGCGACGCCTGCGCAGGTGGTCCTGGCCTACCTGCTGCAGATGGGTGTTTCTGTGGTGCCGAAGACGGCGAACCCCAAGCGTCTGGAGGAAAACCTCGGCGCGCTTGAGCTTTCGCTGGACGCGGAGGATATCGCCGCGCTTGATGGGGTACAGGGCGAGCGGATGTCTGGCGATCCGCTGACCTTCCCCGGCGACGTGGAGTAACCCCCGGGCGTGCGCCTGGTGCACGCGAGGGCCTATCTGATGCAGATAGGCCCTTTTTTGCTGCGCTTTTCTGCTGCGCTACCTCCGGGCGGGGGTGGTCGTACGATCATTAGTTTTTCCTGCTAAAAGCGTGTTTTGGGGGTAGGAGTCACTCCCTGTCACACTTTGCCTAAAACAATCATTCACGTGCATTGTGTGGGATAGGTAACATGCCATGTGTCGAGTTGCAGGTTACACACACGCTCTTCAGTGTGGGCCCGCAGCGAGCATTCGAGAACTTGTACATGACAAGAAAGGATCGAAGCCGTGTCTGGATCGACTTCTATCCCACAACGCCGGGAGCCAACCCCGGAAGAGTTTGTGGCCATGCAGAACAGCCCGGAGTTTCAGGAACTCCGCAAGACCTTCCGCGGGTTCACCTTCCCCGTGTCGGTCGCGTTCTTCCTGTGGTTCCTGGTCTTCGTCGTCGTCGCCACGCTGATGCCAGAGGCGATGGCAACCCCGTTCCTGGGTATGAACGTCGGGCTTTGGCTGGGGCTGGCCCAGTTCTTCACGACGTTCTTGATCACCTGGATCTACGTGAAGTGGGCGAATAAGAACCTTGAGCCGCGTGCGGCTCGTATCCGAGAAGAAATGGAGGGCTAAGCGATGCAGGATTTCAACCTCGCTGCTCCAGAAGCAGCCGCTGCCGGCAACCCGATCCTGAACATCGCGGTGTTCGCGATCTTCATCGTCGTCACCCTCTACGTGGTGACCCGAGCAGGCAAGACCACGAGCGAATCGGCCGACTTCTACACCGGCGGTTCCTCCTTCAGCGGTACGCAGAACGGTCTCGCCATCGCCGGCGACTACCTCTCCGCCGCCTCCTTCCTGGGCATCGTCGGCTCGATCGCACTGAACGGCTACGACGGCTTCCTGT
Source organism: Corynebacterium sp. HMSC071B10 (assembly GCF_001814825.1). Taxonomy (NCBI): domain Bacteria; kingdom Bacillati; phylum Actinomycetota; class Actinomycetes; order Mycobacteriales; family Corynebacteriaceae; genus Corynebacterium; species Corynebacterium sp. HMSC071B10. The sequence goes on along the minus strand of NZ_KV818026.1, from coordinate 134,155 downwards.
ACTCCATCGGCTTCTTCGTCGCCTGGCTGGTGGCCCTGCTGCTGGTGGCGGAGCCGCTGCGTAACGTCGGCCGCTTCACCATGGCGGACGTGCTGTCCTTCCGCCTGCGCCAGAAGCCGGTCCGCGTGGCCGCCGCCTTTGGCACCCTGTTCGTCTCGCTGTTCTACCTCATCGCGCAGATGGCCGGCGCTGGCTCGCTGGTGTCGGTGCTCCTTGACCTGCACAGCTTCTCCGCACAGGCCATCTGTGTCGCGGTTGTCGGTGTGGTCATGATCATCTACGTCCTCGTCGGCGGCATGAAGGGCACCACCTACGTGCAGATGATCAAGGCGGTCCTCCTGGTCGCAGGTGTGGCCATCATGACCGTCCTGGTCTTCATTAACATCCGCGGCGGCATGGGCACGCTTTTCGACGGCGCGATCAACGCCCACGCAAGCTCGGCGCATATCGCAAAGGAGGGCTACGAGGCTGTCGACATTATGAAGCCCGGCCTGAAGTACGGTGGGTCGCTGACCAGCCAGATCGACTTCATCTCGCTTGGTGTGACCCTCGTTCTGGGTACCGCAGGCCTGCCGCACGTGCTCATGCGCTTCTACACCGTGCCGACGGCGAAGGAAGCCCGTAAGTCCGTGACCTGGGCCATCGTGCTCATCGGTGTCTTCTACCTGTTCACCCTGGTGCTCGGCTACGCTGCCGCAGCCCTGGTTGGCCCGGACCGCATCCTCGCAGCACCGGGCGGGGCGAACGCCGCGGCACCGCTGCTCGCCTTCGAGCTTGGCGGCTCCTTCTTCATGGCGCTGATCTCCGCTGTCGCCTTCGCGACAGTGCTCGCGGTGGTCTCCGGTCTGGCTATTACGGCCTCTGCATCCATCGCCCACGACGTCTACGCCTCCGTCATCCGCGACGGCGAAGCATCCGAGGACGAGCAGGTCCGCGTCTCCCGCATCACCGTGGTGATCCTGGGCATCGTCTCCATCATCCTGGGCATCCTGGCGATGTCCCAGAACGTTGCCTTCCTGGTCTCCCTGGCGTTCGCCATCGCGGCATCCGCCAACCTGCCGACCATCCTGTACTCCCTGTACTGGAAGCGCTTCAACACCACTGGCGCAGTCGTGTCCATCTACACCGGCCTGATCTCGGCACTGCTGCTGATCTTCCTGTCCCCGGCAGTATCCGGCACGCCGACCTCGATGTTCCCGAACGCCGACTGGTCCATCTTCCCGCTGTCCAGCCCGGGCATCATCTCCATCCCGCTCGGTTTCCTCGGCGGTATCATCGGCACCTTCCTGGGCAAGCCGGACAACTTCGAGGAGAAGCAGGCAGAGATGGAAGTCCGCTCCCTCACCGGTGTGGGTGTGGAGGCTCCGGTCGACCACTAAACCACTTCCTGCGTACGCGTTCTTGCCGCTGTAAGGACTGTTACACGGACGGTTGCAAGCACCGCCCTGGCCATCTGGCCGGGCGGTGCTTTTGCGTTGGTGGGGTCTGCGCGGCTCTGGGGACGGCGGGGCACCGACTTGTGGCTGGGTTTTGCGGCGCTGCAAATGGAGCTAGCTCCGTTTGGCGTTCGCGTTGACAGCCGACCTGGGCTTTTCTGCTCGCTGGGACCGTAGATGGAGCTAGCTCCATTTAGACAAACAGCGCAGAGTCGGCCTGCGGTTTCCCATCCGCCGCTACCGTAAATGGAGCTAGCTCCGTTTAGACCAGACCGCTCAGACCCCCCAAGACAGCTCTCAGAAACCAACCGCCCCCGCACGCAAAAGACCTACCCGGCCTGCACCACGACCATCCAGATGGCTACCAGGTGGCAGATCGCCGCGGCGACGGTCGCGGTGTGGAAGTGCTCGTGGTAGCCGTAGTAGCGGGCGCTGCGCCCGGGCCACTTGAATCCATACACCAGCGCGCCGAGTGTGTAAATCACACCGCCGGCAAACAGCAGCCAAACCACCGCGGCACCAGCCTCGTGCCAGAGCGTCGGAAGTAGCGGCACGATGATCCAGCCGAGCCCTACGTACACCACGACGTCGAGCCACCGCGGGTGGTTAATCCACACAAGGTTGAGGATCGCCCCGCTGATGCCGCCAGCCCACGCCACCGTCAGCATGAGCGCTGCGGTTTTCGGCGCAAAGACGATCAGACATAGCGGGGTATACGTCGCGGCGATGAAAATCGAGATGGTCGCGTGGTCCGCGCGCCGCCACCATTGCACAGTCTCGGCGCGCTGCCACGGCCAGAGGTGGTACGCGGAGGACACCCCGAACAGCAGCACCACGCCCGCGCCGTAGAGCGTGACCCCGAGTGCCTCGTACCAGGCGATCGTCATCCATGCGAAGGTGATCAGCACCGCCGACGACAGCGCGGACAGCGCCGCCGCGAAGAAGTGGAACCAGCCGCGAATCAGCGGGCGCTCGCCGCGGTCCGCCATGATGTAGGAGCGTTGAATCTGTCCTTCGTTGAGCACCGTCATGCTTCTCCCGGGGGTTGCGGCTGTTTCTAGGGAATCACCCTAGCGCTTTTTCGCTTCTCGACGCCGCCTCTACGGCAAGTAACGACGCCAATCAACAGACGACGACAGCTGGCTCGAGCTCTGGACGAGCGCGTTGACGTCGGGAAGCGGCAGCCCGCCCACGCGACCTGGGGTCCACTGGCCCCAATCCGCGGTGTAGACATTGTTGATGTCCACCTGCAGGCCCTGGATCGTGCCGACGTACTTGGCCTTCTGGTGAATATTGGCGCGCGGGTGGAGCCGGCCTTGCGAACCCCAGTCGTGCTGCCAGAAGAACGTGCCGATGCGATCCTCGATGCACCACTGAATCACGTTGTAGTTGCCGTACACACCCGTCTTCAGGCCTGCAGCGCTCAGCGCGAGCTGGAAAGCCTGCAGGTACGGGCGGATTTGGTTGACGTACTGGTCGCGGGTGGGGTTGTCGTCAATCGCGACGTAGATCGGGCGACCGTTCGGCCCACCTGCTGCGCGGTGAAGCTGGATCGCCTGCGGAGCGTGCTTCGCCGCACCCGCGGCACCGGCGAGCCAGTCGGCGGTCTCTGCGCGCCCGAACTGGTAGACCGACGCAGTCGCGAGGCCATTCGCGGCGAAGTCCCGCGTCTCCTCGATCGTGACAGGCTTGCCCAGCATCCAGGTCGCGCCGGGGCGGCGCTGCGAGACGTAGCGCACCGCACCCATGTGGCCGGCGGCCTTCACCGCAGCGCCAGACGGCACCCCGGCCGAGTAATCGACCACGGTGCCGAGGACACGGCCCTGGGCGTGGGCTTGCATGGTGGAGCCAAGAGTTGTGCCCGCGACTGCGAGCGTGGTGGTTTGGAGGAAGCGGCGTCGATTAAAAGTGGTCACACCTATAACTTTAGCAACACTTACGGTGCGGGTTGGGGAGCGCGGATCGTCCATGCAGCAATCGCCGTGGTGATCGGCACCGCCAGGACCAGCGCGATCGCGCCGATACTTGAGCGCATGATCTCGGTGGCGACCACGTCGGAGGTGAGCACCTGCGTGAGGGGGCGATCGGCAACCTGGAGTAGCATCGACAGCGGGAGGGCAGCACCCATGTATGCCAGCACCAGGGTGTAGACCATCGAGGCGATGTGGTCGTGGCCGACCTTCATCGCGGAGGAGAACACGGCGCGGGGCCGGGCGTCGGGCGAAGTTTCGTACAGCTCCTGCACCGTAGAGGCTTGTGCAATGGTGACGTCGTTGAGCACACCGAGCGTGCCGATGATGAATCCGGCGAGCATAATGCCTGGTACTTGCACCTGGGGAGGTACAAGTGAATGAGGAGGTTGTTTTCGTCGGCAAGCCCGCGAAGCTGCGTCGTGTCGATGGCAAGGTGTGCCGCGAGCGCCGCAAGCCCCAGCGCCGTCAGGGTGCCAGCCAGGGCCGACGCGGACTTCCAATTCCTGCCGTGCACAACAAAAATGACAGGGAAGAGCACCGCGGCACCCGTCACCAGGGAAAGCCCCACGGGGCTATAGCCGAGCAGCAGCCCGGGGACTAGGAAGCCGAAGATGACAAGTAGGGTGCACAGCAGGCCGAAGATCGCGCGCACGCCGCGCCACGTCCCAACGGCAACTACCACCAGCAGCGTGAGCGCGAGCCACAGGCCGAGCGGCACCGAGCGGTCCATGTCGAGGAAGGAATACGAAGCCTCAGGGTTATGATGCACCGACAGCACCACGCGGTCGCCGACCGAAAGCTCTGGGGCACCAGGCTGCTGGGCAGCCTCGATGGTTGTGGTTCCCCCGGACTTGAGCTCGACGCGCAAGAAGTCGCACTCAGGCTGGTTTGGTGTTGCGACGCCACCACAGGGAGCCACCGAGTGCTCAATGACGGTGGCCTTGACGGTTTCCGCCGTAGACGTTTGCGTCTGCTCAAACCCGGGCAGGACCTCCGGGTGCTTGCCGCCTGGCCACAGTAGGGCGAGGCCTGCCACCGTGACGACGCCCGCAACCGCGAGGAACGCTACGAGTACGCCGCGTGCCGTGCGCAGTGGGGACGGTGAGGACTGGGTTGCGTGGCGTGCCAACGGGGCTCCCTTGTGAGATCAGTACTCGGACAATCAGACTGATTGTAAAGCTACTTTGCGACAAGTGCCCCATACGTCGCTTCGAAGCGGTCGCGGAGCTTCCTGAAGTAGTCGCTGTGTTCACCCACGCTTCGGTAGCCTTGCCCGAACGGTGGCGTTGCCCGCTGCACCTCAGGGGCGATGGCGTTGAGAGCGATGAGTACGGTGCCACGCAGGGTGGCGCGCTTCATCTCCAGGGGGGGACGACCTCGCAGCCGGGCGCATCGGCAAGCACCGACAGCCACGCCGGGTGGTCGGCCGTGACACGGCCGGAGGCCACGACGCGCTCCGGGAGCGCACCTGCCTCCTTGAGCTGCTCGTAGACGCAGAGATACGACATTGCGATGCCCTCAAACGCGCCACGCCATAGGTCGGCTGGTGTGGTCGCTGCAGTGACACCCAAGAACTGCGCCTGCGCGGTGGCGGCCAAGCCCGTGGAGCGTTCGCCGCTGAAGAATGGAAGCACCAACGGGGCGCGCCCCGGCCCGGAGGAAAGTACCGCGGCGATGTCGTCCGGGGCCACCGGCTGGATGGTTTCTTCGAGCCATGTGACCGCGCGACTGACGTCGTTGAGTGCACGGTGCGACCACGGCGCAGGCTGCGAGAACTACGTCCAGAATTATCGGTCGTTGCGGCTGCACGGAGCCGATCAGGCAGGCGGCGAGTAGCACCATCGCAAAACCGAGGTCTCGGTATCTAGACCGACGAATCGTTTCCTGCACGTCCACGTTGAGCCAGGATAGTGTTCACGCGCATCGCTTACGTCGTACTGCGGTATTACGTTGAAGGCGAGTATGCGAATACATTCCCGCCACATGGAGTACTAGCCACCAAGAGCGCCCCAGAGAGCGCCCCAGAGGACAAGAGCGCCCCAGAGAGGAATCGAACCTCCGACACCTTCTTTAGGAGAGAAGTGCTCTATCCACTGAGCTACTGGGGCAATAGTGCGAGGGTACCGCACCCTCGCGTCGCACTGAAAATCAGCTGCGCACTGAAACTCAGCTGCGAGCTACGCGCCCGTCAGCTCTTCGTGTTTGCGGCGTACCGCGGAGGCTCCCGGGTTCGTCTCGTGGGTGCCGTCGGAGTACAGGACGGTGGGGACGACGCGGTTGCCGTCGTTGACGGACTCGACCCAGGCTGCGGCGTCCTCGTTGCCTTCGGCTTCGACGTCGACGAGGTCGTACGGGGTTTCGGTGCGGTCCAAGTTCTTGCGCAGGCGTGCGCAGAAGGGGCACCACTCGGTGGCGAAGATAGTGACAGGGGACTTGGTTTCAGGGGTTGCAGCCATGGTTTAGTTCCTTACTCTTTCGTATCGTTGGTGCTTAAAGCGGGTTCCGGTCCGGGAGGTCTCCCACTCGCCGTCGCGTACCAGGGTGAATTCGGGGCCCAGGTGGGGCGCGAAGACTGGGTTGGGGAGGGAGGGGGCGACGTGGGCGTCGATAAGCGTGAGCGCTATGACGTCGACCAGATCAAGGGTGGCCTCGTAGATTTGGCCGCCGCCCATGATCCAGGCGTCGGTCTCCAGGTCCGGCAGGTCGGTGGAGACGAACGCTCCTTCCGACCACGCGCCCGGTTCGCGCGAGCTGAGCACGTGGTTGGCGCGGCCCGGCAGGGGCTTGAACGGGAGGGACTCCCAGGTCTTGCGGCCCATGATGACGGGGTGGCCCATGGTGACCTCTTTGAAGAACTTGAGGTCCTCCGGGACGTCCCACGGCATGTCGGTGCCGGTGCCGATGACTCGGTCGAGCGATTGCGCCCAGATCGCGCCCAGCACTAGACGGACACCTGTGCCTTGATCGTCGGGTGCGGGTCGTAGCCGACGACTTCGATGTCGTCGAAGTCGTAGTCGAAGAGCGACTCCGCCTTGCGCAGCTTGAGCTGCGGGTAGGGACGCGGCTCGCGGGAGAGCTGCTCGCGGACCTGCTCGACGTGGTCGTTGTATATGTGGCAGTCACCGCCCGTCCAGATCAGCTCGCCGACCTTCAGGCCGGCTTGCTGCGCGAACATGTGCGTGAGCAGGGCGTAGGAGGCGATGTTGAAAGGCACGCCGAGGAACATGTCGGCGGAGCGCTGGTAGACCTGCATGCTCAAAGTCCCGTCGACCACGTAGAGCTGGAAGAGCAGGTGGCAGGGTAGAAGCGCCATCTTGTCCAGCTCGGCAACGTTCCAGGCGGAGACGATGTTGCGGCGTGAATCCGGGTTTTCCTTCAGCGTGCGCAGCGCCTCGGCGATCTGGTCCACGTGCGCCCCGTCCGGGGTGGGCCAGGAGCGCCACTGCACGCCGTAGACCGGTCCGAGCTCGCCGTCCTCGTCGGCCCACTCGTTCCAGATACGGATGCCGTTGTCCTTGAGCCAGGCAATGTTGGACTCGCCGCGCAGGAACCAGAGCAGCTCGCCGACCACGCCTTTGAAGAAGACCTTCTTGGTGGTCAAAAGCGGAAACGAGTCGGCCAGGTCGTAACGTAGCTGGCGGCCGAACAGGCTCACGGTGCCGGTGCCGGTGCGATCACCCTTGGCCTTGCCATGCTCGGAGATTTCGCGCAGCAGATCCTCGTAAGGGGTGGGGACCGTCACTGAGCGACCCCCTCAAAGCTGCCGTGCTCCTCGTAGTACTTGGCGCAGGCAGAGAGGACATCGTCGGCGATCTCCGGGCGGCAGATCACCATGTCGGGCACGTAGGTGTCCTTGTTGTTAAAGCGCATGGGCGTGCCGTCCAGGCGGGAGCAGTGCAGGCCCGCCGCCAGCGAGACGCCGACCGGGGCGGCCTGGTCCCACTCGTACTGGCCACCGGCGTGCACGTAGGCGTCGTAGTCGCCCAGCAGCACGTGCATTGCCTTCGCACCGGCGGAGCCGACCTTGGCGGTTTCGAACCCAAGGACGTCGGCAACGGCCTCGGCCACGGCCGGCGGGCGGTTGCGCGAGATGGCGACCTTGCCGGCGAAAGGCCCGGAGACGTGGCGCACGTCCGAAGACTTAAACACCACGCCCAGATCCGGCAGGCCGACGGCCGCGTGGGTGGGCACGCCGTCTTCCACCAGGGCGATGTGGACGGCCCAGTCCTGGCGGCCGGTGGCGAATTCCTTGGTGCCGTCGAGCGGGTCGACGATCCAGACGCGGTTGTTATCCAGCCGCGATTGGTCGTCCGCCGCTTCCTCGGAGAGGAATCCGTCGCCCGGGCGGTGCTGCTCGAGTACGCGCGCGATCCAGTTCTGGGCCAGGTCATCGCCTGCCTCGCCCAGCTCGCGCCCTCGCAGCAGGCCGACGCCGCGGATCCCCTTGAGGATCTCGCCGGTGCCTTGGGCAATTAGGTTGGTCAACCGGGAGTCAGAATACTGCGCAGTCATAGTTCAAACACTACCGCAGTTTGCGGCCCCGTTATCCTTAACTTCTATGAGCACGGCGATCCTCGAGCGTTTCCACCCCCAGGTGTCCACCTGGTTCAGCGAGGTCTTCGCCGCGCCCACCCCGGTCCAAGAAGGCGCATGGCGCGCGATTGCCGACGGCGAAAACGCCCTCGTCGTCGCTCCCACCGGCTCCGGCAAGACGCTCGCGGCCTTCCTCTGGTCGCTCAACTCGCTCGTGGAGCGGGCAGGCCAGCAGGCATTGCCTATCGACGGTGCGCAGACCTCCACCCACGGCGGCGTCCGCGTCCTCTACATCTCTCCTCTGAAGGCGCTGGGCGTGGACGTGGAGCACAACCTGCGTGCCCCGCTCGGAGGGATCGCGCGCGTTGCCCAGCGCTTGGGCCGCGACATGCCGGACATCTCGGTAGGCGTGCGCTCGGGCGATACCCCGCAGTCGGAGCGCAACCGTCAACTGCGCAAACCGCCGGACATCCTGATTACCACGCCGGAGTCGCTCTACCTCATGCTCACGTCGAAGGCGGCGGGCATCTTGAAAACGGTCGACACCGTCATCGTCGACGAGATTCACGCGCTGGCCGGCACGAAGCGCGGCGTCCACCTTTCGCTCTCGCTGGAGCGCCTGCGTCGCCTGGCCGGGAACTTCCAGCGCATCGGCCTCTCGGCGACGGTGCGCCCGCTCGAGACGGTGGCGAACTTCCTTGGCCCGCAGACAACGATCATCAACCCGCCCGCGCAGAAGCGCTGGCAGCTCGATGTTCACGTGCCGGTAGAAGACATGTCGGACCTGCCGGTACCGGAGGACGCGTCGACAATTGGCGAGGCGGTGATCGAGGGTGACATCGACACGCTCGAGGCCCCGCCGAGTGCGATCTCCTCGATCTGGCCGCACATTGAGCGCGCCGTGTACGAGGAGGTGATGGCGCACCGCTCGACCATCGTGTTCGTGAACTCGCGGCGCACCGCGGAAAGGCTGACTAGCCAGCTCAACGAGCTGTGGGCCAAAGAACACGACCCGGATGCCCTCTCGCCTGAAACAAGGCGCCCACCCGCGCAACTGATGAAGTCCGTCGACACCGCGGGCCACGCCGCGAACGTCATCGCGCGCGCCCACCATGGAAGCGTGTCCAAGGACGAGCGGGCGCAGACCGAGACCATGCTCAAGGAGGGCACGCTCAAAGCGGTGATCGCCACCTCCTCGCTCGAGCTGGGCATCGACATGGGCGCGGTGGATCTGGTGATCCAGGTCGAGTCGCCGCCGTCGGTGGCCTCGGGTCTGCAGCGCGTCGGCCGCGCGGGTCACATCGTTGGCGCGGTCTCCGAAGGCAGCTTCTACCCGAAGCACCGCTCCGACCTGGTGCAGACGGCGGCGCTGGTGCCGCGGATGCGCGAAGGGTTGATCGAGGAGTTGCGCACCCCGCGCAGCCCGCTCGACGTGCTCGCGCAGCAGACGGTGGCGGCGGTGGCCTACGAGGACGTGGACGTGGACGAGTGGTTCGACACCGTGCGCCGCGCCTGGCCTTACCGGGATCTGGCTCGCGAGGTGTTCGACTCCGTGATCGACCTGGTCATCGGCGTGTACCCCTCAACGGACTTTGCGGAACTCCGTCCCCGCGCGATCCTGGAGGGCACGACGCTCAAGGCCCGCCCGGGCGCGCAGCGGGTGGCGGTGACGAATGCGGGCACGATCCCAGACCGCGGCATGTTCGGCGTCTTCCTCGTTGGCTCGGAGGAAGGGGAGAAGGCCCCGAGAAGAGTCGGCGAGCTCGACGAGGAGATGGTCTACGAGTCCCGCGTTGGCGACGTGTTCACCCTCGGTGCCTCCTCCTGGCGCATCGAGAACATTACCCGCGACCAGGTCCAGGTCACGCCCGCGCCGGGACACACCGGAAGGCTCCCATTCTGGAACGGGGAGGGCCCAGGCCGGCCCTATGAGCTGGGTAAAGCGCTCGGCGCGTTTCGTCGACAAGCGCGGGCAGGCGAGGGCATCGACGCCTCGCTGGACGAGTTCGCCCGCGACAACCTCGTGCGATACCTCGAGGAACAGGAGGAGGCCACCGGCATCCTGCCGGATGAAAAAACACTTGTGCTGGAGCGCTTCACCGACGAGCTCGGCGACTGGCGCGTGGTCCTCCACACCCCCTTCGGCAAGGGGGTCAACGCCGCGTGGGCGCTGGCCACCGGCTGGCGGGTCGCGCAGGAAACCGGCATGGACGCCCAAGCCGTGGCAGGCGACGACGGTATCGTGCTGCGCCTGCCGCAAGGGGAGAAGGAGCCGGACGCTTCGCTCTTCCAATTCGACGCCGATGAGATCGCCGAGATCGTCACCGAGCAGGTCGGCAACTCCGCGCTGTTCGCCTCCCGCTTCCGCGAGTGCGCCGCCCGCGCCCTGCTTTTGCCGCGCCGCAACCCCGGCAAGCGCGCACCCTTGTGGCAGCAGCGCCAGCGCGCCGAGCAGCTTCTCGACGTCGCTCGCAACTACCCGTCCTTCCCCATCATCTTGGAGACGGTCCGCGAGTGCCTGCAGGACGTCTACGATCTGCCCGCACTACAGGAGGTGGTGCGCGACATCAACACGCGCGGCATCCGCATCGCCGAGGTGACCTGCGACCAGCCGAGCCCGTTCGCCTCCTCGCTGCTGTTCAACTACACCGGCGCCTTCATGTACGAGGGCGACACCCCACTCGCAGAGAAGCGCGCCGCGGCACTATCACTCGACCCCTCGCTGCTGGCCAAGCTGCTGGGCACCGTGGAGCTGCGCGAGCTTCTCGACGCCGACGTGATCGCCGAGACCGACGCCACGCTCCGCCGCCTCGGGCGCGCGAAAACCAGCGAGCAGTTTGCCGATACGTTGCGGATGGTGGGACCCGTGGATGTCGAAAAGCTTGCGGACTACACCGAGGTCCCCATGGCCACGCTGGAGGAGAACCTCGCGGGCCGTGTGATGCGGGTGCGCATCGGCGGACGCGAGCACATCGCGCAAACGCTCGACGCCCCGCTGCTTCGCGACGGCCTGGGCGTGCCAGTCCCACCAGGCGTTGCCGCCCAAGTCGCGACGATCCCGGACGCGCTGCAGCAGCTGGTCGGGCGCTGGGTGCGCACCCGCGGGCCCTTTACGCTGCGCGATTTGGCCAACGCCTTCGGCCTCGCCGTCGGCGCGGCATATGAGCCGCTGCATCGGCTCATTGACCAGGACAAGGTGATCCCCGGGCACTACCGACAGGGCGTGGACGAGGAAGAATACGTCGCCGCCGAGGTGCTTCGCATCATCCGCTCGCGCTCGCTGGCGGCGGCGCGTGCGCAGACCCAGCCGGTGACCCAGTCCGCCTACGGGCGCTTTTTGCCCGCCTGGCACAACGTGAGCGCGTCCGGGGTGCGGCCAGCCTTGCGTGGTGCCGACGGCGTGTTCACCGTCCTGGAGCAGCTCGCCGGTGTGCGCCTGCCTGCGAGTGCGTGGGAGTCACACATCTTGCCCTCGCGGGTGGGGGACTACTCGCCGGTGATGCTGGACGAGCTGACTGCTTCCGGCGAGATCCTCATCGTCGGCGCGGGCAAAGCCGGAGCGCGCGACCCCTGGATCATGCTGCTGCCCGCCGACTACGCCGAACAGCTCCTGCCGCAGGCAGAGGAGCCGCAGCTGAGCCTGACTCAATCCCAGGTGATGGAGCAGGTCCGCGGCGGGGGAGGCTACCTCTTCTCCGACTTGCTCGGGCCGATATCTGAGCGCACCACAACCACCGACGAGCTGCGCGAAGCCATGTGGGACCTCGTCGAAGCCGGGTGCCTGTCGCCCGACTCGTTCGCACCCATCCGCGCCCGGCTCGCCGGCGGCAAGGGCAAGTCCGCCCACCGTACGCGCCGTCGTCCGCAGCGCAGCCGCATCCGCTCCGGCCGCACCTCCTTTGCCAACACCACACCACCCGACATGGTGGGCCGCTGGGCCGCGACCCCGCGTGCGGACACGGATGCCACGCGCCGCTCCGTCGCGTTAGGGGAGAACTTGCTCGACCGCTACGGGGTGGTCACCCGTGGTTCCGTGGTAGCCGAGGACATCCTCGGCGGCTTCGCCCTGGCGTATAAAACTCTTTCCGGCTTCGAAGAAAGCGGCAAAGCGCTGCGCGGCTACCTCATCGAAGGCCTGGGTGCGGCGCAATTTTCCACCCCGGCCACGATCGACCGCCTGCGCGGGCACGCGGATTCCGACGACATCATCGGCTGGCCCTCCGGCACCCGCGAACCGGACGTCCACGTGCTCGCCGCCACCGACCCCGCCAACCCCTACGGTGCCGCGCTGCCTTGGCCCGCCCAAGGGCCAACCCGCGCGGCCGGGGCCATCGTCGTGCTTATCGACGGCCTCCTCGCCGCCCACATCACCCGCGGCGGCAAAACCATGACCACCTTCTTTGAGGGGTTCCCGGAGGGGATTGAAGATCCCATGGCTTTGGTTGTGGATGCACTCGGCGAGGCCGTTCGCGCCGGGCGCATGCAGCCCCTGGGAGTGGAGAAACTCAACGGTGAATCCGCCTTTGGCCTGCGCGAGTACGGGGCGCGCGTGACCCACAAAGGCGTCAAGATCGGTGTGAAAGCTGCGGCGGCGCCGAAACGGCGGGGTAGGAGTGTGGCGGAGGCACTCGGCGAGCTCGACGGGCCCGCCGAGGGATTGAGCTTCGACGATTAGCGTGACCTTCTTCCATAAATATCTGCAAAACATAAAGTACAAGTCCTGCAAAACATAAAGTACAATTGCTGCAAAACATTAAATTGGAGCGAATGTGGACACGAAACAGCTGGCAGGACGCAGGTACCGACCACGAATCGTCGATGCGCGGCTCGAGTTCTTGTTGCAGGCAAGCGGTGCCGTCATCATTGAAGGCCCTCGTGGCTGCGGAAAGACAATGACGAGTCTGCATCACTGTGCGTCGTATGCGTTGATTGATGACCCCGCGACAAACCAGGTTGCTCAGCTTGCTCCGCAGGCTGTGCTCGAGGGGCCCCGTCCGCGGCTTCTTGATGAATGGCAGACTGCGCCTGACCTGTTCAACCTCGTCCGTCGGGAAGTAGACGCAGCAGCAGAGCCGGGGCAGTTCATCCTCGCTGGCTCTGCGGTGCCCGCGGACAATATCACTCGGCACACTGGTGCTGGCCGGTTTCTCCGTTTGCGGCAGCGCACACTTACGTTGTTTGAAAAGGCAGACTACACGCCAGCTGTGTCTCTCAACGGGCTGTTTGAAGAGCAACAGTTGCAGCCGGACTTCAGCCAGATTTCTTACGAGCAGGTCATCACAGATTTACTCCTCCCGGGATTCCCTGGGTATCAGCCAGGCAACGAGCATATTGTGCTGACGCAACTGCGCGGTTATCTGTCTGAGGCCGCGCGTTCGGATATGCAACGCGTGGCGGATTTGCGCGTCACACCGCTCGCCACCGAGCGTCTCATCGCAGCGATTGCGAGGTCTACCGCTGCGGAAGTCGCTGTCTCGAAGCTGCGAAAGGATCTGGAGGCCGTCAGCCCTGGCATCTCGCTGCCAACAGTGAATAAACTCCTGGATAGCCTGCAAAGAATTTTTGTCGTTGAAGCTGTACCAGCGTGGGCTCCACGGCTCCGCTCGAAGGCGCGGCTGCGTGTATCTCCGAAGTATCACCTTGCCGATCCGGGGCTGGCTATCGCGGCACTTGGGGCGACCACTGCCTCGTTAACTGCGGATCCGGAAACTACCGGTTTCTTATTTGAGTCCGCAGTGATTCATGACCTTGCCGTGATGGTTGAGGCGATGGGTGGTGCAATCCACCACTATCGGGATTCTAATGGTAACGAGATCGACGCTGTGCTCACGCTTCCCGATGGCCGCTGGGCGGCCGTAGAGGTCAAAACCGGCTTTGGCGGGGTGGAGCGAGGCGCAGCGTCGCTCAAGAAAGCAATAGCGTCGATCGATCATGTTGCTGGTCCGCCCACGTTCTGCGCGGTCATCACTGGCACTGGCGTGACTGCGCCGCTCGGCGAGGGCGTTGTCACCTTCCCGCTCCACCAACTCCGGCCGTAGTGCGGCCTACAATCGCACCATGCCCGAAGGTGATTCCGTCTACCAGCTCTCCAAGCGCCTGCAATGGATGACCGGCCGCGAGGTCACGCGCACCAGCATCCGCGTACCTCGCTTCGCCACCGTCGATTTCTCGGGCATGACCTGCGAGCAGGTCTGGCCCTACGGCAAGCACCTGTTTATGCGCTTCGGCCCGGAGATCCTGCACACGCACCTGAAGATGGAGGGCACCTGGGCCTTCCACCGCGCGGGCCAGCGGTGGCGCAAGCCCGCCCATGCTGCCCGCGTGGTGCTCTCGCTTAGCGACGCCAACCGCCCCGACATCGAACTCGTCGGTTTCTGGCTCGGACTCGTCCGAGTCTTCCCGGCCCGCGAGTACATCCAACAGATGGGGTATCTGGGCCCGGACCTTCTGGACCCGGACTTTGACGCGGCAGAGGCGGTGCGCCGCATCGAGGCGAACCCGGACATGGAAATCGGGCGCGCGCTGCTTAACCAGCGCAATCTTGCAGGGATCGGCAACGAGTACCGCGCCGAGATCAACTTTTTGGCGGGGACCCACCCGGCGGCCAAGGTGGGGGAGGTGGACGTCGCAAAGCATGTGGCCCTTGCGCGCCGCCTGATGTGGGCAAACAAAGACTCCCCCGTGCGGGTGACCACTGGGATCAAGCGCGCGGGGGAGACGAGCTACGTGTTTGGGCGCAACCGCAAACCGTGCAGGCGCTGCGGCACGCTGATTGCCAAGGGGTTCCTCGGCGGGGAGGGGGACTTGGAGCGGGTGATTTGGTGGTGCCCGCGGTGCCAGCCCGAGCCTTCGGGAGGGTGGAACGCTACTTCGCGGCGGCCTTGCGCTCCTTAATGCTGCGGCGGATGAAGAAGACCAAGAAGCCGACGATGATGAGGAGCAAGATGACGTAGGCGACCTTGGAGTAGGCGTCGACGTACTCGGTGACCATCTCCCACCGGTCGCCGAGCGCGTAGCCAAGCGAGACCAGGATGGTGTTCCAGATGCCGGAGCCCAGCGTGGTCCACAGGCCGAAAGTGACAAGGTTCATCCGGTCCAGGCCGGCGGGGATGGAAATCAGCGAGCGGATGCCCGGGATGAGGCGGCCGAAGAAGATCGACGCTTTGCCGTGGCGGTCGAAGAACTCGAGCGAGGCGTCCACATCGGAGGCCTTGACCAGCCACATCCAGTCGGCGATCTTGCGCAGCCGCTCCGCGCCCAGCCACGCGCCGACGCCGTAGAGGATGTATGCGCCAACCACGGAGCCGATGATGGACCAGATCAGCACCGAGGCAAAGGTGACCGAGCCCTGCGCGGCGGTGAAACCACCCAGCGGCAGGACAACCTCAGAGGGGATTGGCGGGAACAGGTTCTCCAGGAGGATGGCGATACCGACGCCTGGACCGCCGAGCACCTCCATTAGGTTGACAATCCAGTCGACGATTGCTTGCACAGGTACTCCTTATACGCGAAAAGGCGCGCGGCGTTGAACGGTTACATAAAACAACGGCCTATTGTGCCTTACTGAACCTCGAGAGACCAAGTGTGCACGGGCGCGCCGGACTGCTGATTTGCTATGTATTGCCTGAGCATGCGCGCGAGCGCCTCGCCGCGCTCCTTGGTCGCCGGGCGCGACTGCGGCGCGATCGCGTTAAGTGCGTTGAGCTGCCACATCGCCCCGTTCTGGCGGGTGCGTGCGCGGCCCTCGATGATGCCGAGGTGCTCGTCGGCGAGGGCCGGGTCGACGTCGAGATACGCCAAGCCCTCGCGCGCCATGGGCAGGAGGTGGTCGGTGACGAGTTCGGTGACGTCGATGGTGCCGAGCGTGGGCCACTGCAGCTGCGCGGTCAGTCCGTGGCGCGCGCCCTCGCGGAAGTTGTGCTCGGCCTCGGCAAAGCTGAGGCGTGACCAGACGGGGCGGGTCTGCTCGCTGAGTGCTTTGACCATGCCGTAGTAGAAGGCGGCGTCCGCGATGATGTCCTTGACCGTTGGGCCCGCGGGCAGCAGGCGGTTTTCCACGCGGATGTGGGATAGCTCCGTGTTCGGGTCGTAGATCGGCCGGTTCCAACGCCAGATCGTGCCGTTGTGCAGGTTGAGGTAGTGCAGCCCGGGGCTCTCTCCCTTCATAAACGGCGCGCCGGCCTGTACGCGGCCTTCCGGGATGAGCGGGGAGAAGTAGCGCACGTTCTCCTCAAAGAGGTCGAAGACGCTGGTGATCCAGCGCTCGCCGAACCAGACGCGCGGGCGCACGCCCTGGTTGATCAGCTCCTGGGTGCGGGTATCGATGGACTGCTGGAAGACGGGGATGCGGGACTCGTGCCACAGGCGATGCCCCATAAACAGCGGCGAGTTCGCGCTCAGCGCTGCCTGCACCCCGGCGATCGCCTGGGAGGCGTTCCACGCGTTGGCGAAGCGGTCCGGTGCGACCTGCAAGTGCAGCTGGATCGAGGTGCAGGTGGATTCGGTGGCGATGTCCTCGAAATCGTGGCGGTAGCGCTCCTCGCGCCACAGGTTGAGGTGGACGAGCTCGCCGCGGGTGTCCATGATGGATTTGCTCAGGCCCGCGTAGCGGTTTTCCGGCGTCATCCACTCGGTTTCCTGGAGAAACTTCGAGGTCATCGTCGGCAGCGTGCCGATCATTGCGACCTGGGAGCCGGCTGCCGACGCCGCGGCGTGCACCGCGTCGAGACGCTGGCGCAGGCCGCGCTCGAGCTGCACCAGCCCGTCTCCGCCAATTGACAGCGGCGGGTGGTTCAGCTCCACGTTGTAGGCGCCGATCTCCGACTGGTACTCGTCACCCAGGCGCTCCAGCACAGCCTGGTTGTTGGCGTGCGGGAGCATTTGCTCATCCACCAGGTTCAGCTCGAGCTCGAGCCCGATGGTGCCGTGGCTGACAAACTCCGCCTCCTGCAGGTGGCGGTCGAAGACCTCGAGTTCTTCCTCGAGGCGGCGGCGGTACACCGAACGTTGGCGCGGGGTGTACGAGTCCGAGGAGATCTGCTCGCCCATAGCGTGTGACCTACTTCTTGCTCCGGTACCAGGCGATCAGTGCGTCGGTGGAGGCGTCGCCCGTGTCCGGGGCCTCGGCGCCCGCGACCGCGGCGGCCAGGTCGTTGGCCTGCTGCTTGCCCAGCTCCACGCCCCACTGGTCAAACGAGTTGATGTCCCAGATCACGCCCTCGGTAAACACGATGTGCTCGTAGAGCGCGACGAGCGCGCCCAGGGTGTACGGGGTGAGCTCCTCAGCCAGGATCGTGGTGGTGGGGCGGTTGCCCGGCATGACCTTGTGCGGGGCCAGCTCGGAGCTGACACCCTCGGCCTCGATCGTCTGCTGGTCCTTGCCAAAGGCGAGCACCTTGGTTTGGGCGAAGAAGTTGCCCATGAGCAAGTCGTGCATGGAACCGGTGCCGTCGGCGGTGGGGAAGTCCTCCTTGGGGCGGGCAAAGCCGATGAAGTCGGCCGGGACCATGGTGGTGCCCTGGTGGAGGAGCTGGAAGAATGCGTGCTGGCCGTTTGTGCCCGGCTCGCCCCAGTAGATCTCGCCGGTGTCGTAAGCAACCGGGGTGCCGTCGTGGCGCACGGACTTGCCGTTGGACTCCATGGTCAGCTGCTGCAGGTAAGCGGGGAAGCGCGAGAGGTCCTCCGAGTACGGCAGCACCGCGTGGGTCTGGACGTCGTAGAAGTTGCGGTACCACACGTTGAGCAGGCCCATCAGGGCCGGGACGTTGCGGGAGAACTCGGTGGTGCGGAAGTGCTCGTCCATCGCGTGGAAGCCCTCGAGCATGCGCATGAAGTCCAGCGGGCCGATTACGGCCATGAGACTCAGGCCGATCGCGGAGTCCATGGAGTAGCGGCCGCCGACCCAGTCCCAGAAGCCGAACATGTTGGCCGTGTCGATGCCAAACTCGGCGACCTTCTTCTCGTTGGTGGAGACCGCGACGAAGTGCTTAGCAATCGCAGACTTATCACCGTCGAATTGGTCGAGCAGCCAGCGCTTCGCCGCGTGCGCGTTGGTCAGCGTCTCCTGGGTGGTAAAAGTCTTCGAGGCGATGATGAACAGCGTCTCCTCGGCGTTGCAGCGGTCCAGCACCGCGGCCATGTCTGCCGGGTCGACGTTGGAGACGAACTCGGCGGTGATCCCGGCGGTGGCATAGGCACGCAGCGCCTTCGTGGCCATCGCTGGGCCCAGGTCGGAGCCGCCGATGCCGATGTTGACCACCTTCTTGATCGTGCGGCCGGTGTGCCCCAGCCACTCGCCGGAGCGCAGCGCGGAGGCGAAATCGCGCATCCGGCCCAGCACCTCGTGCACATCGGCGGCCACGTCCTGGCCGTCAACTTCGAGGTCCTTCTCCGCCGGCAGGCGCAGCGCGGTGTGGAGCACGGCGCGGTCCTCGGTGTTGTTGATGTGGGCGCCGCCAAACATCGCCTCGATCTTTTCTGCCAGGCCCGCCTCGTCGGCGAGTTGGGTGAGGGCGTGGAGCACGTCGGCGTCGATAAGCTGCTTGGACATGTCCACATGCAGCCCGGCTGCCTCGAAGCTGAGCGTCTGCGCGCGCCCGCTGTCGGCCGCGAAGAGATCGCGCAGCGTGGTCTGCGACTTCTCAGCGTGCAGTTGTTCCAGGTTCTTCCAGGCAGACGTGGACGTAATGTCGGTCATCATTCCTCCAGCAAAGATCGGATTGGATACGACCCACGGTAGTCAAAAACCCGTCACCAAGTCGCCCGGAATGTGCATAATGGGGCCCATGAGCATTGTGAAGATCAACGCGATTACTGTCCCCGAAGGTGCCGGCGAGGAACTGGAGCGGCGCTTTGCCGCACGCAAGCACGCCATCGACTCCCAGCCCGGCTTCGAAGGCTTCCAGCTGCTGCGCCCGACGAAGGGCGAGGACCGCTACTTTGTGGTCACCCGCTGGGCCGACGAGGCCGCCTACCAAGCCTGGTGGGAGGGTGCTGGCCAGGCCGCGCACGCGCACGGCGATTCCGGCGAGGCACCGAAGAAACCCGTCTCGCAGAAGGCAGAGCTGCTCGAGTTTGACGTCGTGCTCGACTCGCTCGAGCGCGACTAAAGGGGGCCTAGCCCAGTTTTGCCTAGCCCAGTTTCCCGCGGCCAAGCCGCAGCAGGATGTTGGCCAGCGCCGGGCCTTCCTCGCCCAGCTCGTCGCGGAACTGGTTAATAATGGCGACCTCGCGGGTGTGTACCAGCTTGGTGCCGCCCGAACCCATCCGGGTTTTGCCGATCGCGCGGGAGACTTCCGCGCGGCGCTTCACCGCGTCCAGGATGACCCGGTCGAGCCGGTCGATCTCCTTGCGGTACTGCTGAATCTCCGCGTCCGATAAGGGGTCATCGGTGCCGGAGGGCATGCGGATTGCAAAATCGCTCATGGTCTTGCATTATGCCACGCTGCCTAAGCAAGCCAATCCAACCAGCATGTTCGAACAACCGTCAGGCGATGTTGTAGGCGGTGGGTACCCTGAGGTGCATGACTGATCTCACCTTAGGACTCAACCCTCAGCAGCAGGCTGCCGTGCAGCACGAAGGCTCTCCGCTGCTCATCGTCGCCGGCGCAGGCTCCGGCAAGACCGCGGTGCTTACCCGCCGTATTGCCTACCTTTTACAACAGCGCGGAGTGGCACCGTGGCAGATCCTCGCCATTACCTTTACCAACAAGGCCGCCGCAGAGATGAAGGAGCGCGTAGCCCAGCTCGTCGGGCCGGAATCGGAGCGGATGTGGGTGGCCACCTTCCACTCCGTGTGCGTGCGTATCCTGCGCCAGCAGGCGCAGCTCGTGCCGGGGCTGAATACAAACTTCACCATCTACGATGCGGACGATTCTCGCCGTTTGCTTTCCATGATCGCGAAGGACTTTAGCCTTGATTTGAAGAAGTTTTCGGCGCGCACATTGGCGAATGCCATCTCTAACCTGAAGAACGAGCTGATCGGCCCGGACGAGGCGCTGGCGAAGGCGGAGCAAACCCGCAACCCTTTTGAGACCACGGTGGCGAAGGTATTCGCCGAGTACCAACGGCGGCTGCGCCAGTCCAACGCGCTCGATTTCGACGACCTGGTGGGGGAGGTCGTGCGCATCTTCAAGGAGCACCCGCAGGTCACCGAGTACTACCGCCGCCGCTTCCGCCACGTGCTGGTGGACGAGTACCAGGACACGAACCACGCGCAGTACGAACTCATCCACACGCTCGTCGGCACCGGACCGGATGCGCCCGAGCTGGCCGTGGTGGGCGACTCGGACCAGTCCATCTACGCTTTCCGCGGTGCCACGATCCGCAACATTGAGGAGTTCGAGCGCGATTACCCCAACGCCCGCACGATCCTGCTGGAGCAGAACTACCGCTCTACCCAGAACATCCTGAACGCGGCGAACGCGGTGATCGCGCAGAACGAGGGCCGCCGCCCGAAGAAGCTGTGGACGGATCACGGCGCAGGCGAGAAGATCATCGGATTCGTCGCAGACAATGAGCACGACGAGGCCCGCTTCATCGCCGCCGAGATCGACGAGCTCGCCGATCACGGCGTGCCGTACTCCGACATGGCGGTGATGTACCGCACCAACAACGCCTCCCGCGCGCTGGAGGACATCTTCATCCGCTCCGGCATCCCGTACAAGGTTGTCGGCGGCACGCGCTTCTACGAGCGCCGCGAGATCCGCGACATCGTCGCCTACATGAAGGTGCTGGACAACCCGGATGACACCGTGAGCCTGCGCCGCATCGTCAACGTGCCCAAGCGCGCCATCGGCGACAAGGCGCAGGCCATGGTCGCGCTGCACGCGGAGAACCAGGGGATCAGCTTTGGGCAGGCGCTTATCGACGCCGCAGCGGGCAAGGTCGACATGCTCGCATCCCGCGGCAAAAACGCCATCGCCGGCTTTGTGGAGCTGATGGACGGGCTGCGCAGAGAAATGCCCGAGATGCGCAACGAGGCCACCGGCATGCCGGACCTTGGCCAGCTCGTTTCCCGGATCCTGGACGCGACCGGCTACCGCGAGCAGCTGGAAGCCTCGAACGACCCGCAGGACGGGGCGCGCCTGGACAACTTGAACGAGCTGGTCTCCGTGGCGCGCGAGTTCTCTTCCGAGGCCGCGAACCAAATCGCCTACATGACGGACGAGGAGCTGGACTCCGTCATGGAGGAAGGTGAGCCGGCCCCCGGCTCCCTGCAGGCCTTCCTAGAGAAAGTCTCGCTCGTTGCGGATGCGGACCAGCTGCCAGACAACGAGCAGGGCGTGGTGACCATGATGACCCTGCACACCGCCAAGGGTCTGGAGTTTCCTACCGTGTTTGTTACCGGCTGGGAGGACGGGCAGTTCCCGCACCTGCGCGCCCTGGGCGACCCGGACGAGCTCGCCGAGGAGCGCCGCCTGGCGTACGTGGGCATTACCCGCGCCAAGCAGCGGCTGTACCTGACCCGCGCGATGCTGCGCTCCTCCTGGGGCAACCCGGTGACCAATCCCGCCAGTCGCTTCCTCGCAGAGGTCCCGGAGGACCTCATCGACTGGCGCAGGACCGAACCTGCCGGCAGCTCCGATGCATGGGGCCAACCCGCCCCGCTCGGCGGGCAGCGCGCCCACCGCCGCCCGAGTGCCGGCCGCAGCGGCGGGGTGCGGGTGAACAAGCACCTCGACCTCGCGCCGGGCGACCGCGTCAACCACGCCAAGTACGGGCTGGGCACCGTACTCACGGTGGAGGGATCCGGGGTGCGCGAGACGGTGACGGTGGATTTCGGTTCCTCCGGCACCGTGCGGCTTATGCTCATCGGCGGGGTGCCGATGGAAAAGCTCTAGCTAGGCTGCTTAGGCGATCCGGATGCCCTGCTGGGCGAACCAGGGCACCGGGTCGACCTGGTTTACGCCGTCCGGCTTGATCTCGAAGTGGAGGTGCGGGCCGGTGGACTGGCCTTCGTTGCCGATCTGGGCGATCTGCTCGCCGGCACGCACGCGCTGGCCGACGGCAACGTTGTAGTGCGCCATGTGGCCGTAGACGGAGACCTCGCCGCCGTCGTGCTGGATCACGACCCAGTTGCCGAAGCCCTGGGCAGGCCCGGCGTTGATCACGGTGCCGTCCATGACGGAGTAGATCGGGGTGCCCAGGCTGTTGGCGATGTCGATGCCGCGGTGCATCGCGCCCCAGCGCTGGCCGTAGCCGGAGGTAAAGGTGCCCGTCGTCGGGGTGACTACGGTGCGGCCGTCGGAGGTGCGGCCGCGCTGCATGGTCACTCCACCGTTGCTGGTGCCGGCGTCGGGGGTGAACTGGCTGCTGATCTCCTGGCCGAGGGCGCGGGGGTCGTAGACGATGCTGTAGTCGCCCACGGTCAGCGTCGCGCCGTCCTTCAGGATGGAGTCGGCGGCGTTAGCGAGGTGCTGTACTGCCTCCTGCTGGGTGGCGACGGGTGCGCCGTTGAGCGTGAACGCTGGGGCTGCGATGGCCGGCGTGGCGGAAAACGCAAGCGCCGCGGCCAGGACCGCGGGAAGCAGGCGACGATGCATGTGCTCCAAACCTTTTCTTTTAGGAAAGCGAATACCGCGTTAGAATCTAGCGCGCATTTGCCGCCCAAGCAACGCCTTGACGTGCAGTTTTGTCGAAAAGGTGTGTCATTTTCAGTCGTTAGCGCAGGCCAGCGCGCTGTTACTGGAGTGAAAATTGTTACCAGTGTGATGGCTGGTCGAGGGTGGTGCGTCACCGGCAAGAAACGCAAAAATGCCCCGGCACAACAGTGCCGGGGCGAAGAGGAATGAGCCTAGAGCTGGATGCCGCGCTGTGCCAGCCACGGAGCGGGATCGACCGGGGTGTCGCCGTCCGGGTGGATCTCAAAGTGGAGGTGGGAGCCGGTGGAGAAGCCGAGGCTGCCCATGCCGGCGATCTTCTGGCCAGCGGTGACGCGCTCGCCGACAGCAACGTCGAGGCTCTGCATGTGGCCGTAGACGGACACGGAGCCGTCGTCGTGCTTGAGGCGGATCCAGTTGCCGTAGCCCTGGGCCGGGCCAGAGTCGATCACGGTGCCGTCCATGACAGCCAGGATCGGGGTGCCGGGGGCGTTCGCAATGTCGACGCCGTAGTGGAAGGAGCCCCAGCGCGGACCGAAGCCGGAGGTGAAAGCACCCTCTGCCGGGCGAGCGACCTGCGGTGCGCGAGCGGCCTCGTCGGCCTTGGCTACCTCATCGGAGTGGGCGACTGCCTTGTCCAGCTGGTCGGCCAGGTTGACTACCGGCTTGTACTCGGAGATCGCCAGGATCTGCGGGGCGGACTCCAGGGCGGAGGTTGCATCGGCGACCAGCTGGTCGGTATCTGCAGCCAGTGCGACGTCGTTCGCAGCGGTGCCCTCGGAGGCGAGTGTTGCCGCTGCGGCACCGCTCAGGCCGGCGGTGGAGACTGCACCAGTTGCCACGGCTACCATGGCGACGCGACCCTTATTGGGAGACTGCTTCCGGTGCTTGCCGCCCTGCTTCGATGCCTTGAACATAGGTCCCCTTAGAAAATCCGACTCCGTGACCTTGGCGGCCCCGGATTGTAACCTTCCTGTTATCTACGAGTGGTTACTGTAACGAATTGGTCTCGGTAAGGCAACTGGATTCCTCAAAAAATTCTTAATCGTTGCCTACCTCACTTTTCGTTACACATCCGGGTGTAGCGGGCCGGTGGAGTGTTGTAGTTCAGGCGATAAGGGGAGAGGTGGCAGAGTTAGTTGACGATGAGCACGAATTCGAATCCCCGGTCCGCCCCGTCATCACGCGCGCGCAGCGATAGCCGCACCCGCGACCGCGCCGCCGCCCGCAGCCGCTCCAAGGCACGGTCGCAGCGCGCCGAGCGCGCCCCGAAGCGCGACAATACGAAAGCGCCGGAAACCTGGCAGGAGCGCCTCCGCCACTACTTCGCGTTCGCCATTGTGCCGAACGCGGTGCTCGCACTCGGTGCCGTCGCGGTGTGCTTCGCGGTGCTCCTGATCGGCGGCTGGCCCCTGCCGTATCTGCCGCTGACGATCGGCGAGTTCTGGCTCGTCGGCCACGGTGTGCCCGCCACCATCGACGGGGTCACCCTGGGGGCAGTCCCGCTGCTGCCCGCCGTAGGCGTCGTCGCGCTGGTGGCGACCCGAGTGCGCGCGGCCACCGAACACCGCGTGAGCATCCTGGACCTGTGGGCGCTGCTCGGGCTCACGCTCGCCATCCCGCTCGTGCTCTCCGCCATCGCGCTGTTTATGGTCGCGGATGCTTCGGAGGTCTACGCCACCAGCGCCCCGCCCGCGTGGCAAGCGCTGAGCTACCCGCTCGCGCTGCACTTCATCGGCTTCTGCTTCGGCCTGCGCACCGTGCTGTGGCGCGCGCTGGCGAAAAGAATCAGCGTCCCGCCAATGCTTATCGACGCCGCGCTCACCGCCGCAGACGCCACCCGCAACCTGCTCGCCGCCGGTGGGGCAGTATTCCTCATCCTCTTGGCGTTTAACTACCAGCGCGTGGGCGAGGCCATCGCGAGCTTCCCCAACCTCGGGGCCACCGGCGGGGTGTGGCTTCTGCTTGTCTGCCTGCTCTACCTGCCGAATGCGGCGATCGCCACGCTCGCGGTGCTGCTCGGCGGTGCCTTCGAGTACGCGGGCGTGGCGACCTCCCTGTTCGTTACCGGCAATGTGGCGCTGCCGCCGCTGCCGCTGCTCGCTGCGGTGCCGGCGAGCGTGCCTGCCTGGGCACCGGTGGCGATGGTGATCCCGGCGGCCGTGATCGTCGCGTCGCTGTGGAAGGTGCGCCCGAGTGCGGCCACCGCGGGCGCGATCGGGGCGTGGTCCGGCGTCTACGGGCTCGTGCTTGGTGCGCTGGCCTCCGGTGTGGCGGGCGCGTACGGCACGGTCGGGCCGACCTACTGGATGCTCGGCGGGCTCATGTTCGCGTGGGTGGCCGTGATCGCGCTGTTGGTGTGGTGTGTGGCGTGGGCGCGGGAGTGTGGCGTCGAGAAGCATCCGGCCCCTGAAGCCGCAAAGCCTGAGGGCGACTAAGCTATGGGCCGTGAGTAGCCAACCTTTGTCCGTCGTGGTGCTGGTTTCCGGCACCGGAAGCCTGCTTAAGGC
The DNA here is from genome assembly GCF_001814825.1 of Corynebacterium sp. HMSC071B10. NCBI lineage: Bacteria > Bacillati > Actinomycetota > Actinomycetes > Mycobacteriales > Corynebacteriaceae > Corynebacterium > Corynebacterium sp. HMSC071B10. The sequence continues at coordinate 109,103 of NZ_KV818026.1, read as the reverse complement.
GATTTTGGACGATACAGCAAGTCCCTACCGCGTCGACCTTGTCGTCGCGGATCAACTTTGCGCCGGTATCGAGCGCGCGAAAAACGCCGGGGTCAGCACCGCGGTTGTCCCGGTGGAAGCAGACCGCGCCGCCTGGGACGCGGAGCTTGCCCAGACCGTGGCGAAAGCACGGCCGGACGTGGTGGTTTCCGCAGGCTTCATGCGGATTCTTGGGCCGGAGTTCCTCACCAAGTTTGAGGGACGCACCATCAACACTCACCCCTCCCTGCTGCCCGCGTTCCCGGGAGCGCACGCCGTGGATGATGCGCTGGATTACGGCGTAAAGGTCACCGGCTGCACGGTCCACTACGTGGACGCCGGAATGGATACCGGTGAAATCATCGCGCAGCGCGCGGTGCGCGTTGAGGAGGGCGACACGAAATCCACTCTGCACGAAAGAATCAAACAGGCCGAGCGCGAGCAGATTGTGGATCTGCTGCGTCGCGCCTCCATTTCCAACGGGAAGGTAGTCTTCAATGGGAATTCAGATTAAGCGCGCGCTGATCAGCGTCTACGACAAGACGGGCGTGGAGGACCTCGCCCGCGCGCTGGGTGAGGCCGGCGTGGAAATCGTCTCCACCGGCTCCACCGCAAAGCGCATCGCGAACGCCGGTGTCAAGGTCACCGAGGTCGCCGAGCTGACCGGCTTCCCCGAGGTGCTCGAGGGGCGCGTGAAGACCCTGCACCCGCGCGTGCACTCCGGCATCCTGGCGGACCTGCGCAAGGAAAGCCACGCGGAGCAGCTCAAGGAGCTGGGCATCGAGCCCTTCCAGCTGGTCGTGGTGAACCTGTACCCGTTTGAGGAGACCGTGGCCTCCGGTGCGGATTTCGACGCCTGCGTGGAGCAGATCGACATCGGCGGGCCGTCCATGGTGCGTGCTGCCGCGAAGAACCACCCGTCGGTGGCCGTGGTGACCAACCCCGCGCGCTACGCAGAGGTCATCGAGGCTGTGAAGGGCGACGGCTTCGAGCTGGAAGACCGCAAGCGCCTCGCCCTGGAGGCGTTTACCCACACCGCGCAGTACGACGCGGCGGTGTCCGGTTGGCTGAAGGGGCAGCTGGAGGCTGGCTCCGCCGAGGGCGACGAGCTGCGCTACGGCGAGAACCCGCACCAGGCCGCCCGCCTGGTCAACGAGGGCTGGGGGATTGCGAACGCCACCCAGTTCGGCGGCAAGGAAATGAGCTACAACAACTACCAGGACGCCGACGCCGCCTGGCGCGCGGCCTGGGACCACGAGCGCGCCTGCGTCGCCATTATCAAGCACGCGAACCCCTGCGGCGTGGCTGTCTCCGATACCTCCATTGCCGATGCACACGCGAAGGCGCACGCCTGCGACCCGGTCTCTGCCTACGGTGGCGTGGTTGCTGCGAACCGCGAGGTCACCGTAGAAATGGCCAAGCAGGTCCAGCCGATCTTCACCGAGGTCATCCTGGCCCCGTCGTACGAGGACGGCGCGATCGAGGTGCTCAAGGAGAAGAAGAACCTGCGCATCCTGCAGGTCGACCCGCAGCAGCCGGGCGAGGAGCGCCGCCAGATCTCCGGCGGCTGGCTTGTCCAGGAGCGCGACTCCTACCAGGCTGAGGGCGACGCCGCCGCAAACTGGAAGCTGGTCGCCGGCGAGGCCGCCGACGAGCAGACTCTGGCGGACCTGGAGTTCGCGTGGCGCAGCGTGCGTTGTGTGAAGTCGAACGCGATCCTGATTGCGGACAACGGGGCGTCGGTAGGCATTGGCATGGGCCAGGTCAACCGCGTCGACTCGGCCAAGCTGGCGGTCGACCGCGCGAACACCCTGGACGAGGGCAAGAACCGCACCAACGGCGCGGTGGCCGCTTCCGATGCGTTCTTCCCGTTCGCCGACGGCTTCCAGCTGCTCGCCGACTCCGGCGTGAAGGCCGTGGTGCAGCCTGGCGGCTCCATCCGCGACGAGGAGGTCATCGCCGCCGCGGAGACAGCCGGCGTGACCATGTATCTCACCGGCACCCGCCACTTCGCGCACTAATTCGCCGCTTTTCGACGCCGCGTGGCCTGTTTCAAGGCCACGCGGCGTTTGCATAGGCGGCATGTGCTTTTCCTGCTACCATCCATGTGTCTTTGCAGTTTGTACTAAAGGAGCACGCCCGTGTCTTCCCAGCTCTCTTCCCAGCCCTGGGCCAAGCAGATCATCGCTGCGCTGACGGCCATGGGCATCGCCCTGCCCGTCGTCCCACGTGTGGAGGAACTCCCCGTCATCGGGGATGCGTACGTGCAGGCCTACAACAACCTGCCTGCGAACGTGAAGCAGCAGGTGCCGCCGCAGCTGCGCCCCAAGCTGCCGGGGCAGGAGAAGAAGGCACCGGAGAAACCGACACCGGTTGCGCCCGACGCGCAGGCGAAGCTGCACCAGCTGGTCCAGGACGTGGTGGGTCGCCACGGCGGGCGCGCGGCGATTTCCATCGCTGGCGAGGGCAGGCAGATCACGGTGGGGGACAACCGGGCGGAGCCTGCGTTCTCCACGATGAAGGTGCCGCTGTCCATTGCGGCGCTGCGCCAGAACCCGGCATTTGCAGGTGACGCGCGCCTGGCGATTACCGTCTCGGACAACCCGGCGGCGCACCGCATGTTCGCGCAGGTGCCTGCTTCGGCCTACGCCGGCGTGATTGCCGAGGCCGGCTCAAAGACGACCACGCCCGCCGGCTACCAGATGAGCGCGTTGTGGACCACCGCGGATCAGGCCCAGTTCGCCTCCGGCCTGCGCTGCGTGAAAGGTCACGAGCCCGTGCTGGAACTCATGGGCCAGATCACCCGCGACCAGCGCTGGGGCCTGGGCCAGATCGGCGGTGCACGCTTCAAGGGCGGCTGGAACGTCCACCAGGGCGGGTACCTCACGCGCCAGTTCGGCCTGATCCCGGGCCCGAACGGTGACATCGCGGTGGCGATCACCGCGTTCAGCAACGGCGGCTACGCCGAGAGTACCCAGATGCTCAACGAACTCGCACGCGGCATTGAGGGAATGCGCGGCGGTTTACCAACCTCACGCTGCTAACCTCTTCCGAGATCTGGACGAAGACGAGCGCGCTGACGAAGAGCGCGGAGGAAGGCGGTAGCGCGTGGTCGACCCCGACGCACATCAGGGCGACGACCCGCCTACCGCAGAGCTTCCTGCACTCGCCCCTGAGGACACCCACGGGCAGGATGAGCTGTGGGACGACGATGTGGACGACGATACCGACGAGGGCCCCTCTGCTCGAAGCACCGGTGTCTGGGTCGTCGGAGTGTTAGTTGCGCTCGCAGCTCTCGTGATTGGTGTACTTCTCGCAGCCTCCGCCATGAGCCTTGCCAAGGGCGGAAAGACACCCGACCCTGTGACGAACACAGTCGTGGTGACGTCTACGCGACTGACTGAAGTGACCACGACGCGCGTCGTGACAACGCATCCACCAACCTCTTCAACGCCTGCGACAAAGACGGCAGCGACGAACACCACGACGAAGACCTCGCCGAAGAAGAGCACAACGAAGAAGACAGCAGGAAGTTCCACGAAGAGCGGATCGGCTTCCGCTAAGACGACGACAAGCTCGAAAAAGACCCTGAAAAAGACACCGAAAAAGACCACGACACCGACGTCGACGCGATAGCTTGCGCACAGTATTGCCGGAAAGTTTTTCGGTAACTTTCATGAAGTGTCCAGGGTTTGGCTATGATCTACTCGTATCCATTTGCAGACATACCCCGAGGCAGTAGCCGACATCGAGGGGAAAGGCCGATAGTGAGTAGACAATACGGACAGGGTGCCCCCAATCCAGACACTGAGCAGTGGGCAGTCCCCGAAGCCGGAGGACAGCAGTTTCCTTCCCAGGGCTATCCGCCCCAGCAGTACCCAGCACCTGCCTACGCGCAAAATCCGTACCCATACCCGCAGCAGAGCGGCAACAAGGCGTTGCCGTGGATCATTGGCGTGCTCGGTATCCTGCTCGCCACGGTCGTCGGCGTGGTGGCCTACCTGGGCGGCACGGGTGCCTTCCAGCGCTCGAGCGCCTCTCAAGACCCCGTCGTGGTCACCGAGGTAGAGACCCAGACGCTCAAGCAGGAACCGGCCCAGCAGCAGGCACCGGCACCCGCGGCGGAGCCCGTGTCGGCCCCGGCCGCGTCGCGCCAGGCGTATGGCCACTACGCGGCGGCGTCCAGTAAAACCTCGGGCCCGTTCGCGGCGAACGTGTACAGCGCTTTCGTGGACGCCTACAACAGCACGGGTAGCCCGAACGTCACGGTCAACGTCTACAGCCCCGTCACCGGCAGTACCTACACTATGTCGTGCAGCGGCGGGTCCACGGTGTACTGCTACGGCGGCGACAACGCGCGCGTGAAGATTTGGTAGCGCGTCGCACGCTCGGCGTACTTGCCGCAGCGGCCCTGTACCTGAGCGCCTGCGGGCCGACCGAAGCACCCCCGACGGTGGTGGTGACCTCCACCGAGTTCGTCCCGCCGCCAGCAGAGTCCGCGGAGCCCGCCCCAGCACCTGCGGATGTGCGCCCGCTTGTCGACGCCGCCGTGCAGGCCGCCTCGCACCTCGGCACCGCCGGCGCGGCCGTCGGCGGCCCGGAAGGCATCGTGGTTGCAGGACTCACTGAACCCACCCCGGCCTGGTCCACGATCAAGGTGCCGATCGCGGTCGCTGCCCTTCGCGCCGACCCGTCGCTAAGCGCGGACGCCGCAGCTGCGATTACCGCCTCGGACAACGATGCCGCCCAGCGCCTCTATGCGGTCGCGGGCGAGGCCGGGACAAACGCGGTGCTTGCTGAGCTCGGGCTTGCCACCGGCGTCAACACCGCCCCGCTTCGCCCGGAGTTTTCCACCTTCGGCCAAACACCCCTGAGCGTGGCGGACGAGGCGACCCTGGCCAACACCCTGGCGTGCGTGTCCGGGGCGGGCGAGGTGCTCGGGCTGATGGGTCAGGTCGACCCCGGGCAGTCCTATGGGCTCGGCACGCAGGGCGCGCTGTTCAAAGGCGGGTGGGGACCGGACGATTCCGGGATGTACCAGGTGCGCCAGTTCGGCCTGCTGCCGCGCGGCGACGGAACCTACGTCCCCGTGGCGCTCACGGCGCTGCCTGTCGACGGCACCTACGAAACCGGCCAGCAGATGCTTTCCGCGATGGCGCAGCGACTGGGGGAGCGGGCAGACTCTTTTGCTCCGGCGGCTTGCCAGCCCGCTGTCGGCTAGGCCTGCTCCCCGGATACCTTGGCCACCAGCTCGAGGGTGCGTTCACCGCGGCAGGAGGGAAGCTCCGCGTGGAGGACATCGAGCACGGCATCGGCGATCATGACGGAGGGGGCAGGCAACGCATCGTCGACAAGCGGATAGGGCGCGGTGCCCGTGTTATCGCGCATCTCGATCGCGGCGAGCGTCATGTGGAAGGGCAAGTCAATGCGCGGGTCGTCATCACCGACGATCTCCGCCGCCAAGTCGCGGTAGATGCCCTCCAGCTTCGCGCGGTCCTCGTGGTACTCCTTGAACTCCTCCGAGTCCAACGTGGGCAGCTGGTAGAGGCGGCCGATGTTCCAATTCGAGGAAAGCAGGATGCGCGTCTCCGCCGCGCACAGCGCCCACAGCTTCAGCGCGGGCGAGGCGTCGGACTCCGCCAGGTCCGAGGCTAGGTCCAGCGCGGGCTGAATCGTGCCCTTAAGCAGCGTGAGGAAGATGTCGTTCTTCGAGGGGAAGTGGTAGTAGAGCGAGGCCTGGCGGATGCCCACGGCCTCTGCGATCTGGTGGGTAGAGGTGGTGGAGAAACCGCGGCGGGTAAACAGCTCCGAGGAAGCGTCGAGGATCTCCTCGCGGGCGGTCTTCCCGCGGCGGCGGGGCCGGTTCTTGCGGGGGCGCCCTACGGTTCGCGTCATGCGCTGCTCCTCTCCATGTGCCTTACGTGCCTGACTAGTTTACTGCATCTCTATCTTTCAATCGGTTGAAAGGTAGTTTTGCGCGGAGGTGGGGTGCTTAAGGAATGAAAAGCGCCCGCCACGTACTCACGATGAGGACGGGGCGGGCGCTTTTTAAGTCGAAAGACTCTACGCTGCTGTCAACCGCTGCTTAGCGGGTGGTGAACGGCAGGAGAGCCATCTCGCGCGCGTTCTTGACTGCGGTAGCAACCTGACGCTGCTGCTGCGGGGTCAAGCCGGTGACGCGGCGGGAACGGATCTTGTGACGATCCGAGATGAACAGACGCAGGGTCTCTACATCCTTGTAATCGACCGACTCAATGCCCTTGGCCTTGAGCGGGTTCTTCTTCGGGCGGCGGGACTGCTCCATGCGCGCCTTGCGGTGATTATTGCGCTTCATTGGTCAAATCCTCCTTACCACGAAGACTTACGAACGCCAGGCAGCTCACCACGGTGAGCCATCTCGCGCATACGGACACGGGACAGACCGAACTTGCGGAGGTAACCGCGCGGACGGCCGTCGTGGGAATCGCGGTTGCGCACGCGCGCGGGGGAAGCGTCACGCGGCTGACGGTTCAGCTCGAACTGTGCTTCCAGGCGATCCTCGTCCGAGGTCTCGGGGTTGCGGATGATTGCCTTGAGCTCGTTGCGACGCTCAGCGTAGCGAGCAACGATTTCCTTGCGCTTCTCGTTCTTAGCGATCTTGGACTTCTTCGCCATTCTTTATCGCTCCTCGCGGAATTCAACGTGCTTACGCACAACCGGATCGTACTTCTTCAGCGTGATGCGATCCGGGTTGTTGCGCTTGTTCTTGCGGGTGACGTAGGTAAAACCAGTGCCCGCGGTGCTCTTCAGCTTGATGATCGGGCGAATATCGTTACGTGCCATTAGATCTTCTCACCTCGTGCGCGGATCTTTGCCACGACGGACTCGATGCCGTCACGGTCGATGATCTTCAGACCCTTGGTAGAAACGGTCAGAGTAATGGTACGGCCCTCGGAGGGCAGGTAGAACCGGCGCTTCTGCACGTTGGGGTTCCAACGGCGCGAGTGGCGGCGGTGCGAGTGCGAGACGGTCTTGCCGAACTGCGGCTTCCGTCCCGTGACCTGGCAATGTGCCGACATGGGTTGACTTCTTTCTCTTCTGCCGCCCACGCACTGATCACTTGTGAGGATGACGCCACTGACAAAGCGGTGTGAGGGTCCGCGAAAAGCGTCGAGTGCAATCGGTTGACGTAGGCGTAAACGTGTACTTCGACAACAGCGAGAGTCAACAATACATGTTTCGCGCCAAATCTCCTAATCTCATGCGACCGCGCTTCCCAGCCACACGGCCAGCGGGGCCAGCACGCACCCGAAGGCGATAAACACGCGCCACGGGATCTGTATCCCCGCGCGCTTGAGCTGACTGTGCCACAGGAGTGTAGCCAGCGAGGCCCAGGGCGTAATCAGTGGCCCGAAGTTCACGCTGACGAGCAGCTGCATCGGCTCATCTCCCTCCAAGAGCAAGTACGCCGGGAGGTTGTTGACCAGGTTTGCGGCAACCGCGCCAGAAAGTGCAGCGGGAGCGTCGGGGTGCAGTGGCGGCAGCAGCGCTACTGCAGAGGAGATGGCGACCACAAGCGCCAGCGACTGCCACGGCACAAGCTCGCTGCGCTTTTCGACGCCCATCGCCAACGCCATCGCCACAGCGCCGACCACGCTGGTCACCCAAAAGGGGATTGGGGTGAGTAATGCGACAACGGTCAGCCCGAGAATCCACAGCGGAGCGCCGGGGTGAGGCGGGGTGCTCGGGGAGTGCTGCTGCTTTTCCGCGGCAAAGATGAAGCGCGCAACGTAGGAAGCCGCGACCGCTACCGCGATACCGACGAGAGCTGGCCGCCAGGATGAGGCGACAAAGTCGTATGTGCCCGAATAGTGCCTCAGCGCCAAAAGGTTGGTCAGGTTGGAGACCGGGAGCAGCATTGAGCCGAGGTTGGCGATCCACACCACTGACAGCGATAAGGCCACGACGCTCAGCCCATTACGCCGCGCCACCGCCACTGCCAGCGGCGTAAGCATGATCGCCGTGGTGTCCAGGGAGAGGAAGATGGTGACCAAGACACACAGCACGAGAAAAGCCGGCCAGACGAAGCGCGTGCGCTCGATCCGTGCGGCAAGCGCCTCGAAAACACCCGCCTGTGCGGCGAGGTTGACCATCGCCGACATCGCACCTGCAAAAACCAACACGGGCAACAGGCGCGCGGCCACTGCCGTGGCGGCAGAGGTGTCCGTCAGCGCTAGGACGGCGAACAGCACGACGGCAGCCGTTGGCCAAAATATAGAGGTAAGGCGCACGGAGGAAGAGTCTAGATCCCCAAAGCCTTGGCTAACCTCAAGGCAAGCACCGTGCGGTCACGCGCTTCGAGTTTCCGGAGCAAGGCAGACACGTGGTTTTTCACGGTCCCTTCGGCGAGGAAGAGCACACCGGCAATTTCCTGGTTGCTCATTCCTCGTGCGACCTGCTCAGCGACGGAGCGCTCGGTCGGGGTCAAGATTGCCAGTTGCGGGTTCCCCGCAGCGTAGCGGGCGATGCGCGGGTCGAGGACGAGGCCGCCCTGGGCGGTGGCGACGATGGCGTGTGCCAATTCTTCCGGGGATACATCTTTCAGGATGTAGCCGGAGGCACCAGCGTCGAGCAGGCTCGTCACCAAGTTTGCGTCGTCGAACGTGGTGAGCACGAGAACAGGAATATGCGGGCTGCAGGCGCGCACGACCCCGAGCCCATCGGTTCCCGGCATGGCGGCGTCGGTAACCACCACGTCGACGTTGTGGCGGCGGGCGAGCTCCAGCGCTTGGGCACCGTCGGTAGTCGTGGCGGCGACCTCGACTCGGTCGTCGGTGTCCAAGATGAGTCTGAGGCCGCGCAGGAGCATCTCGTGGTCGTCGATAAGCAGCGCGCGTATGGTCATGACTTCTCCTTGAGGTGCAATTCGATGCGGAACCCGCCGTCAATGCCGCCGTGGGCGAGCGTAGTGATCTCGCCTCCGAGGCCTGCTGCGCGTTCGCGAAGCGAGGTGATGCCGAACGCCTCCGGCCCGGTCGTGCCTATGCCGCTATCGGTCACGGTCAGAGTCCGGCGATCAAGCACGATCTGGGCTTTCGTCGCGTGCGAGTGGCGCAGCACATTGGTCAGCGCCTCCTGGCAAAAGTGCAGCATGAGCATCTGTTCTTCGGTGGAGTACTTCGCCTGTGGCGCGTAAGAAGCGTGAGAGAACTGGACGTCCAAAGAGGTGGTGGCGAAAGACTCCGCCAAGTGGGACAGCGCGGACTCGATGTCCTCATCAGGGTGCGCGGCAGGCTTCATCGCGCGGACTGTCGCACGCATCTCGTGCAAGGCCTCCGAGACGCTTGCGCGTGCATGCGCGATCTCACTATCACGCTTGTCCGGGTCGGGGATCCGGAGCGCATAGTCGAGGCTGAGCCCGATGGTGGTGAGGCGGTGCCCGAGGGCGTCGTGAAGCGTTGCCGCGATTCTTTCGCGCTCCCTTGCCATCGCCATATCCTGCTGGTGCGCCTCGTGCCAGCGCTGCCGAGCAACCGTGGAAGCCAGGTTGAGGCCTGCTGCGGCTGCAGCGGCGCCGGCGAGAGTCTCGAGTGCGACCTTGCTCACCGGGGCCTGGACCTTGAGCTGTACGAGAAAGGAAGCCACGACGATCGCACCAGCGTAGACATAGGCTGCCCGTTTGCCCAGGCTCACGTGCACCGCAACGACCGCGCACCATAGGACGAGGATGCTGATCGGGTTGTTTGCAGTGGCAAAGACGCCGAACGCGCACAGTGCGAAGCCCACTGCGGCAACCTTGTGCTCTGTCTTGCGCCACGCCACCCATGCCACGATGGTGGGCAGGGCGACCGTCAGCGCTACTCCCTGTCGCGCGAGCTCCGTGGGCGTGAAGTTGAGATACAGCAGGATGGTGAACACCAAGATGCTGTCCAAAAAATAGAGGTGGACACGGTTCATGGGCCCAACCTACCGGCTGGCACCCGTGACTCGGGTCATGGTTTTTGGTGACCGCATCCACTATTCACGCCCGCGTGCGCTCCATAAAGTCGTGCACCATGAACCCAAGAATTCCTGTCAATGCATTCGGTCTTGTGCTTCGCGCCCTCATCGCTATGGGCGTGCTCATGGGAGCAAACTTCGCTCGGGTCCCGCTCGCCCCCTACGTGGATGAGACACTCCTGTTCTGCCTGACTCCAGTCCTGGTGGTCGCGTTCGTCGTCGTGTGGGTGCGCTACGTTGAGCGCTCCAGCATCAATTGGCGCGGGGCCTGGGGGCTTGTCGGCGGTACGCTCGTGGTCGCCGTGCCGATGCTCGCAGGCTGGGCAGTACTCGCGGCGATCCTCGGGCCCGAGCCGACGGTACCTGAAGCAGTTGATGCCAGCGACTACCCACTGGTCGCAATCATCGCATGGATCCTCGTGCGCGCATACCTGCTACAAGGCATCCCCGAAGAGCTGCTTTATCGCGGCTGGCTTTTCGACGTCACGCGCCACCGCGAGGTGCTGACCATCGCCTGGACGACTGCCGCCTTCACGTTGATTCACCTGACTTCTTCCGGCGGGCAACAAAGTGTGCTGGACCACGTCGTCTACCTGGTGATGCCCTTCGGGATGTCCATTTTGGGTGCGGCGCTGGTCTACCGCTTTGGCAGCTTCTGGTGGGCCGCAGGCTCGCACGGCGGGATGCACCTCATGCTTGCGGTGTTGAGCTTGGCCTATCCGGTTGAGCTGGGCAACGCTGCGTGGGTAGTGCTCGGCCTGGCGCAGGCGTTGGCTGGGGCGGTGGTGCTGTGGCGTCGAAAAGCGAAAGCACGCGATTAGGAGAAAGTGCCGCGGAGAAGTATAATTCTGCAGGTTGTTCAGCAATCGCTGTGCACTTGACCATTTTCGCACCCAACTCAGGCACGATCCCTTGAGACAAGGGAACCGACCTGAAGTTCAATCCTGAGGGAGACGAAGTAGATGAAGAAGGACATTCACCCGGATTACCACCCGGTGATTTTCCAGGACGCGAACACGGGCCACAAGTTCCTGACGCGCTCCACCAAGACCTCCGACCGCACCGATACCTGGGAAGACGGCAACGAGTACCCGCTCATCGTCGTTGACGTGACCGCTGAGTCCCACCCGTTCTGGACCGGCGCACAGCGTCTCATGGACACCGCTGGCCGCGTTGAGAAGTTCAACCAGCGCTTCGGTGGCATGGCTCGCCGCAAGAAGAAGACCGCTAAGTAAAGGCGTAGAAGGAGGAATTGAGAAATGGCTACACCGAAGTTTAAGAAGTCCCGCGCCAACACCCGTATGCGCCGTTCGCAGTGGAAGGCTGACAACGCCCAGCTGCAGGTTGTCAAGATCGACGGCCAGGAAGTGCGCATCCCGCGCCGCCTGGTCAAGGCCGCTCAGGCTGGCCTGATCGACGTCGAGCAGTTCTAGTGAGTGCTCGCGTTGTTGCTTAACTAAGCGCGCGAAAAGGCCGGATTCCGCTCTCGGGATCCGGCCTTTTGTGATGTTGTGTACGAAAAGATAACTGATAGGCCATAATAGGTACATGAAAATTTTAGTGGCTGACGACGAGCAGGCCGTCCGCGATTCGCTCAAGCGCTCTCTCCGTTTCAACGGGTACGAGGTGTGCCTGGCCCAAGATGGGGAAGAGGCATTGGACATGATCCGCACCGAGGAGCCGGATCTGACCATCCTCGACGTGATGATGCCCAAGCTTGATGGTCTCGGCGTGTGTCGTACGCTGCGCTCTTCCGGGTACGACCGGCCGGTGCTCATGCTCACCGCGCGCGACGGCGTCTCTGACAGGGTCGCCGGCCTGGACGCGGGCGCGGACGATTACCTGCCTAAGCCCTTTGCGCTCGAGGAGTTGCTCGCGCGCGTGCGCTCGCTGCTGCGTCGCGCCCGGGCGGACTCGATCGACGAGAACTCGCATGAGTCTTCGTCGCTGAAGTTCGAGGACCTCACGCTGAACCCGGAAACTCGCGATGTGACTCGCGGGACCCGGACGATTTCGCTCACCCGCACCGAGTTTGCGCTGTTGCACCTGCTGATGCAGAACCCGCGCCGCGTGCTGTCGCGTCAGACCATTCTGGAAGAAGTGTGGGGCTACGATTTCCCCACCTCGGGCAATGCACTTGAGGTCTACATCGGCTACCTGCGCCGCAAGACCGAGGCGGCAGGCGAGGCTCGTCTGATCCACACCGTGCGTGGCGTGGGCTACGTGCTGCGGGAGACTGCCCCGTGATCCTCCGGCAATCCGCCGAGACCTTTCAGCGCGACCAGGACGCCTGGCAGCTTACTCCAGAGGAGATGCAGCCGACGCAGTTTCGAAATTCGCGCTTTCTAGGTCTCGGCCTTTCACTGCGCCAACAGCTGGTGGTGCTCACCGGGGTGATGGTGGCTTTTGCGGTGCTGGTCACCGCGATGGTCAGTTATTGGGCTGCCACGACTGCGATTACTAACTCCATGGACAATGACTTGAGCTCGAAGGCTTATGCCATTGCCCGGGAGGCGGAGAAGGGTTCAGAGGCTGACCTCGAAGCGGAGATCGCGCAGTTCAAGAAATACAACCCGGGGATCAAGGCCGCCGTCTCGCCGGTGGGCTCCAACAAGTACTTTGGCGACGCCGTCCCGGTTGGCGGTGCCTTCCACTCGCAGAAGGAAGGCGAGCAGATTTCCACCCGCACTGCGGGCGGGGAGCGCATCTTGGTGCTGCGTTCAGAACGTGGCGCATCCGTTGCACTTGCCGAGCAGGTCGACCCCTCGAGGCGTCTGCAGGGCAGTTCCGGTGCGGCTCTGCTCGTGATCATGGCCTTGGGTGCCGGGATGGCGTGGGCGGTGTCCACGATTGTTGCTGCGGCGGCGCTCTACCCGTTGCGGCGACTGCACCGCGCGGTGGACGAGGTCACTCGGACCGAGGAGCTGAAGCCGCTGCCGGTGGAGGGCGACGACGAGCTGGCAAAGATCAGCCGTTCCTTCAACGAGATGATGCGTACCCTGCAGGATTCACGCACGCGTCAGACGCAGCTCGTTGCAGATGCGGGCCATGAGCTGAAGACGCCGTTGACGTCGATGCGCACGAACATCGAGCTGTTCATGATGATGTACAAGTCCGGGCACCAGGACATGATCTCCCAGGAGGAGCGCGACAACCTCGAGCACGACGTGCTTGCACAGATGGAGGAGATGTCCACGCTCATCGGCGACCTGGTTGACCTGGCGCGTGAGGACTCCCCGAATACCGAATTTGTGGACCTGCGCTTGGACGCCATCTTGGAGGAAGCCCTGGACCGGGTGCGCCGTCGCCGCCTCGATGTGACCTTCCAGTTCCATGCGGACCCGTGGATCATGAAGGGCGATCACTTCGCCATGGGGCGCGCGCCGATCAACCTGATCGACAACGCCGCGAAGTGGTCACCACCGGGCGGCACGGTGCGTATCTCCCTGAAGGCCGCGACCACCAAGGCCGTCCTGATTGTGGACGACTCCGGCCCGGGCATTGCTCCGCGCGAGCGCGAGCGCGTCTTCGAACGCTTTTACCGTGCCCCGGAATCGCGCGCAATGCCGGGCTCTGGGCTGGGGCTCGCGATCGTGAAGCAGGTGCTCGACCGCCACGGCGCGCAGATCTTCGTGGAGGAGTCCGATGACGGCGGCACGCGTATGCGCGTGGTCTTCCCGGGCCGCCGCCCTGAAGAGGGCGAGTAGGGCACTTCACCCAGCGCATCGCGCACAGGAAGTGTCCAGGAAGTGCTACGTTGGGTAGCGCTGTGCCTCAAGTTCACGCGCAGCGCGGTCCCGCATAATTGGACGCATGACTTTTCCGGAGGAACCGCGCAACCCAGAAGGCGCGAACCACACCCAGCAGACTGTTTACCACGTTGCGAACCCGCCGCAGCAGGCGTCATCCGGGAAGCGCTTCGGTCCGGGCGCGATGATCGCCACGGCCCTGGTTGCGTCGCTGATCGCCGGCGGTGGGGCGGGGTATGTCGCCGGAAGCCGCGGGGCTGAGCAGTCGGGTGAGACCTACAATGCGCTCGAGGCACAGCCCGCCGAGTCGGCAAACGAGCCTGAGGGGGAGAAAACGCAGGCACCGAAGGGCTCGGTGGAGGACGTGGCGGCGCAGGTGCTCCCCGCGGTCGTCTCGATCATGGTGCAGACGCCACGCGGGGGCTCGGAGGGCTCCGGCTCGATCATCTCCTCGGACGGCTATGTGCTGACGAACCACCACGTCATCGCGGATGCGCAGAGCCCGCAGGCGCGCATCCAGGTCACGCTCAACGACGGCACGCGGCACGACGCGACCTACGTGGCCAGCGACGTGAACACGGACGTCGGCGTGCTCAAAATTGAAAACGTGAGCAACCTGCCCACGATGAAGTTCGGCAACTCCGACCAGCTCGCCGTGGGCCAGGAGGTCGTCGCCGTCGGCTCGCCGCTCGGCCTGTCCGCGACGGTGACCAGCGGTATCGTCTCCGCCCTGAACCGCCCGGTGCGCGCGAACCAGGGCGGCGGCGAAAGCTCGCTCATGGACGGCATCCAAACCGACGCGGCGATCAACCCAGGCAACTCCGGCGGCCCGCTAGTGGACATGCAGGGCAACCTCATCGGCATGAACTCGGTGATCGCCTCGCTGTCCGCAGGCTCGTTCGGCGGGCAGCAGGGCGGCTCGATCGGCTTGGGCTTTGCCATCCCCTCGAACTTTGCCAAGCGCGTCGCGCAGCAGCTTATCGACGACGGCGTGGCCACCCAGCCCATGCTCGGGGTCAGAGTCAACGCGCTCGACGACGGCACCGAGGGTGCCCGGGTCGCCGCCGTCGAACCCGGCAGCCCCGCGGAACAGGCCGGACTGCACGCCGGTGACGTGATCGTGAAACTAGGCGACCGGCTCATCGATTCGGCCGACTCGCTGATCGCCGCGACGCGTTCGCACGACTTCGGGGAGACCGTCACCCTGCAGGTGGAGCGCCCGGGGGAGGAGGATCCCGTTTCCGTAGATGTGACGCTCAGTTCCGAGTAAGTTAAGGGCTACATTATGGGCAAAAACTCCGGTGCCTGCCGGAGTGGGACGTCGAGGAAGAAGGTTATGGCAGAGACAACGGGGACAACGGGGACGACCAAGACATTGGGTGCGTTTGACGACGCGGAGCCGGACGAGACGTTCCTGCGCGCCGTGGAGCTCGAGCAGTCCGCTCCGGCGCAGACCCGTGCGATCGTGGTGCTCGTGGGGGATCACCGCTACGAGTCGCCGGGGGACAATACCGACAAGATGGTCGCCGAGCTGCTGGGGGAGTACGGCTACCACGTCGATGGCGTCGTGCGGACCAAGTCGAAGAAGTCGGAGATCCGCAAGGTGATCGAGACCGGCGTGGTCGGCGGCGTCGACCTGGTGCTCACGCTCGGCGGCACCGGTGTGGGCCCGCGCGATAAGACGCCGGAGGCCACCCGCACCGTGATTGACAAGATGGTGCCGGGCGTAGCGCAGGCCATCCGCTCCTCGGGGCAGTCCTGCGGCGCGGTAGATGCGGCGACCTCGCGCGGCATCTGCGGCGTCTCCGGCTCGACGGTGGTGGTGAACCTGGCGCCGAGCCGCCAGGCCATCCGGGACGGTGTTGCCACGATCGCCCCGCTGGTGGAGCACCTCATCGGCGAACTCAACAGCTACACGGTGCAGTAGGGATGGCACGACAGCGCCGCAGGGCACGCCGCGTCGCGGACGTGGACTACGACCGCACCGCAGACGCGCCGACGGGCACCTTCCAGGACGAGCCCGCCGGTGCAGACAGTCTGCGCGAGGTTGCGTTGGAAGAAGACGCCGAGCCGGAGCTGACCGGCCGGGCTTTCTACGAAAACGAACGCCCGCCGCACCACGGTGAGTAGGTGCGAGCGGGCGCTACGAGCAGCTGGAAAAGCTACTTGGTTTCTGGGCTCTCGCCGGTTGCCGGCGGAGTGGAGCTGCCAGCCTGCTGCGGGGTCTGGCCAGCCATCATGTCGCGGATCTCGGTGAGCAGCTCGGTCTCGGTCGGTGCCGGGGTGTCCTCGGAGATGCCGCGGTGACGCTTCTGCATCTCGTCGAGCTTGTTCATCGGGGCGACGATGAAGAAGTAGACCACTGCCGCGATGAGCAGGAAGTTGATGATCGCGGAGATCAGCATCCCCAGGTCAAGTGCGGTCTCGGGGCGGCCCGGGATGATCGGGATCTTCCAGCCTTCGCCGACCTCGGCGTCGCCGAAGATGTTCAGTAGCGGGGAGATGATTGCGTCAGAGAACGCGGTGACCACGGCGGTGAACGCGGCACCGATAACCACACCGACGGCCAGGTCGATGACGTTGCCGCGGAGAATAAAGTCGCGGAAGCCCTTGAGCATGGAAACACTCCTTGTTTTAAGTCATGGGGGAAAGTCACCATGGTGGCGAAGTTGCGCGATCATCCATGGCAAATGTCAAGAGTACGGAGTCTATGCCGAAGTTTCATCCGGAGTCAAAACCACCGCGAGCGGCTCGGCTAACGACGACGCCGCGACCGCCGCCGCTTGAGACTGGCGCAGCAGTACCAGCACCGTGTCTTTCCCACCCGAGTCTTCATCGCTGACCGTGACGATGCGCCCGCCGGTGGCCACTGTGCGCGGTCCCTCGGTCACGATTTCTACCCGGGCACCGTGGTGCAGCATCGGCAGGATGTCGGGCTCGGCAAGTGAGATCGGCACCATCGTAAACGGCTCCCCGGAGGGAGCGTCGGCGATGAGGTCGCTGACCAGGTCGGGGCCGACCAGCCGCGTGGTGGTGACCACCTCACCCGCCGCGGCCGAGGCGGCCAGAATGTGGGAGTGCGCGAGTGCCTCCTCGCTTAAGGCACGGTCCGGCAGCACCTCTTCGGGCACGCGGCGCAGCGTGACGTCCTCCGGGTTTAAGCGGGTGCCGGCGGGCACATCGCGCGCAAAGACGACGGCGACCGGGTCGGTGTGCGTGGCGCGCACCAGCGCACTGACGCAGGCGGCGGCAATAAGTAGGGCGGCGAGCACCCGCCGCAGCAGTACGGTGCGGCGATAGCCTGGGGTGCGCAGGCGCGTTGCAAGATCCATGCCTATTAGACGCAGCCGCCGCCCCCGAGGTTCCCTTTTTCTGGCTACTTTCTTTCTGCCCACCACCAGCCAGACGGGGTGATCACCGCTTGAACTGCCACATCGTGTGCGTCGTGCGGCACGGCATTGACCACGTTGTCGTCGTAAACCACCGCGGCGGTCGGGGCGTCGGTGACTGACAGGGCCCGGTCGTAGTACCCGGCCCCTTTGCCCAGCCGCATGCCGCTAGCGTCCACACCCAAAGCGGGCACGATGAGCGCGCCACAGGAGCTGAGTACACGCGAGGTGTAGCGCGGCCCGGCGGGCTCGCTGATACCGAGCGCGCCTTCCGCTGCGGGTGCATCGTCCTGTACCGCCCACGCAAGTACGCCGTCGGGAAGCGAGAGCGGCACGAAGACTCTGCGGGCGTGCGCGCGCAACATGTCCGCGAAGTTGTCCGCGCCGGGTTCGGTGGGCAGCGGGTTGTATGCCGCGATGTTGGAGTCCTGGGCACCTATGTCGTGTAAAAACGACACGGTGTGTTTGAGCAGCGCGGCGTCGAGAAGCGCCTTGCGCTGCGGGTCATCGCGCAGTGCGCGGCGGGCTTCAGTGAGCTGCGCGCGCAGTGCCTGCTTTGCTGAGGAAGATCGCGGGGACATCGATCGGGATCCTTTCGTGCTGGTGGTGACTGTGAATGCTTGTAAAACGCCCGGGAAGTTTCGTGCGGGCGGGAGTCGGAACGAAATAGCAGTTTTGCGCGATGTAGGCTGGGTATTTATGCGGAATTCTAGCGAAACGACCGCCGCGTCGACCTCTGGCGCGGTCAAGACAGTTGTGGTGCCGGCGGCAGGTATGGGGACCCGCTTTTTGCCTGCGACGAAGACTGTGCCGAAGGAGCTTCTGCCCGTGGTGGACACCCCGGGCATTGAGCTGATTGCGGAGGAGGCCGCACAGCTGGGTGCGCAGCGCCTGGCCATTGTGGTTGCCCCGCAAAAAGAGGAGATCATGGCGCACTTCGGGGAGTTTTCCACCCTGCGCGAAACCCTTGCCGCCCGCGGTAAGGACGAGCAGGTGGCGAAGGTGGCGCGCGCCGCTGATCTGATCGACGCGATCTCGGTAACGCAGGACAAGCCGCTCGGTTTGGGCCACGCGGTTGGCTGCGCAGAGGTTGCTCTCGATGAGGACGAGGACGTTGTGGCCGTCATGCTGCCGGACGACCTGGTGCTGCCGGCCGGTGTGATGGAGAAGATGGTCAAGGTGCGCGAGCAGCTTGGCGGCTCGGTGCTGTGCGCTTTCAACGTCACGCCCGAAGAGGTCTTTAACTACGGTGTGTTCGACGTGGCCGAGGCAGATGCTGAGGTCGAGGGCATTGAGGTCAAGCGCGTGCTTGGCATGGTGGAAAAGCCCGCGGTGGAAGACGCCCCGTCGACGCTCGTTGCCACCGGCCGCTACCTGCTGGACCGGGCGATTTTCGACGCCCTGCGTAGGATCACGCCCGGCAAGGGCGGTGAGCTGCAGCTCACCGATGCCATCGAGCTGATGATTACCGAGGGCCACCCGGTGCACGTGGTCGTCCACGACGGCAAGCGCCACGACCTGGGTAACCCGGGCGGCTACATTCCGGCGAACGTGGACTTCGGTCTGCGCAGCGAGAAGTACGGCCCGGCCCTCTACACCGCGCTGAAGCAGATTATCAGCGACTTCGAAGCAGAGAACCCCGATGTTGTCCGTTAACTCTTACTAGAATTGGTCGAATGCGCAGCGTTGAAGACCAGCGAGCAATGGTGGTTGACGCGGCGGTGACGCCTGA
Source organism: Corynebacterium sp. HMSC071B10 (assembly GCF_001814825.1). NCBI lineage: Bacteria > Bacillati > Actinomycetota > Actinomycetes > Mycobacteriales > Corynebacteriaceae > Corynebacterium > Corynebacterium sp. HMSC071B10. Next base: position 90,237 of record NZ_KV818026.1, on the reverse strand, counting down.
GCCGATCCGCGTCGGAATTTTAGATGCCCTCGGCCTGATGTGCGCCGAGGAGATCACCGCCACCGCACCGCTTCCCGGCTTTGCCCAGGCCGCCGTCGACGGCTATGCCGTCCGCGCGGTTGACGTGGGCGGTGCCGCTGGCCTGCGTGGCTCCCGCGAGGCTCAAGAGGAGGAAGCTTCCGCAGGCCGCGACCGCACCCTGCCGGTGGTAGGCGAGGTCGCGGCGGGCTCGCAGAAGCCGCTGCGCCTGCAGCCGCGCCAGGCAGTGCGCGTCGCAACCGGTGCGCCGCTGCCCACGCTTGCCGACGCCGTCCTGCCCCTGGAGTGGACCGACCGCGGCCGCAAGCGACTCACCCCAACCCGCACGGTGCACACCGGCGATTTCGTGCGTAAGCCGGGTGCGGACATCCAGCCCGGCGACGTCGCCGTGCGCCAGGGCGCAGTGCTCGGGCCCGCCCAGATCGGCCTGGTTGCCGCCGCGGGCCGCGAAAAGGTACTGGTCTACCCCCGCCCGCGCGTGACCGTGATCAGCTTTGGTCTGGAACTCGTCGACGTGGACCGCACACCCGGGCTGGGCCAGGTCTATGACGTGGCCTCCTACGCCGTGGCCGCCGCCGCCGAAGAGGCCGGGGCGGACGTGGTGCGCGCCGGGCTGATCCAGGCGGAGCCGCGCCGACTGCGCGAGACGATCGCCGGGCACGTCACCCGCTCGGAGATGGTCATCATCACCGGTGCCGTGGGCGGCTCCGGTGCCAACGTGGTCCAAGACGTGCTGCGCGAGATGGGCGAGATTGACACCCAGCGCGTAGCCATGCACCCGGGCTCTGTCCAAGGCTTCGGGCTGCTGGGGGAGGAGCGCACGCCGGTGTTCCTGCTGCCCGCGAACCCGGTCAGCGCACTGGTGATCACGGAGACGATCGTCCGCCCGGCGATCCGGCAGGCGCTTGGCAAGGCGCAGGTGCAGCGCCGCCTCGTACAGGCGCGCTCGGTGCGCGCGATCGAGTCCATCCCGGGCCGCCGCGCCTTCATCCGTGCCCGCCTGATGCGGGATATTGAAACCGGCGAATACCTGGTGGAGTCGCTCGGCACCGCCGAGGGCGGACCGGCCCACCTGCTGGCCGGCTTTGCCGAGGCCAACGCCATGATCTGCCTGCCGGAGGACATCACCGACGTGCGCCCGGGCGATGTGGTGGATGTCGAGTTTTTGCAACAGCGCAGCTAACCAATGTCGCTGCTGTCCCTGTTCCGCGAGCCCACGCCCGGCTGGCCCGAAGACACACCCACGCTGCAGCTTGCCGACGGCACCACGCTCAAACTCCGCCCCCTACAATCCAGCGACGGACGCGCCTGGCGCGAAACCCGCATCCTGGATGAGCAGTGGCTCAAACCAGTCGAGCCGACCGTCTCCGGGACGTGGGAGGAGGCGCACTCGGCCCAGGCCTGGCGTGCCAACTGGCTGAACCTGCGCAAGTTGGCGCTCGGCGGGGTGGTGATCCCGCTAGTCATCGAGGCCGACGGCCACTTCGCCGGGCAGGTCACCCTTGGCAACATCCAGCACGGCGCGGTCGGGGAGTGCTGGATCGGCTACTGGGTCCACTCGCCATTTATGGGGCGCGGGATCGCCACGGCGGCCTGTGCTTTGGGGACGGACCATGCGCTCGGCAGGGTGGGGCTGCACCGGGTGACGGCGACCTTTCTGCCGGACAACCCGGCGTCGAGAAGCGTGCTGGCGGCGAACGGCTACCGCGAGGAAGGCTACTTCCGCAAGAACCTGCACATCGACGGGCAATGGCGCGATCATCACTTCGTGGCGCTCAACGCCGAGGACTTTCCGCAGAGCGCGGTCGCGCGGCTGCGGGAGCAAGGACGCGTACGCTAAATTCTTCCGCCACACTCGGCGTGCCTGGCGGTTGTGCGAGGCTAGCGCGGTTAGCGTTAGTGCAGTTTCTTATCTCCATCGCCGTCGTCTGTCGCGTTGAAAGGTGGCTTTGCCCATGGGCAGCCTGAGCTTGATCATCGTCCTCATCCTCGTCGTGTGGATCATCGTGCTTGCCCCGATGCTCTCGGGCAGCGTGAAGAAGATCCGCCGTTCCGGCGAGGGCTATGAGGAGACGCGCGTGCTGCACGAGGGCGGCACCGAACCCGTAGTCTCGCGCCGTCGCCCGAAGCTCACCGCCGCCGACGTGCACCAGCACGCCGAGGCCGATGAGGACGTCGAGCTCGTCGAGGCCGAGGATGAGCAGGTGCTTATCGACGACGCGCCACCCCTGCGCACCATCTTCCGCAAAGATGTCGAACCGTCCGAGGAAACCCCCATGGTGATCGACGCCGAGCCGGTTGAGGAGGCGGCTGAAGACGCTGAGACTCAGGACGAGACGGCAGAGGGTGGCTCGACCCGCGTGGAGCTGGATGGTGAGTCCACGGGGGATGCTGCAGACATGAAGGACTCTGAGGACTCCGAGGACGCTGAAGACTCTGAGGACGCTGACGATCAGCACTACGAGCTTCGCGAGGCCTACGAGTCCCCGGCCGACTTCGGCTACGTCGACGAGGACGCACCAAAGGTCGAGCGCGCGCAGGAGGATACGCCCGAGCCGGCACCGGTAGGTGCGGACTCGCTCGAGCCGGACGACAGCGACATTGCCTTCGCCAAGACGCGCCGCGGCCGCGGTGGCTACGACCCGGAGCGCGAGCGTGCCGCGCGCGCGGAGCGTTTCCGTCGCCGTCAGCGCACCTTCCTTGGCCTGATCATCTTCTTCGTGGCCACCTTCGTCATCGCCTTCGTCGCGGGTGGGTGGACTTGGATCCTGCCTGCGATCGCAGTCGGGCTCAATGCGTGGTTCTTCATTGCCGCCCGCGGTGCGGTGCGCAAGGAGCGTGCCCTCCACCAGCGACGCGTACGCCAGCTGCGCCGCGCACGCATGGGCGTGGACCTCGCCCAGCGCCCGCAGCCCGCGCCTGGCGAGCGTCGCCGCGTCGGCTCCGTCATCCTGGACATGGACGAAGAACACCCCGACTTCGAGACGCTCCCGGTCTACCGCCGCGAACAGGAACGCGACGAGTACTACGGCGATCCACGCAACTACACGCCGCGCGCGAGCTAACGTTGCAGGCCTCTCACCAGCGGATTTCACCAGCTGGTGAGGGAGGAGTAACGTTGCTTCCCAGCACGGGGCTATAGCTCAGTTGGTAGAGCGTCGCGTTCGCAATGCGAAGGTCAGGGGTTCGATTCCCCTTAGCTCCACTGGATACACACCCCCAGGTCTTCACGGCCTGGGGGTTTCTTCGTGTGCGTGCATGCGGTGGTGGGGAGCTGGTCCAAATGGAGCTAGCTCCATTTAGGGGATCTGGTTTTGCGCGACCTGGTGTTTTGTGGTCGGGGCAGGTCCAAATGGAGCTAGCTCCGTTTAGGGTGTCCGGTTTCGCGCGACCTGGCGTTTTGCGGGTGGGACAGGTCTAAATGGAGCTAGCTCCATTTAGGTAATGGGTGTTATGTGCATGAAGTTTTTGGACACGGAGTCCAATGACTTATTGGACAAGGAGCGACGATTACTACGTAGCCCCGCAGGCTCCAGCTGTTTGCTGCGAAGAGATACGTCGGCGTATCCTTGCTCCGCTATTACCGGCCCCTGACAGGAGGAACCCGTGACCACTGAGAAGCTTCGCCGCGCAGTCCTTATCGTTGCGCTGCTGAATCTGGCGTACTTCTTCGTGGAGTTCATCGCCGCGTTGGCGATTGGGTCGGCGTCGCTTGCCGCGGATTCCGCCGACTTCCTCGAGGACACAGCGATTAATCTGCTCGTCTTCTTCGCGGTGGCGTGGCCCGCGCACCGCCGCCGGGTGGCCGGCAGCGTGCTTGCGGGTCTGATCCTCATTCCGGCGGTCGCGGCGATCGTCATGGTGGTGACCAAGATCCTCAACCCTGTCCCGCCCTCGCCGGAGGGGCTGACCGGCGTGGCGCTGGGCGCGTTGGCAGTCAACCTCATTTGCGCGGTGATCCTGCTCAAGCTGCGTGACCAGGGATCCTCGCTGGCGAAGGGAGCGTGGCTGGCTGCGCGCAACGACGCGCTGGCGAACGTGCTCATCATCGTCGCGGGCCTGCTCACCTTCGTATGGCCGACTGCCTGGTTCGACATCGTGGTCGGGGCGATCATCGCCGCGATCAACCTTTCGGCGGCTAAGGAAGTATGGGAGGAGTCCCGCGAGGAGCACGCCTCGGTGGAGGAGGCCTTCGAGGATATGGGCGAGTGCTAGTCGCCCCACACTCCGGAGGCGCCGCGGCGCCAGGTGCCGACGAGGTTGGTGTCCACGATGCCGACGGACTCCATGAGCGCGTACATGGTCACCGGGCCGACGAAGGTAAAACCGCGCTTCTTCAGATCCCGAGCCAGTGCCTTCGACTCGGGCGAGAAAGTGGGCACTTCTTCTGCCGTGCGCGGCCGTGGAGTCGTTTCTGGTTTGTATGACCAGATGAGTTCGCCGAGGTGCGTGCCCTCGTCGCGAAGCGCAACGGTTGCTTTCGCGTTCGTGATGGCGGCGTTGAGTTTCTGCCGGTTGCGGATCAGCGACGCGTTGTCCATCAGGTGATCGATCGATTCCATCGCAGCGACCTTGTCCGGATCGAACCCGAAGAAGGCCTCGCGGAAGGCCTCGCGCTTGGACAGAATGAGGCGCCAGGACAGTCCGACTTGGAATCCTTCGAGGCAGAGGCGCTCGAAGAGCGACGCTTCGTCGAAAAGCGGCATGCCCCACTCGGTGTCATAGTAGGTGCGCAGCAGCGGGTCGGTGGCGGCCCAGGGTGGGCGCACCAGGCCGTCGTCGCAGGTGATGGGCAGGGACTTGGGTTCTTCGTAGAAATTGTTCATATATATTTGACTCAATTTATGGCGCTTCGGTTCCATCGGTAGGGTAATTGGCATGAACAGGCCCGCCGTTCGAGACTTCGCCCTCCTGCTGATGCGCCTGGTCGTTGGGGCAGTTTTCATCGCCCACGGCTACCAGCATTGGTTCGCCTCCGGCATGAGCGCAACCGCCCAGGAATTCGCCCGCTTTGGCGTGCCGCAGCCTACCTTAAGCGCCTACGTCGCTGGGACCGTGGAGCTTATCGGCGGCACTTTCCTGGTGATCGGCCTGCTCACTACGATCGCTGCGTCGTTGCTGCTCTTGCTCACTGTCGCAGCAACCTACTTTGTGCACCTGGGCAACGGTTTCTTCGTCGCCGACGGGGGCATGGAGTACACCTTGGTGCTTGCCGCGGCGCTGTTCTCGCTCGTGGTCTTCGGTACCGGCCGCGCGAGCTTGGACGGGGTGTTGACCCGTGATTAGCCACGAACAAGTCCAGGCCGCGCTCTCGGCGCGCATCGACGGCGAGGCACCGGGCCTCGAGGACTCGCTTATCGACGCCCACCTGGCCTCCTGCGCCGAGTGCACCGCTTTCTGGGAACGCTCGCTCGCGCTCTCGGAAAAGGTGCGATTCGCTGAGGTCGACGGCGGGATGGCCCCGCCGGGCGACCTGTCCAAAGTGATCCTGGCCGGGGTGGACGAGAAGTGGCGCAAGCTGGCGCAGCGACGCCTAGTCACTCTCGCGATCGGTCGGATCGCGCTGGTTAATGCCGCGCTCGTGTGGGCCTGGTGGGCGGTGCAACCACTGCTGGGCACTGATGCATCGGATGGGCTGATGACCTCGACCGCGGCGGTGCGCTTCGGCGTGGCGCTCGCGCTCGGGGTGAGCGCGTGGCGGCCGCGGCAGATCCCCGGCGTGTTGCTCATCGTGGGCACGATGTTCACCTTTACCGCGGGCTTCGCGGTGCGTGACTGGGTGCTCTCGATTGGCGAGTTCGTGCCCAGCATCGTGTTTATCCCTCTGTTTACGCTGATGGGGCTGGTGTGGACCTGGGTGGCGGACCGCGGGATCGAGATCCGCCGCGCCTGGCACCTGCTCGACGCCAACCCGAACTAGCGCGCTACTTCCAGCTGGGCAGCCACATCAGTGACTGGAAGTAGCCCTCCGGGATCATGTAGCCGTAGAAGATAGGCGAGAAGTAGAAGAAGTTGGTCACCACCAGCGCCAGGTAGGCAAGCACCGCCAGCTGGCCAGTGCGCAAGTCAGCCCCCGCTACTCGAAGCACGAGCGCGTTGCCGGTGGGCGCGCCCTTCTTCGCGATGTTGCCAAGCGCAAGTCCGAGCAGCACTGCGGTGAACGGCACCAGGGCGGTGGCGTAGAAGAAGTACATCTGGCGGTCAAAGGCCGCAAGCCAGGGCAGGAAACCGGCCATGAACGCCACCAATGGCAGGATGACGCGGTAGTCGCGGCGGGTGACCCACACCCATGCTGCCCAGAGGAGGACCGGGATGGTCAGCCACCAGATCGCGGGCGTGCCGAAGAGGTAGATCATCTCCCGGCACGTGTTGCCATTACCACAGCTCAAGTCCGTGTTGGAGTAGTAGAGGATCGGCCGCGAGGCGACCAGCCAGGCCCAGGGCTTGGAATCCCACGGGTGGGAGTGGCCGGATGAGGAGGTCAGCGAGCCGTGGAACTCGAGGACCGAGAAGTGGTAGTAGAGCCATTCCGCGGCTGGCGAGGGCAGGGAGGTCAGCCACGGCCACTCAGAGTTCGCCACGGTGCCGTCTGCGACCGAGTGGCGGTACACCGAGGTCTCGGAGGCGAACCAGGCGCGCCAGGACCAGATGTACAGCAGCGCTGGAACCAGCACGATCGAAGCAAGCGCGGAGGGCACATCGCGCAGCAGCGCACCCGCCAGCGGCTTCTCCACGCCGTAGCGCTTGCGCAGCCACAGGTCCCAAAATGCCGAAAGCAGCCCATAAAACGCGATGTAGTACAGGCCCGACCACTTCACCCCAAGCGCCAGGCCGAGCAGCACGCCGGTGGCGAAGCGCCACCAGCGGAAACCCAGGCGTGGGCCGAGCGGGCCCGCGTCATCTAACTTGCCCGTGAGGTACGCGTCGTGCCACCGCCTATGCACCTGCTGCATGTCGCCGGCCAACGTCCAGGCCGCGGCCACGACGAAGAAGACCTGGAACATGTCGAGCATGCCGAATTTGGCGGCGACCAGCAGCACCCCGTCGAAAAGCGCAATGGTGCCCGCGAAGATACCGATGGTGGTGGACTGGCTGAGCCTGCGCGCAATGAGGAAGACAAACACGATGGTCGCCGCCCCGAAAAGCGCGGTAAACAGGCGCCAGCCTAGTGGTGCGTAGCCGAAGAACTGCTCGCCCCACGCCAGCAGTTGTTTGCCCAGCGGCGGGTGCACGACCAGGCCGTAGCCCGGGTTGGACTCGATACCGCCGAGTACCGGGTTGATGTAATCGCGGACCATGTCCCAGGCCTGCGGCACGTAGTGCTTCTCATCAAAGACCGGCGTGCCCTCCGAGGTGGGCTGCGTCAGGCCAAGGAAGCGGGTAAAGAGCGCCAAGACCCCGATCACGCTCGCGGCGATCGTGTCGCGCCGGGCCCACGGCACCGTGTTTGGCGCGGCGGGTTCGGGGCGCTTTGGCCGCCAACGCTTCGCGGCAGGGGCTGGGGCAGCGGGGGACACTTGGGTACTCACGGACAAGGATCTTACTGTGTCGTGCGTATGCTTGAGGTTTATGGTTGCCTCGACAGATCTGCCCCAGGACGCGCTCCCTACTTCGGGCGTGGTGCTCGCCGCAACCCCGCTGGGCAATATCGGTGATGCCAGCCAGCGCCTGCGCGAGATGTTAGAGCGCGCCGAGGTGATCGCCGCGGAAGATACGCGGCGGACCCGGGCGCTGGCCACAGCCTTAGGGGTGAACCCGCGCGGAAAGTTCGTCTCCAACTTCGACCACAACGAGGCCGCGCGCACCGACTCACTGCTGCGCGCGGCGCGCTCCGGCGTGGTGCTGGTGGTCACGGACGCTGGCATGCCGATCGTGTCCGATCCGGGCCTGAACCTGGTCGCCGCGGCGCACGAGGAGGGCGTCCCCGTGACTTGCCTGCCCGGACCGAGCGCGGTGACGACGGCGCTCGCGTTGTCAGGACTCAATGTCGGGCATTTTCTTTTCGACGGTTTCGTACCCCGCAAACCCGGTGCCAAGGACACCTGGCTGCGCTCGCTGGTGGGACAAGAGCGCGCTATTTGTTTCTTCGAGTCGCCGCATCGCACGGCGGACACTCTGGCGCGGGCAGCAGAGGTCCTGGGGGCGGATCGCCGGGCCGCCGTGTGCCGCGAGCTGACCAAGACCTTTGAGGAGGTCAAGCGTGGCACGCTCTCCGAGCTGGCGCAGTGGGCCGAAGAAGGCGTGCGCGGTGAAGTCACCGTGGTGATTGAGGGTGGCCGCGCCGCGGTAGAGGAACCCGCTGACCTCGTCGGGGAAGTGCTCGCTCGGGTGGAGCAAGGCGAGCGGATGAAGGATGCGTGCAAGGCCGTCGCCAAGGCACACGGGGTGAAAACCGGCGAGTTGTACGATGAGGTGCTTGCCTCTCGGAAGTAGGCCGCGCGCAGCCTGAATATATGCACACGCGCTGGGGAAACGACTGGCGCTCCGCACTTTCCCCCAGAACACGGGGCTCGCCGCCGGTTCGTGCTTGGACTTCATTTACGTTACCCTGCAAAAGTCATATGATTTTACCGCTAAAATTCAAGGAGTGATCAATGTCTCAGCGTGAGACTGGTCTGGATCCGCACGATCCAGACGCAGAGCCGCGGAGCGAAGATCCGCAGATTGGAAACGATTCCACAGCCCCCACGCCTTCGGCAGCTGGTGAGCTCGCCTCGCTGCTGGACGCTGATAGCTCGGGCGCGCGCGGCAACTACCTCGATCCGGAAGAACAGGTCGAGCGCAAGGCCGACGCGGCAGATGCTCCGGTGGACTGGGGCATCATTGCTCCCATCGCTGTGTTGGTCGTGGCCATGGTGGCCTGGGGCCTATTGGCCCCGGAGAACTTCTCCAATTTTGCTGACGTGGCCTTCGGCTGGGTCATTGACAACTTGGGCTGGGCCTTCGTGCTCGGCGGCACCATGTTTGTGCTCTTCGTCATCGTGATCGCCTGCTCCAAGTTCGGTGCCATCCGCCTGGGGACGGCCGATGAGCGGCCGGAGTTTAAGACAAGCTCTTGGATCGCCATGATGTTTGCCGCTGGTATGGGCATCGGTCTGATGTTCTACGGTGCCTCCGAGCCGCTGTCGATGTACCTTGACGGGGTTCCAGGTCACCAGCCACACGAGGTGGGTACCGGCATGGCGCAGACGATGTTCCACTGGACGCTCCACCCCTGGGCGGTCTACGCCATCATCGGCCTCGCAATCGCGTACTCCACGTTCCGGCTCGGCCGCAAGCAGCTGCTGTCGAGCGCGTTTATTCCGCTGATCGGCCAGAAGGCCGCAGACGGTGTACTGGGTAAGTTCATCGACGGTTTCGCCATCTTCGCCACCATCTTCGGCACGGCCTGCTCCCTGGGTCTTGGCGCACTGCAGATTAGTGCTGGCCTGGAAGCCTCCGGCTTTGTGGACAACCCCTCTGACACGCTGATCATCGGCATCGTCTCAGTACTGCTGCTCGCATTCCTTCTGTCGGCGATGTCTGGCGTGTCCAAGGGCATCCAGTGGCTGTCCAACTCCAACATGGTCGTGGCTTCGGTGCTGGCAATCTTCGTGTTCGTCTTCGGGCCGACCGTCGCTCAGCTCAACATGCTGCCGACGGCGGTGGGCACCTACCTGCAGAACTTCTTTGAGATGGCAGCCCGCACCGCCGAAAGCGCTGACGGCGAGGCAGGCGAGTTCCTGTCTGGTTGGACCATCTTCTACTGGGCCTGGTGGATCTCCTGGTCTCCGTTCGTGGGTACCTTCCTGGCGCGCATTTCCCGCGGCCGCACCATCCGCGAGTTCTGCCTCGGCGTCATGCTCGTCCCGGCTGGCCTGTCCACCGTGTGGTTCGCCATCTTTGGCGGCACCGCGATCAAGATGGAGCAGGAGGGCAACTCCATTTACGGCGAGGGCTCCTCGGAGGAGCAGCTGTTTAACCTGCTGCACAACCTGCCCGGCGGCGTCATCATGGGCGTGTTCGCTCTGATCCTGCTGGCCACCTTCTTCATCACCTCGGCGGACTCTGCCTCCACGGTGATGGCGTCGATGTCGCAGAACGGCAAGTCGGACGCGAAGCCGTGGCTCGCCGCGATGTGGGGCGTTGCCACCGCTGGTGTCGGCCTGACCCTGCTGATCTCGGGTGGCTCGGACGCGCTGAACTCGCTGCAGTCGGTGACCATTGTCGCCGCCACCCCCTTCTTGCTCATCCTCATCCTCCTGATGTTTGCGATCGTGAAGGATCTGTCCAACGACACGATCTACCTGGATCACAAGGAACAGGAGCGCTTCGCGCGCCAGCTGGCTATCGAGCGTCGCATGCACCGCGACCAGCGCGAGCTGGAGCAGAAGAAGGAGCAGGTCAAGCGAGTTCTTGGCGGTAAGCTGAACTAGCCTCTGCCCCCGATACGAAAATCCCCAGCACCCTCGTGAAGAGGGGCTGGGGATTTTCTATGCCCGGATTCGCCGCGAGCCTGGCGTTGATTATGCTTAATTACCATGACTGCATCTGAGAACGTTCTTGTCTGCGTTGCCTGGCCTTACGCCAACGGCCCGCGCCACATTGGCCACGTCGCTGGCTTTGGCGTGCCCTCCGACGTGTTTGCCCGCTACCAGCGAATGTGCGGCAAGAACGTGCTCATGGTCTCCGGCACCGACGAGCATGGCACGCCGCTTCTGGTGCAGGCGGACAAGGAAGGCGTGAGCGTCAAGGAGCTCGCGGACCGCTACAACGCGCAGATCGTCGAGGATCTCGCCGGCCTGGGCCTGTCTTACGACCTCTTTACTCGCACCACCACCCGCAACCACTACGCGGTGGTCCAAGAGCTGTTCAAGGGGCTCTACGCTAACGGCTACATGCTCAAGGAGACCACGAAGGGCGCGATCTCCCCGTCGACGGGGCGTACGCTGCCGGACCGCTACATCGAGGGCACCTGCCCGATCTGTGGGGCCGACGGCGCGCGAGGCGACCAGTGCGACGACTGTGGCAACCAGCTCGACCCGGCAGACCTGATCAACCCGGTGTCCAAAATCAACGGCGAGACCCCGGAGTTTGTGGAGACCGAGCACTTCATGCTGGATCTGCCCGCGATGCATGACGCACTCGCGCAGTGGCTGGAAACCCGCAAGGAGTGGCGCCCCAACGTGTTGAAGTTCTCCCTGAACCTGCTGGAGGACATGCGTCCGCGCGCGATGACGCGCGACATCGACTGGGGTATTCCGATCCCGGTGGAGGATTGGCAGGACAACCCGTCGAAGAAGCTCTACGTCTGGTTCGACGCCGTCGTGGGCTACCTCTCTGCCTCCATCGAGTGGGCCGCGCACACCGGTGACCCGGATGCGTGGAAGACCTTCTGGCAGGACCCGGCCACCGAGGGCTACTACTTCATGGGCAAGGACAACATCACCTTCCACTCCCAGATCTGGCCGGCCGAGCTGCTCGGCTACGCGGGCAAGGGGACGAAGGGCGGCGAGACGCACGAGCTCGGTGAGCTGAACCTGCCCACCGAGGTGGTCTCCTCCGAGTTCCTCACCATGTCCGGTTCCAAGTTCTCCTCCTCCAAGGGCGTGGTCATCTACGTTAAGGACTTCCTCAAGGAGTTCGGCCCGGACCCGCTGCGCTACTTCATCGCGGTAGCCGGTCCTGAAAACAACGACACGGATTTCACCTGGGATGAGTTCGTCCGCCGCGTGAACAACGAGTTGGCGAACGGCTGGGGCAACCTGGTCAACCGCACCGTGTCGATGGCGCACAAGAACTTCGGTTCCGTGCCGACCCCGGGCGATCTCACTGATTCGGACCACCGCATCCTGGATCTGGCGGAGCAGACATTCGCCACCGCAGGCGAGGACCTGTCCAAGGCTCACTTCAAGGCTGCGATTACCAAGATCATGCACGTCGTCGGCGAGGCGAACGCGTACATCGCCGAGCAGGAGCCGTGGAAGCTGGCTAAGGATGACAGCCAGCGCGAGCGCCTGGCCACCGTGCTGTGGACCGCGCTACAGGTGGTCTCCGATTGCAACGCGATGCTCACCCCGTTCCTCCCGCACATCGCGCAGCAGGTCCACGAGACCTTAGGGCGCACCGGCGTGTGGGCTGCCGCCCCGGGCATCGAGGAGGTCACGGACGACGCGGACTACGAGCTCGTCGGCACAGGCTTGCCGGAGAAGGGGCAGAAGTACCTGACGATTACCGGCGACTACACCGACCAGCAAGCTGTGTGGGGCCGCGTGAACATCGAGGCCGGCACCGAGCTTGCCAAGCCGAAGCCGCTGGTGGCCAAGCTCGACCCGGAGCTGGGCGAGACCGGCCCCGAGTGGGCACCTGTGCAGTAATCAATGCCTGAACAGCAATCGCTGGAATTTGGCGGACGCACACGCACGTGGGTCGAGGTCCCTGGCGAAGACACCGGCACGCTGATCCTGTTCCTGCACGGCTCTCGCCAATCCGGCAACGTCGCGCGCAATTTCACGGATCGCTCCTTCGAGTCGCTCGGCCACACCGTCCTCTACCCGGACGGGGTAGGCCGGCACTTCAACGACGCGCGCCGCGGTTTCCAGGAGTCGGCGCGCACACTCGACATCGATGACGTCGGCTTCCTCACCGAATTAGTTGCGCGGTACCCGCACGAGCGCGTCATCGGGTGTGGCTTCTCTAACGGCGGCCAGATGCTCATCCGCATGCTTCTCGACGCCCCGCGCACCCTGTCCGCCGCCGCACTCTTCGGTGCCTCCATGCCTACCGAGGACAACACCTTGCCGCCAAAGGGATCTTGGCACCCGACTCCGATTCTCTCCGTGCAGGGCACCGCCGACCCGCTCGTTCCGTACGAGGGCGGCATGGCCGGCATCGGTGGCAACAATCGTGGCATGACCCGCTCGGCGCACCACTCCGCCGAGTATTTCGCGAAACGTAATGGAGCACAGCTGCACAGCGAGACCCATCTGAGCGAGCACGTCACCCTAGACACCTGGGAGGGCGCCGCCCCGGTCCACCTGGTCACCATCGATGGGTTTGGCCACATGGTGCCGTGCGCCAAGGAACTCGACCCGCGCTTGGGCCCGGGAACCCGCGAGGTGACGGGGGCGGGGCTCGTCGAGAACCTCTTGCTCTAGCGATCCAGGAACTGCTGCACAAAGGTGGTGAGCTTGCCGGGCTCCTCGTCCTCGAAGCGGGTGTCCACGATCACGAGGGGTGCGGCGTATTTCGGTTCGGCGTCGTCTACATTGCGGGCGACGACGAGGTCGGTGCCGTAGTCGTCGATAAGCAAGCGCCACGCAAAGCCGTGGTCGCGCACGAGCGCCGCACCGAGCGCGGTGCCGAAGATGCGGGCGGTCTCGCCGCGCGGGTAGCTGCGGCGCACGTCGGCGGGAAGCCCGAGGTAGTAGGCGAGTGTGTCCTCGAAGCTTCGCACCACCGCGTCGACGTCGCCGTTGATGCCGCGGCCCGCAGCCTCGGCCAGGTCGCGGTCGAGCTGGGCGCGGGTCTGCGGGTCCAAATCTGTAAATGCCATAGGCTCTACTGTATGAGCAAAAAGAAGCCACGCCCCACACCAGTTCCCGCCGAGCGCATCGCCATGCTTGTCGACGCCCACACGCACCTCGCCTCCACCGGCGCCCGCACCAAAGACGAGGTCGATGCAATCGTAAACCGCGCCGTCGACGCCGGCGTCGAGCGGATGTGCACCGTCGGCGATGGGCTGGAGGAGGCCGAGCTGGCGCTGGCTGCTGCGCAGATGAACGAGCGAGTCTTCGCCGCCTGCGCGATCCACCCGACCCGCGCGCACGAGCTTGACGACGCCGCTCGCACCCGTCTGCGCGAGATGGCGGCAGATGCGCGCTGCGTGGCGGTGGGGGAGACCGGCATTGATACCTACTGGCTGAAGCATGACGCAGAGCGGACCGCCCCGCTTGAGGTGCAGGAGGAGGCGCTGCGCTTCCACATCGACCTGGCGGTGGAAAGTGGCAAAGCTCTCATGATCCACAACCGCGAGGGGGATGCGGAGCTGATGCGGATCCTCACGGACGCGCCCGCTCCGCGCGAGGTGATCCTGCACTGCTTCTCCTCGCCGGTGGAGGTGGCGAAGGAGGCGATTGAGCGCGGCTACGTGTTGAGCTTCGCGGGCAACGTGACGTTCAAGCGCAACGACGAGCTCCGCGAAGCCGCGAAGCTCGCCCCGGCCGGCCAGCTGCTCATCGAGACCGACGCGCCGTACATGACGCCCGAGCCGTTTCGGGGCGCGAGGAACGAGCCGGCGTTGATTGGGCACACGGCGAAGGTCGTTGCAGAAGCCCGCGACATGCCGGTGGAGGCGCTCGCCGAGGAGGTCTCGGCGACCTTCGATCGCGTGTTTAATCTGTGACCAAAGTTGTGCCTGAGGTGCGGGAAGAGTCCTGTGGGGGCACAAGTGTGTGATGCGACACGCGCAATGGTCACAATCTTGTAAACGTCGCGTTGTTACCGTATTGTTACCGCATTAGTACACGGTTGTATCTCGCAGAAAGAACCCTTTTTCGCTTATGTCCCGCAACTCTTCCCGCACCCCCGCCGTTAAGCGCGTTGTCGCCAGCACCGTTGCCGGCGCGGCCATTGTAGGTAGCGCCACCGCCGCTGTCGCCGCACAGAAGGAGATCACCGTCGACGTCAACGGTGAGGCAACGACTGTCTCCACCTTCTCCGGTGATGTGGATAAGGCGCTTCAGGCCGCGGGCGTCGAGGTCACGGACGCTGACCTGGTCTACCCCGCACCTGGCCAGAAGCTGGCCAACGGCGACACGCTCACCGTGCGCACGGCCAAGCCGGTCGCTGTGGTCGTTGATGGCGTGGCGCAGGAGCTGACGTCTACCGCCGCCACCGTGGGCGACCTGCTGGACGAGGCCGGGATGGCCGCCAACGCCGCCACGGATGTCGACCGCGACCAGCCTGTCACTGAAGGCCTCAACGTGGACGTGACCACCCCGAAGATCGTCGCGATTAACGACGGTGGCGCGGTGACCTACACCTCCGCGGCAGCGAAGACGGTGGGCGACCTGCTCACCGAGCGCGGGATTACTTTCGACTCCAACGACCGCCTCAACGTCCCGCTGGACGCACCGGTCACCCCGAACATGCAGATCAACCTGGACCGCGTGGAGATTGTCAAGGACCGCGAGATCGTCGACGTGAAGGCCCCGGCCAAGTACATCGACGACCCGGAGATGGAAGAGGGCACCGAGGAGATCCGCGAGGAGGGCGTCCTGGGCGAGAAGCAGGTCATCCGCCACACCGTGCTGGTCAACGGCCAGCCGGAGGACACCTTCGTCGCCTCCGCGCACGAGACACGCGAGGCCAAGCCCGCCGTGATCATCCGCGGTACAAAGAAGGCTGAAGGCAACACCGGTGCCGCGGCCCCGGCTGTGGCGAACGGCTCCGTGTGGGACTCGATCGCGCAGTGCGAGTCCGGCGGCGACTGGTCCATCAACACTGGCAACGGCTACCACGGCGGCCTGCAGTTCAACCCGGGTACCTGGGCTGCCTACGGCGGCACCGCCTACGCCCCGACCGCCGACCAGGCGACCCGCGAGCAGCAGATCGCGATCGCGGAGAAGACCCAAGCGGCGCAGGGCTGGGGCGCGTGGCCTGCCTGCACCGCGAAGCTCGGCCTGCGCTAAGCGCTTATGGCTTCCTCCCAGCTGCTGGGCCCCGTCGAGATCCGCGCGCTCGCCGAGGAGCTCGATATCACGCCGACAAAGAAGCTCGGCCAGAACTTTGTGCACGACCCCAATACAGTCCGGCGCATCGTCGCCGCGGCCGATCTCTCGCCCGAGGATACGGTGGTGGAGGTCGGCCCTGGTTTGGGCTCGCTGACCCTTGGGCTGCTCGAGGTGGCCTCCCAGGTCACGGCGCTGGAGATCGATCCGCGCTTGGCTCAGCGGCTGCCGCAGACCGTGCACACCTACGCGCCTGAGCATGCTCCTAAACTCACCGTCACCAACATCGATGCGCTGACGGTCACGCCCGCGGATGTGGAGACTCCACCGACAGCCTTGGTAGCAAACCTGCCCTACAACGTCTCCGTGCCGGTGTTGCTCCACTTGCTCGAGCAGTTCCCCTCCATCCGCCGCGTGCTGGTCATGGTGCAAAAAGAGGTCGCCGACCGCCTGGCTGCCACCCCGGGATCGAAGATCTACGGCGTGCCGAGTGTGAAGGCCGCCTTCTACGGCGAGGTCTCGCGCGCGGGCACGATCGGCAAGCACGTCTTTTGGCCGGCCCCGAACATCGCCTCGGGCCTGGTGCGCATCGATGTCACCGCTGACAGTGATCGCCGCGCCCAACGCGAGGCAGTCTTCCCGCTTATCGACGCCGCGTTTTCCCAGCGCCGCAAAACCTTAAGATCCACACTCGCCCAGGTCTACGGCACGCCACAGGCCGCCGAAGACGCCCTGCGGGCAGCCGGTATCGACCCGGGCCTGCGCGGCGAGAAGCTGGGCGTCGACGACTTCCTCCGCCTGGGGGAACACGATGTCTGAGGTACCAAAAAGTTTCCGCGCCTCCGCTCCCGGCAAGGTGAACCTGCACCTGGGAGTGGGCGAGGCCCGCGCGGACGGCTACCACGAACTGGTGACTGTCTTCCAGGCCGTCGACCGGCGCGAGTACGTCACCCTGCACGTCGAAGACGGCCCGGCGGTGACCACCGGCAGCGTGGTGCGCGGGATGCGCACCGAGTTCTTCGTCCAGCGCCCGGCTGAGGACATCGACACCCCGGCGAACCTCGCCTGGCGCGCCGTGGACGCGGTAGTCGATGAGTGCAGGCAGGTCGCACAGGCACTGCCTCCTGTGCGGATCGAGGTGGAAAAGCACGTCTACGTCGCCGGCGGCATGGCGGGCGGCTCCGCTGACGCCGCTGCCGCCCTGGTTGCTGCGGCGCGCTACGTGGCCGCCTACACGGGCGTGGAGCTGGACCGCGCACAACTCCACCGCCTCGGAGCCCAACTGGGGGCCGACGTGCCCTTTTGCCTGCGGGGTGGCACCGCACTCGGCACCGGCCGCGGCGACGAGCTGGTGGACATGCTTACCCGGGGTGCCACGCACTGGGTATTTATCAACCCCAAGGTCGGCATTTCCACTGGGAAAGCCTTCGGGCTGCTGGACGATATGCGCCACAACGATCCGGCACTCGTCCCGCACTTGAGCACCAACGCGCTGAGTCAGCAGCTCACCCGTGGCGACCAGGATGCCCTAGCCAAGAGTCTCCACAACGACCTGCAGGCGGCTGCACTGCGGATGCAACCTCGTTTGCAGCAGGTGATTGGCACCGCGGAAGACGTACCCGGGGTGCTCCGCGCGATCATCTCCGGATCGGGCCCAACAATCGCCGCGCTGTGTACGGATGCAGACGCCGCCAATTCAGCAAGGGCCAGCTTGCGGGAGCGTTTTCCCGACTACGAGGTGGTGACCGCCGCCGGGCCGTCGCCGGGCGCACAGTAGACTTGAGCCCCTATGGTGAACCTGATCAATCTGGAAAATGTGTCCAAAACCTGGGGCTTAAAAACGCTGCTGGACGGCGTCTCGCTCGGCGTCCAATCGCACGACCGTATCGGCATCGTTGGCGTCAACGGCGGCGGCAAAACCACGCTGCTCGAGGTGCTCACCGGCCTGGAGACCCCGGACGCCGGCCGCGTCTCCCACAATTCGGACCTGCGCATGGCGGTGGTCACCCAGCGCTTTGATCTGGATGAGACGCTGACGGTGGGCCAGGCAGTGGTGGAGCCGCTGGGCCTGCAGACGTACGAGTGGGCGTCGAACGCCAAGGTGCGCGAGGTGCTGCAGGGCACCGGCGTTGCAGACCTCGGCCTGGATACCCAGGTGGGCAACCTCTCCGGCGGTGAGCGGCGCCGGGTTAATATCGCCGCGGCACTGGTGCAGGACCTGGACCTGGTGGTGCTGGACGAGCCGACGAACCACCTGGACGTCGAGGGCGTGCAGTGGCTTGCCGAGCACCTGCTGTCGCGCAAGGTGGCAGTGGTGGTGGTCACCCACGACCGCTGGTTCTTGGATACCGTCGCCACGCTGACCTGGGAGGTTCACGACGGTACGGTGGACGTCTACGAGGGCGGCTACAACGACTGGACCTTCGCCCGCGCCGAACGCGCCCGTCAGGCGGATGCGATCGAGCAGCGCCGCCAGAACTTGGCGCGCAAGGAGCTCGCGTGGCTGCGCCGCGGCGCACCGGCCCGTACCTCCAAGCCGCGCTACCGCATCGAGGCCGCTGAGGCGCTGATCGCGGACGTGCCCGCCCCGCGCGACAAGGTCGAGCTCATGGCCTTTTCCAAACAGCGTCAGGGCAAGGTCGTCATCGAACTGGAGGACGCCCGCATTGACGCGCCCGACGGCCGCACCCTGGTTGACCACCTCACCTGGCGACTGGCCCCAGGCGAGCGCATCGGCCTGGTTGGAGTGAACGGCTCCGGCAAGACCACGCTGCTGCGCGCGCTGGCCGGGGAATACGAGCTTGCCGCGGGCAAGCGGATCGAGGGCCAGACCACGCGGATCGGCTGGTTGCGCCAGGAGCTCGACGACTTGGACCCCTCCCGCCGGGTGATCGACGCGGTCGAGGACGTGGCCAACTACGTCCACATCGGCAACAAGGAAATCTCCGCCTCGCAGCTGGCCGAGCGCCTCGGCTTCAGCCCGAAGCGGCAGCGCACGCCCGTGAAGGATCTCTCAGGCGGCGAGCGTCGTCGCCTGCAGCTGACCCGCGTGCTCATGAGCGAGCCGAACGTGCTGCTTCTCGACGAGCCGACGAACGACCTTGACATCGACACCCTCCAGGAGCTGGAAAACCTGCTCGATACGTGGCCGGGCACGCTCGTGGTGATTTCGCACGACCGCTACCTCATCGAGCGCATTGCCGACGTCACTTATGCGCTGTTTGGCGACGGGAAGCTGACCAACCTGCCTGGCGGCATCGCCCAGTACCTTGAGCGTCGCGCAGCAACAGCCGAAGAGACGGGCCCGCTCGACCTGGGGGAAAAAGGTGATGCTCCGCAGGAAGCGCCCACCGGCCTGAGCTCGCAGGAGGAGCGGGAGCTACGCAAGAAGATGAAGGCGCTGGAGCGCAAGATTGGCAAGGCCGATGAGGAGATCGAGGCAGTCGAAGCTGAAATTGCCACGATGTCGAGCGCCGACGCGCCCGATTTTGCGGCCATCGGGGAAAAAACTCAAGCGCTTGGCGCGCTGAAAGAGGAGCGCGACGAGCTGGAGATGCAATGGCTGGAGCTCGGCGAGGAGCTCGAGGGCTAGTTAGATGGGCTCGCCGTCGTTGATCTTGGCGATGAGCTCGTTGACGATCCGGCCCTGCTCTTCCAGGGAGGCCTGCAGGTAGTCGGAGGCCTCTTGGCGGCGACCGTCCAAGAGGAGCTCGACAAGGTGTTCATTCACGGAGATGAACTGGCGATTAAACGTCGGGGTGCGCTGTACGATCGGTAGGGTGGCGAGGCGGAGGAAGGCGTCGAGCTGATCCATCGTGTCGCCGAGTGTCTTTGAGCCCATCGCGGAAAGCACGACGTGGTGGAAAGCCTGGTTGATTGCTGCGACGAGGTCGTCGTCGTCCTGCGCGATTGCCTCGCGAGCTTCTTCGTTGAGCTCGACCAAGCGATCCACATCGAGGTGCTCGCCCCACAAGAGCGCGGCGGGCTCGATTGCTGCCCGAGCCCGGTACGTGTCGGTGACGAACTCCGGCGAAGGGGTGGCAAGGAAGACACCGCGGTTGGGGATGCGCTCACACAGGCCCTCGGAGGTGAGCATGGCGAATGCCTCGCGCAGAGTATTGCGGGAAACGCCAAAGCGCTCGGCCAGAGCTACTTCATTGAGCTTCTGGCCGGGTGAAAACTCACCGCGCGAGATGGCGCGGCGGATTTCAGCGGCGACGTTTTGAGCAAGCATGGTATCCGTGTGTAGTGGGGAAACAAGGACAATATTGAGTTAGCGCTCTGATGTACAAAAGATCGAACAAAAGGCGTAAAGCAACATTGTAACGGTACTTGTGCCTCAAGCCTTCACTCGCGTCTAAGCCTATCCCAGAATTGTTCAACAATTGGAATTGTGACAACGCCACCCGCGCTTCTCCTGCCACTTTTTGGGGAAAGTGTGACAGAATATTACTTATGAGAATGAACGGACATAACTTTCGTAAGGGTCGCCGAGCACTCGCCGCGGCCACCGCACTGATGCTCGCGGGCACTGGCGTCGCCACCGCGCAGGAAGGCTCCAGCGAGCCCGCGCCGCTGGTCTCGCTCCAACTCGACACTTTGTCATCTTCCAACACCTTCAAGGTACCAACGGTACCGCCGATCGAGGTGCCAAAGGAGGTGCGCGACGCGGCCGGGCGCGCTGGTATCGAGGTGCCAGAGCGCATCGTCGTCGACCCACGCACCAAGGACCAAGAGGCTTCGCGCGCCAAGGTCGACGCCCAGCTGGTGGCGGACTCCGAGGCGCAGCTGACGCGGGAGGGACACCACAAGGACGCACGGGCCGAGAAAATCGCCGCCGAGTGGGCGCAGCAGGCTGTTGACGGCAAGGCGAAGTTCAACGGCGACGTCGGCCGCGGGGTCACCCACACGGAAGAGGGGACCGGCCAGATCTACCGCTTGGACGATGCGGCCGCGCAGCAGCGCCTCGACTTCCTCAACCGCAAGAACCTGAGCACGACTCCGCACCCGAACCCGACTGGTTTCGGCGTGGCGATCGCCCGCAGTGCGGACGGCAACACTGCATACCTGGTGGAGTACTTCCTGCGCTAGGGTGGGGCACATGATTCTCATTAACGTCCGTTTTTCGCCCCTGCCCGAATACGTCGAGAACTTCCGCGAGGTGGTCGCCGAGTTCACCGAAGCGAGCCGCGCGGAAGATGGCTGCCTCTTTTTTGACTGGTACCGCTCCACCGATAACCCGGATGAGTACCTGCTCATCGAGGCCTTCAAGGACGATGCCGCGGAGGCGCACGTGAACTCCCAGCACTTCAAGGACGCGCAGGAGCTCTTCCCCAAGGTGCTGAAGAAGACCCCGACGATCATCAACACGCTCATCGAGGGCAAGACCGAGTGGGACACGATGGCGGAATTTCAGGTGCCTGCCCAGGATTAACCTGTGCACACGCTTTGCTTACATGCATAACGCCTGAGTACGGTGAAGTGTATGAGCGAAGAATTTGCGGGGAAGAAGCCGCCGAAGCTTTCCAAGAAGGCCTACGAGAAGGAGCTTCTGCGACTGCAGGCAGAGCTCGTCCAGATGCAGCAGTGGGTGGTGCGCACTGGCGCACGCCTCGTCATCGTGATGGAGGGGCGCGACGCTGCCGGGAAGGGCTCCGCGATTAAGCGGATCACCCAGTACCTCAACCCGCGCACCTGCCGCATCGAGGCACTGCCGAAGCCCACGGAGCGCGAGTCCGGCCAGTGGTACTTCCAGCGCTACGTCGAGCGCCTGCCCGCGGCCGGCGAGATCGTCATCTTCGACCGCTCCTGGTACAACCGCGCGGGCGTGGAGCGCGTGATGGGCTTCTGCACCTCGCAGGAGTACCGCCGCTTCCTCCACCAGGCCCCGATCTTCGAGCGCCTGCTTGTCGAGGACGGCATTATGCTGCGCAAGTACTGGTTCTCCGTCTCGGACGAGGAGCAGTACAAGCGCTTCCAGTCCCGCAAGGAAGACCCGCTGCGCCAGTGGAAACTCTCGCCGATGGACCTGGAGTCCATCACTCGCTGGGAGGACTACTCGCGCGCGAAGGACGAGATGTTCGTCCACACCGACATCCCGTCGGCTCCCTGGTACACGGTGGAGAGCGAGGACAAGAAGCGCTCCCGCATCAACGTGATTTCCCACCTGCTGTCCACCGTGCCGTACGAGCACGTGGAGGTTGAGCTGCCTGAGATCCCGGAGCGCCCGGAGATCACGGACTACTCCCGCCCGCCGCGCGAGGAGTTCCGCTACGTTCCCGACGCTGCCGCTGAGTTGGAGAAGCGCCGCGTCGAGAAGAAGTCGAAGAAAAAGAAGCACAAGTAGGTCACAGCTTTGGGCGCCCACGCGGGGTGGAGACCGTGGGCGCGTTGGGGATCCAAAATCTTAGTGGCGCATCCGCATTCTTGCTGATGCCGATGCGCGGGCCCGCCACCCATTCGGGTTCAGCATTTCGCATCGTCAGCTCGACCGGCGTGCCGTTATCTTCCAGGCCTAGCCCTAGGGCTTGCCCCAGGTTGCCGGGCCCGCGCGCCAAGTTTTCAAAGGGGATGGGCTTCCTGTCCGGGCGCTGTCGGCGTTTTCGCGCGACCGCCTCGCCCTCGATGATCTCGCCGCCGCGCATGAGGCAACCCTGCCCCTGGCCTTCCGGCGCGCACACAATGTTGCCGTTGAGGTGGATCCCGTAGGACAGGTAGACATACAGCGTGCCCCCAGGCCCAAACATCGCGGCGTTTCGCGCGGTTTTCCCGCGGTGCGTGTGCGCCGCCGGGTCGTTGTCGCCGGTGTAGGCCTCGACCTCGGTGAGCCGCACGGTCACCCCGTTGTGCGTGACCAGGCAGCCCAACAGTTGCGGTGCCACGATATCGGCAGGCTGCGAAAAGTCAATCATTTGCCCGCCCACTGCGCCAGCTTTGCGACGGCCGCGTGCTCCCCATTGGTCCCAATCACCTCATCGGCCACCTCTTTGAGCTCCGGGTGCGCGTTGCCCATCGCGACGGCATACCCTGCTGCCTCCAGCATGGAGTAGTCGTTGAGGTAGTCGCCGATCGCGGCGGTGTCTTCCTGCGCGATCCCAAGCGTGTCGGCAAGCGCGAGCAGCGCCGCGCCTTTCGACGCGGCGGGCGGCATGATGTCGAGCCAGTGCGTCGAGCTGACCAGCGCGTGCAGCTCTGGGGCGAGTTCTTGGACCCACGGCAGGCCGAGTGTCTCAGCGTCTCCGTCGACGAAGAGGGCGATTTTGACGAGCTCGTGCAAAGGGGCGTCGAGAAGCGAGCGCACCTGTGCATTGGCCAGGTAGTACTTGTCCACCTCGCGCTGCACCTCGGGCGGGGTGTGTGCGCGCGTGTACGAGGCCTCGGGTGCGCACAGCACCGGATGGGCGGAAAAGGGCATGTGCTCGAGCGCTTCGACGATGCGGCGGGCGGTGTCTTCGGGGATCGTGGCGGTGGCGACGATTTTCCCTTTGTGCTGCACGACCGCCCCGTTTTCCGCGATGAAGGTTTCCGGCGCGTTGCGGGCGAACATGTCGCGCAGGGTGGCCAGCTGGCGGCCCGAAGCGGGCGCGACGGTGATGTCGGCGGCGTGGGCTGCCTCGAGCGTGGACCAAAAGGGCTCGGGGATCGCCCCCGCGGGGGTGAGCAGGGTGCCATCCATATCCAGGGCTACAAGACGCGGAGTATTCATTGCCCTCACCCTACCCGCGAAAAATGCTCGACCCAGCCGCTGTGATGTGTAACACTGGGTGGCATGACTGCATTCTTGAACACATCTGTCCGCGGCACCACCGGTGTCATCATGCTCGACCGACCCAAGGCCTTGAACTCGCTGAATGACGAGATGATTCACGGCATCTACACCACGCTCAAAGCGTGGGAGCACGATGATGCGGTGGCTCAGGTGGTAGTGCATTCGAGCGGAAAGCACTTCTGCTCCGGGGGTGATGTGAAGCTTGCGCGAGAAGGGGTGCTTGCGGGCAACGGGGAGGAGGTCAGCGCCTTCTTCGCCGAGGAGTACGAGATGAACAACTACATCGCGAACTACCCGAAGCCCTATATCGCGCTCGTTTCTGGAGTGAACATGGGAGGCGGGATGGGGATCTCGGCGCTGGGGTCGCACATGGTCGTGCAGGAAGGCGCGTTCGCCTCCATGCCGGAGATGAACATCGGTTACGTCACCGACGTGGGTCAGTCCTGGAAACTACAGAACCTGCCCGGGAAGCCCTCGTTGGCGCTCGGCAAGTTCCTGGGGCTGACCGGTTACCGCCTTCAGACCGACGAGATGCTCGCGCTGGGGCTTGCCTCGCACAAGGTGGCAACGCTCGAGGGGCTGCTCGACCGGATCGTCGAGGAAGGGGTCGGCGTGCTCGACGAGGTCGCGCTGCCCGCAGGGGAAAATAGCCTGGAGCAGTGGTACGAGCAGATTGAAGAGGTCTTTGTCGGCTCGTGGGCCGACATTCACGCGCGTCTCGACGGCGTGGGGGAGTTCGGCGAGAAGGTGAAAGAGCTCACCGCCCAGGCCTCTCCCTCGGCACTGGTGGCCGCAACCGAGCTCTTCGAGGCAAACGCTGCCCTCGACCTCGCCGGTTCGCTGGAAAACGAACGTGTGCTCGGCGAGCTCATGCGCCACGAACCCGACTTCGCCGAGGGCGTGCGCGCCGTGCTGGTGGACAAGGACCAGAAGCCGAAGTTCGCGCCGCAGCCTGACCCGGAGAAGTACCGTTCGGTGCTTCGCTAGAACAGGAACATCTCGACTGCGCGCACGATGGAGTCCCACAAACCGATCACCGAGTAACTGAGCTGATCGAGCGAAGCCTGCCAAGATGTGGGGAGAAAAGCGGTGTTCGGGGTAAACAGGGCGTCGCGCAGATCCTGCGCCCCGGAGTGCATGTTGGCGTTCAATTGAGAGCTTAAATCCATGCCTGCCATGCTACGCCGACGTAGCGAGGCCGGGAGTGGGGGCGCGCGGGTGTAATTTCGGGTGCACGCGCGGCCTGAATGTTTGGGAAACGCGCTAAGCTAGGGTGCATATGGGCCCTCGGAATGCCCCCGAAAGGCACATTGCTTGTACACCCACGACCGTATTTGAGGACTACAGTGACACAATCGACTACCCCCGCCGCCGACTGGAACCACAAGCTCACCCTCGCGCAGGAGATGCTGCCGCTGATCAGCCAGCTGCACCGCGAGCACAACGCCGTGACCTCCATCTACGGTCGCCTGCTGCTGGGCGCGACCGACATCGACATTATTAAGGCGCACCGCTACGCGCGCCGCATTGTCGAGCGCGAGCTGCCGCTGGACGACACGCTGCCCATCTTGCAGGAACTGGTGAAGATGGACCTGGGCACAGCGTCCATCGACCTGGGCCGCCTGGCCAAGAACTACTCCCGCACCGAGGGCAAGGACCTGCGCGAGTTCCTCGAGGAGGAGCTGTCCGAGGTCGTCGGTACTTCCTCTGAGCTGCAGGCTCGCGACGTGGTGCTTTACGGTTTCGGTCGCATCGGTCGCCTCCTGGCCCGTATCCTCATCGCGCGCGAGGCGGCGTACGGCGGTGTGCGCCTGCGCGCGGTGGTCGTGCGCAAGAAGGGCGAGGACGACATCATCAAGCGTGCCTCCCTGCTGCGCCGCGATTCCGTCCACGGTCCTTTCGACGGCACCATCACCGTGGACAAGGAGAACGAAATCATCTGGGCTAACGGCACCCCGATCCAGATGATCTACGCCAACAGCCCGTCTGAGGTGGACTACACCGCCTACGGCATCAACGATGCCATTGTGGTGGACAACACCGGTGCATGGCGCGACCGCGAAGGACTGTCCCAGCACCTCGAGTCCAAGGGCGTCGATCGTGTGCTGCTGACCGCGCCGGGCAAGGGCGACATCCCCAACATCGTTTACGGCATCAACGAGGACATGATCGGTGACGACAAGGTGCTGTCCGCAGCGTCCTGCACCACCAACGGCATTACCCCGGTGCTCAAGGTGATCAACGACCGTTACGGCGTCAAGCACGGCCACGTGGAGACCGTCCACGCCTACACCAACGACCAGAACCTGGCCGATAACTTCCACAAGGGCGACCGTCGTGGTCGCGCAGCCGGCCTGAACATGGTGCTCACCGAGACCGGTGCCGCGAAGGCGGTCTCCAAGGCGCTGCCGGAGTTCGAGGGCAAGCTGACCGGCAACGCGATCCGCGTGCCTACGCCGGACGTGTCCATGGCGGTGCTCAACCTGGATCTGGAGAAGGACGTGGAGAAGGAAGAGGTCAACAACTTCCTGCGCCGCGTGTCCACCGACTCCAACCTGCGCCAGCAGATCGACTACATCCAGTCACCTGAGGTGGTTTCCACCGACCTGCTTGGCACCACCCACGCCTCCGTGGTCGACGGCCTGGCCACGATTGCCTCTGGCAACCATCTCGTGCTCTACGTCTGGTACGACAATGAGTACGGCTACTCCCACCAGGTGGTCCGCGTCGTCGAAGAGATCGCGGGCGTGCGCCCGAAGATCTACCCGGAGCGCAAGGCACCGGAGAGCATCAAGTAGATCATGGTCCGCGCTCGAGTTCTTGCCATCGCCGGCGTATTCGCCCTTGCGGGCTGCGCCGCGCATGGCACGGATTTGGGGCTGCGGGAGGCGGCGGAGTCCGGGGAGGACTTCACCATTGCTGAGGTTGTCGGCCCGGGCGTCGAGCGCGCCTACGTGTTCTGCCCGTACTCCAGCAAGGAGGAGGCAGAACAGCTTGGCTTCAACCCCGACGATGTGCCGGGGATCGACGATGACTACCAGGCCTGGGAGACAGCCTCGGGCATCGGCGTCATCTCCGCCGACAGGGCCGAGATCGAGTGGTTCGATCCGAGCGAGATCTTCGCATGCGAACCGG
>NZ_KV818026.1:0-63485 GCF_001814825.1 Corynebacterium sp. HMSC071B10 | reverse complement strand
CTCAAGCCCTATCGAGGAGGTTGACCCGACCGCCACGGTGCGCATTGACCGCGGCGACGTCACCGTGTTGCGCTTCGAATGACCTCGTCGTAGTAGGTAACCACCTGTTCTGAGGAAGCGCGCCACGTCCAGCGTTGGGCCTCGGCTCGGGCAGCAGAGGCCAGCTGGTCGCGGGCGGCCTCGTCCTGCAGGAGGCGCACGATCTGGTTGGCCCAGGCTGCATCGGGGGCTGCGGGGTCGACGAGGATGCCGGTTTTGCCGTCGTCGATTACAAAGGGCAGGCCGCCCGCGTTAGCAGCCACCACAGGAACACCGGAGGCAAAAGACTCCAACGCGGCGAAGCCGAGCGTTTCGGTCGTGGAGGGGAAGAGCAACACATCTCCGGACGCATAGGCTGCGGCAAGCTCCGCGCCGGAAAGATAGCCGGTAAACGTGGCCCAGTCGGGTGCCTTCTTGCGAAGTGCCTGGTACTGCGGGCCTTCGCCGACAAACGCGATGCGCGCGTCGGGGATGCGTGCGCGCACCTCCTCCATGATGGGGATGCAGCGCTCGACGGACTTCTCGGCAGAGATGCGGCCAACGAAGAGTACGAGCGGGCCGCCGCCGAGGCGCTCACGCATCGAGTCCGAGCGCGCCGCTGGGGTAAAACGTTCCGTGTCCACGGCTTTGGGCCAGAGCTTGACGTTGGGAATCTGGTACTCAGCGGCCTTATCCATCATGGGCCCAGAGGTGACCAGGTTGACCGCCGCGCGCCCGTGGAAGGTGCGCACCCCCCAATTCGCGATGGGCTTGACCCACGGGATGCCCAGCTTGAGGCAGTATTCTGGCACGTCGGTGTGGAAGGATGCGATCACTGGATAGCGTCGCGCGACGACGAGCGTGGACCAGCCAGCGGTCCAAATGGGATTCACTGCGTGCACGATGTCCGGGTCGAACTCGCGTAAGCGGCGAAACGTCTTCGGGCCCATCATGCCGTGCTTGACCTCTGGGTAGACCTTGAGATCTCGCGACGGGATGGACACGACCTCAAAGCCCGCGTACTCCGCCGGGGGATTGCCCGGTGCGAAGATGAGGACTTCGTGCCCCATCTCCGCTAGTTGGTCGAGGTGGCGAGTCACGCGCGTAACCACCCCGTCGATTTTGGGAAGAAAGACCTCGGTGACGATGGCGATGCGCATTAGCGTTCGCCCGTGGGCACGCCGGCGGCCTGGTTCCGAGTCCACAGCGAGCGCGCCGGGATCTTAGTGCGGTCCGCGCGGTCGGCGTACTTGCGCGCAACGTCTTCGACCTCCGCAAGCAGGCCCTCGGCCAGCTTCGTCGGTTGCAGGCCCAGGCCGATGAAGGTGTCGTTCTTCACGTACAGTTCGTTTTCGGCCGACTCCTTGCGCGGGTTGGGCACCATCTGTACCTCGGCACCGGAGATTTCCGCGATGAGGTGGGCCAGGTCGCGGACGCGGTGGGTCTCCGTCATCTGGTTAAAGATCTTCACGCGGTCGCCCTTTGCCGGCGGGTTCTCCAGCGCGATCTGGATGCACTTGCACATGTCCTGGATGTGGATGAAGGCGCGGGTCTGACCGCCGGTGCCGTGCACGGTGAGCGGGTACCCCACGGCCGCCTGCATGAGGAAGCGGTTGAGCACCGTGCCGTAGTCCCCGTCGTAGTCGAAGCGGTTGATCAGGCGCTCGTCGCGCTGCGTCTGCTCGGTGTGGGTGCCCCAGATGATGCCCTGGTGCAGGTCCGTGATGCGCAGCTCGTCGTTCTTTGCGTAGTAGGCGAACAGGTTCTGGTCGAGCACCTTCGTCATGTGATACACGGAACCCGGGTTGGTGGGGTAGAGGATCTCCTGCTCCACGGTGGTGCCCTCATCCGTGTGCACCGTGATGTCCAGGTAGCCCTCCGGGATCTTCATCCCGGCGGTGCCATAGCCGTACACGCCCATGGTGCCGAGGTGGACTACGTGGACGTCTAAGCCGGACTCCACGATCGCGACAAGCAGGTTATGGGTGGCGTTGACATTGTTGTCCACCGTGTAGCGCTTCGTGCGCGGCGTCTTCATCGAGTACGGCGCGGCCCGCTGCTCGGCGAAGTGAATCACCGCATCGGGCTGAAAGGTGGTGATGAACTCGAGCAGGCCTTCGTAGTCTTTGGCCACGTCGATGTTGTGGAAGCCGATGGTTCGGCCGGTGACTTCCTTCCACGCGGCGATGCGCTCTTCGATTGAGACGATGGGAGTGAGGGACTCTACGCCTAGCTCCTCATCGATGGCGCGGCGGGAAAGGTTGTCTACTACCGCCACCTCGTGTCCGAGGTCGGATAGGTGCAGCGTTGCTGGCCAACCGCAAAACCCATCTCCGCCGAGTACCGCAATCTTCACGTCGAGTAAACCTTTCCACATTGGTGTTTTTATGCGCTACGCGCTTTTGTTCACGATACCTAGCAATTGCCCGTTGTGCTGGCTATCTGCGTCTGAGGAAAAATACAGCGAGAAAGGAGCAACATTTTAGGGGTGAATATGCACGTGGATGCTTTGTGACGTGCGTTTTTTACGCAGATGTAGTTCAATGGTGTGGTTAGCATTGTTAAAAGAATGTGAGAGTCTGGGAGTTTGCATGGTGCGTGGTTTCTGGAGCCGTTCTATCGCCATTGCCGCGATCGCAGCCTGTGCTGCTTCCGGGGTCACTGCGGTGCCTGTCGTACCCCTGACTGTCGCCCACGCGGCCGAGAAGTTTGACGTGGAGGACGGCGACTTCAGTCTTACCGTCTCTACAGGTAAATTCTCGGCCACGGCGAAGGATTGGCGCGCCATCTTCCGGCTTGCCGACGGCGACTACGAGCCGAAGACCTTCCGCTCCGTGCGCCTCTACTTCTACGTCATCGGTGGCGGCGGGATAAACTTCCCGGCCGAGGACACGTATTCGGTCAAGCTCACCGACGGAACGAAGCAGGTGGCAGACTTCGGTGAAGTGACTGGCTACGGCCATATCGACGATACGGGCACCCGCTGGATGGACCTCACCTTCGACAAGGATGTGACGCTCAAAGACGGCCAAACGCTGATCGTGGACAAGAAAGGTGGGGCGGGCAAGCTCCCGGTGCGAGGATTTGGTTCGGCGCAAGGCGCAGGCGGCAGAGGCTTCATCGACCCGATCAATCCCAAATCTGTAAGCTTCAGCGGCAACGTCGCCGTTGATCGAGAAAACGGGAACTTCCCTGAGGGACTCGAGGTTTCGCTTCTCGACGGTGCCGGCACCGTCACCGACACCGCCACGACCGACAAGGACGGCACCTACACCTTCACCAATGTCAAGCCAGGTACGTACTCGCTCAAACTCGGCACCGTGCCGGGCTACCTTGCGCCCGAGCCCTTTACCGTTGAAGCCAAAGCGGGGGTTGCGGTCCCAGACAAGGACCTGATCCCAATTACCGCGACGGGCCGCGTGGTTGGCCCTGGCAATTCGCTGCTCGAAGGCGTCAAAGTTTCCATCGGGGAGCACAAGGCAACCACAGACAGCGAGGGAAGGTACACGCTCACCGGGGTGCCGGCGGGTAGCGCGACGCTGAATATTGCGGCGTCGGAAAAACACGACACCCGCGACAATGCAAAGACCGTTGAGATCCACGAGCGGGCGGTCAACGAGCTGGGGGATGTCAATGTGCACGCCCAGTTCGGTTCGATCAAGGGCCGGGTGCTCGATGAGTCGAATGAACCGGTCGCAGGGGTTACTGTGACCGTCGATGGCAAAAAAGACCCCTCGACCACAACCGATAAGGACGGCTACTACACGCTGGACAAACTGCTGCCCGGTGTCGTCGAGATCGCCTTTGCGAAAGAGCTGTACCACGGCGCGCTGGAACAGGGCGTCGAAGTCCGCTCCGGCAAGGTGACCACTGTTGAAGACGTCCACCTGAACGCAAAGGAACGCAAGGGCAGCGTGCGATTCCACGTTGCGATGGAGGGTAAAGAGCCTCATCCGCCCGCGACGGCGCACATCACTCCGGGTGAAATAGACCTTGAGACACACGCCAACGGCGACTTCCCCGTCCAGGAACTGCTAGAGGGGGAGTACACGGTGCGTTTTAAGGCCGAGGGCTATCTCGAGACTGAGGCCACCAAGTTTTCGATCCGTATGGACGAGCTCACTGAGGTGAACGAGACACTCACACCCGTCCCCGTGCTCACCTTGGAGCCAAAGCCGACCCCCACGCCAACATCTACAACGGCACCAGCGCCAAAACCATCACACACCTCCACACCGACTCCAACCCCAACTTCAGCTGTAACCTCAACGCCAAAACCAACGCCAACTTCAACCTCGGCACCAAAGCCAACGCCAAAACCCAAGCCAACATCCACGCCCAAGCCAACCCCCAAGCCAGAACCCAAGCCGGCAGTGAACTTCACGTGGGACGCCGTGACTGTGGCTCCGGGTGATGTCGTAAAAACACGACCGAAGGAAAGCGTGGCTGCGGGGATCACTTTCGATGAGCCGTCGGTGCAGCGCTCCGGGTTGACCATCAAGGGGGCCGACTGGGTCACCGTTGATGCGGCTGGGACGGTGGTGATCGCGCCACCCGAGGTCGTGACCCCGGGCGAGTATGTCGTTGAGGTGCCTAACTCCACTGCGGGGTCGGGCATGGTCGCGGTGACGGTGACGGAGCCTGCCTCTTTGGCGTCGTTGTACAAAGTGTCCTACGCGCCGCGCATTGTGCGTGCGGGTGGAAGCGCCGTGAGTGCGGCCCCGATTGCGCGCCGTGGCGCGTACGACTGGCAGCCGCTTCCGGCTGGCACGACGTTCGACGTTGTGGATACCTCCGGTGCCACGGTTGACGTGGACGGCCGGGTGACGTTCAACGCGCCGCTCGGATCGAAGGTGGGGAGAATCCATACTGTCGATGTCCGCGTGACCTTCCCGGATAAGTCCACGCATTCGGTGCGTGTGCCTTTCGAGATCGCCGCGGCGTCTATGTCGCAGGTCACCGCACCGCGGTACGAGACCGGGGTGCTCGTTGGGCCAGGTCAGAGCGCTGAAGTGCAAATTGCCAACCCTGACTCGCTGCCAGCGCACACGGAGTTCGCGCTTGCACTGGGAGACCTCCAGGCCTGGTCCGCGTCGGTGGACGCCACAACAGGCACCCTGCGGATGACCGCGCCGACCGGGACGGCCAAGCCCGTGGTAGTGAAGGTCGAAGCACGCTATCCCGACGGCTCCACACGTACCATCGAGGCGTACATAGGAGTCGCAGCGGCGAAGGCCCCGACGAAACGCGACGCGCCGGAGTTCCCGGTCTCCGTGGTCAACGTGGGCAAGTCAGCAACGGCCGCTCCAACTGGCAAGGTGCCGGCGGGCACCGAATTTACGCTGGCTGATGATGCTGGTTTGCAGGTGAGCGTCGATAAGCGCACAGGCGAAGTGCGTGCGGAAATTCCCGACAACGCGCCGGTCGATGCTTCGTACACGGTGCAGGTCCGGGTGCAATACCCGGATGGGTCGGAATCGCTGATGCCGGTCACCGTGCTGACCAACTCGCAGGCGCGTGAGCAGGAGTCGGCCACCGCACCAACGGCACCGAAGGGGACGACCTACGGGCTCGCCGCGGACTTTTCCGCCCCCGGCTGGAAGATCGACATCAACCCGGCAACCGGCGAGATCACCGCGCGCGTGGATTCGAGTGTCGCTGAGCACGCCTCAATTGAGGTGCCGCGCGTAGTGACGTACCCGGACGGCTCGCAGCGCACGCAGCGGGTGATCCTCCACGCGAAGGACGCGGTCAAACCTGCGCCCGCACCGAAGACCTCATCGACGGCGACGTGGCTGCCCATTGTGCTTGGGCTGCTCGCCGCACTCGGCGGCGCAGGCTATGCCGCCTTTGTGAACCAAGACCATATCCGCCAGCTGCTGTCTAAGTACGGCATCCGGATCTAAAAGGTAGAAGAAGATGCATTTCTCACTGAAAACCATTGCCATTGCCACCTGTGCGTCGCTCGCATTCGGCGCTGTGGTTGCCCCGCCAGCAGGCGCTTCTACCAAGCAGTCTGAAATCACGGTGAGCGTGACCGGCGAGACCTCGCAGCCGACGGGGGAGCGGATCGATGCGGAGTTGCGCAAGGACTCTCGTTCCCGCTTTGCGTTCGTCCACCCGGCAGCGGCCGTGGGGCTGCACGAGTTCAATTTGCACACGGTGATCCGCACCGGCGGGTACCGCCTGCCGCCATTCTGGGGTGCCAAGACATCGACGCGTACCGAAGGCGGCGCGGACGTGGTGGAGTTCAAGTTCACCGACCCGCGTACCGAGCTGGAGGTCACGCGTACGTTCCGCATCAAGGATGGCATCGTGCGCGCCACCGTGCAGGTGCGCAACGTGAGCAACGCCCCAGCCGACATCACGATTGACCTGGCAAACGAGTTCGTCCAACCCCGCGGGCTGCATGCAAAGGTCAATGCAAGCGGTGCCTTCGAGGTGGCTGCGGAATCCGAGGGTTACGATACGACGGTTGCCTTTGCTGATCCCGCTAGCTCTGCCTCCATGGAGGACATGCGCGGGGAGATCGAGGTGGGCAACACCGGTGTGCTGAACGGCGACACCCCGCGCTTCCAGATGGCGCGTTGGGAAAACACCCTTGCTCCGGGCGAGGTGCTTGAAGGCGGAGTAGACATCGCGGTGTCCGCGCAGGATTCGGCGATTGATACCGACGGCGACGGGCTGCGCGATGAGTGGGAAGTCAAGGGGGTGCGCCTGCCGGACGGCACGGAGCTGCCCATTCACCGCTGGGGAGCCGATCCCAAGCGCCCGGACCTGTTCTTGCAGCTGAACTGGATGGAGGCCGAGTGGGAGACGATGCAGTGCTCCCGCCAGCACGCTTTCGCGCCGACTGCGCCGGAGTTTGCTCAGTTCGCGGGCTGCGCCACTGCGAATGTGAACTCGTATCGCCCCACCACCGCCACGCTGCGGGATCTGGAGGAAGTGTTTGCCAAGCGGGGCATTTCGCTGCATATCGACGCCGGCGACTCGTACCAGTCCGAGTCGCTCGTGGGCCTCGATACGCCGCGCGGTGGCAAGACCGAGCCTTTTGAGAAATACTATTTCGACAAAAAGACCCAGGGTGAACGGCTGCTCGAGGAGCGCGACCGGCTCCTTGGCGACCGCAAATCCGTCTTCCGCCTCGGCATCATCGGCGACCGCATGGCGGCGAACAACCGTTCTTCCGGCGTGGCGCTGGTGAGCGATTCGGCCTTCTACGTGTCGAACCACAAGGACATGACGACGCAGGAGCAGCTGCGCAACACGATCTTCCACGAGTTCGGCCACACCCTCGGGCTGGGGCACTCCGGCCCAATAGTCCCGGAAAACCCCCTGCGCGGGGATCTCTCGCTCCCGGACTACAAGTCGGTGATGAACTACCAGTATCAGTTCAGCCACTTTGACTACGCGGATAAAGACACCAAAACCAAGGTAAATGGCTGCCTGCAGTCCGGCGAGTGCGGCGAGCACGACGTGGTGATTCCCGCTGATTGGGCGAACCTCGACCTGCCCGGCTTCAACGTGGGCAAGGGCGACCTGACCACCGGCAGTGGCGAGATTGACGCAGACGAGCACCACGAAAAGGACCCGCGGAGGCTGGCTGCCAACGCGGCTGCGGAGAACTCGGGCCGCGCCGGATTTTACATGGACACCACCCGCGACGGTGTCAACGGCATCGTGACTTCGCGTAACGACAACGCGCTGCAGGGCACGATCAGCAACCTGGGCGCGGACGTGGGGCGCTTTACCATCGAGGCAACTTACCCCGGCGGACAGCGCCACAGCCAGGTCGTCGAGTTGCCGGCAATTGGGAAAGCAGGGGATGAGCGGGAGATCCGCATCCCAATCAAGAACGCGGCGAGCCTGGCCGGCCCCGTGATGCCGGTACACATCCAGATCACCAACCACAAGGGCGAGCGCGTTTTTGCGGAGCGCTATGAGGTCTCCGTGCTGGACTACACCGCAGAAGAAGCGCGCCGGGTGCTCGACGAGGTGCTTGCCTCCGACGCGAGCCTTGAGGTCAAGCGTCTTGCCAAGTCGAAGCTCGACGGGATCGAGGATCCGTCAGCGGCGAAACCCGCAAACCAACACACCAAACCGGGTGCGGACGGGACGCAGAAGGAGAAGCCTGCCGAGGGGCCCTCCACTGTGGTTATTGTGATTGCTGTGCTGCTTGCGCTTGGTGGTGTCGGTGCCGCTGGCCTGGGGTGGGCGATGAGTCAGGGCCTCATCTAGAGTGTGAGTAAATTCACAAAAACCGCATTTTTCATGCGGTCCGTGAGGTGTAATTGCGCCCCGCTTAAGTGTGTGCCACATTACTTCGGCGGGCTGCATAGAGTTGCCGCGAGGAACCTGAGTGTGCGATTGGCCTTGCCTGGCTGGTAGGGATAAGGTTTGCTAGGGCTTTCTGAGAGATTTACGCCAAAATATGTGAGGCGTCAACGTGTCTCTGGGCGGATAATGCCGCACTCGGTGAATACTATGCGTCGGCGGTGCAAAATAATCACCGTGACCAGTTGGTATACCACTGTCGACGACCAGTCCATATATTGTTCAACACCTTGTTTATCGTGGCATTTCCTGTACCTTTAAGTTTCAGTGAGCGCGGCCCCTCTCGGTATCAAAAGTGCATAAACCTTGAGGTGCGAGGTAAACGGGCCGCGCGTGGTTTTTGATAAAAGAGAGGAAATGCCGCATGAAGAGGCTGGCAAGGGCGTGCACCGCGGCTGCGATGGGGGGTGCGTTGGTGCTTGGTGGGCAGCCAGTCGTTGCACATGCAGCAGCCCAAACTTCCAAGGTTGAGCTGGATGCTTCCCGTCAGGCTCAGTTGACCTACAAGGATGAAGATTCGGTTGCTGGGAAGTTCTCCAGCACGCTGTATACCGACATCATGGTTGAGGGTGCCCACAGCATGGCTCCGGCAAACACTGCAGTCCAGGACACTGCCGTCGAGTACGACGATGCCGAGCGGCAGGTGCGCGTGAAGCGGGAGATCCGCACGCGCGGCAACGTCGTGGACGTCGAAGTCACCGTCACAAACACGGGCGCGCAGGAGCGCTACCTCCAGGTCGACCTGACCAACTCCATCAATACGGACCGCGCGCTGAACGGCGCTTTTGCCGACGGCCGCTTCACCGTGGGCCCCGAGCTCGGCGGCTACGACACGGTGCTGGAGTTCCCCGGTGCACGCTACTCGGGCGTCGGCCCCTCGTTCAACGACACGACCGCTTCCCGCGAGCTCGGCAGCGTGGATAAGAACGGCGCCCAGTTCCAGCGCGGCCGCTGGTTCGATGAGGTCGCTCCCGGCGACTCGCTGCGCGCTCGCGCAACCTTGACGATTGAGACCCAGGAGTCCGCCAAGGACAGCGACCGCGACGGCCTCCCGGATCTGTGGGAAGAGCAGGGCGTCACGCTTAACGACGGCACGCGGTTGCCACTCAACGAGTGGGGTGCAGACCCGCACCGCCCCGACATCTTCCTGCAGATGAACTGGATGCGCTCCGAGTACGAGACCCTTGGCTGCTTCGAGAACCCGGGCAAAACCGAGTGCGCGGACGCAAAGACCACCAGCTACCGTCCCTCCCGCACAAGCTTCGATGAGCTCGTTGAGCGTTTCGCCGCGCGCGATATCGCGCTGCACATCGACGCGGGTGAGTACTACTCCAACATCCCCAACTACGGCACACGCCACGGCGGGGAAACCGAGGACTACGAGGAGTACTACTTCAGGTCCTCCATTCCGGGCCTGCGCATGGTGAGCAACGTGAACCGCCTGCTGGGGCAGCGTTCCGCAGTGTTCCACTCGGGTGTGGTGGGTGACATGATGAGCCCTGGCAACTACTCGGTCGGCGTCTCCCTGGTGGGTGACAACGGCTTTTACGTGGCTAAGCACGAGCGCATGACGAAGGAGAGCCAGCTCCGCAACACCATCATGCACGAACTCGGCCACAACCTGGGCCTGAACCACAACGGTGCGACGAAGTTCAAGGATCAGGTGCCGAAGTCGGACTACCTGCCGAACTACAAGTCGGTGATGAACTACCTGTACCAGTTCAGCTACTTCGACTACTCGGATGAGGAGGCTGTCTCTGGCGGACCGCTGCCGCAGGAGTGCAACCGCGCTGGCGTGGACTGCTACACGGGCGATTACCGCATCCCCGCGGACTGGGACAACCTCGCCATCAACTCGGCGCGCCTTGGCCGTCCCGTGGGAACCGCTGGCGCAGAGGCTGAGAAGGTGGACGTCCGCGCGTTGGAGAAGCTCGACCGGGAGATCGCGCAGGCGGAAAGCGAGAACGGCAGCATTGACGTGGAGATCGTCGATGAGGGCGACCTCACCGCTGGAAAAGAAGGCACGGTCACCCTCGAGCTGCGCAACCCGGGCCTGGATCTCGGCCGCTTCGACGTGATCGTCGGCGAGACCAAAACGCAGGTCGTGCTCGGCGGGGTGCGTACCGGCCACAACACCGCGACGGTGCGCGTCCCGGTCGCCCCGGAGACCCAGGGCAGCGTGCCGCTGGACGTGATGATCAGAAGCGAACGCGGGGTTACGGCTTTCGAGGACCGCCTTGCTGTCCCGGTGCGCGCTGGTGAGGCACCGGCGACGACGGCGATGCAGGGCGCGGATCGTCGACAAGCAACTCCCACGCCTCCGACGACAGCTGTGCAAGCGCCATCGGAGAAGCACCCGCAGCCAGAAAAGACAAGCTCAGCCGCCGCGATCGCCGTGCCGGTCGTGTTGCTGCTCGCGCTCATCGGCGGAGCCGCCTTCGCCTGGGCAAACAACCTCATATAACCCACTCCTACCCACAAAGGGGCCCTGAACATGCATTGGATGCCAAACCCTCTCGCGGCGGTGACGGTCGCCGTTGCCGTCGCTGTCGCCCCAGTCGCCGTGGCGCAAGAAACCGTGCAACTCACGGTGAAAGTGCAAAACCATGACGATCCCGTTGAGGCCGCGGAGGTCAAGATTGAAAAATATGGTGACCCGACTGTGCAGTTCAGCGGCGTCACGGATTATGAAGGACTGGTTGAGTTCCAGGTTCCACCCGGCACGTACAGCTACCGGGTGGATGTGGAGGGGACGGGCAGCCAGCTCACCACCGTCGAGCTGACTCGGCCGAAGGATGTTGTTGCAAGGTTCACTAACGGCACAAAGCGCAACGTCGACTTTTCCTGGGAAGATATGAGCGTTGCGGCAGGGAGCCGCGCTGCAGCTAACCCGCAGACTACGGGCGACGGGCGGGGTGTGAGCGTCGAGAAGATGGCCGGCCCCGCCTGGGCCGAGGTGTTTGCAGACGGCACCATTGAAGTGATGCCGCCATTACGCACGACGCCGGGGGACTATGAGGTAGACGTCCGCACCTCCGCTGGCCAGGTCAGCACCGTGAAGGTACACGTCACCGGCCCGGAGACACTCAA
The DNA here is from genome assembly GCF_001814825.1 of Corynebacterium sp. HMSC071B10. Lineage (NCBI taxonomy): Bacteria > Bacillati > Actinomycetota > Actinomycetes > Mycobacteriales > Corynebacteriaceae > Corynebacterium > Corynebacterium sp. HMSC071B10. The sequence goes on along the minus strand of NZ_KV818026.1, from coordinate 52,043 downwards.
GGCGCTGAAGTACCCGGTGACCTCTGTGGAGCAGGGGCGGTCGGCGACGAGCGCCGCACCGATGGCGACCATCTCGCACCAGGGCCGCGACTTTTCCAGCCAGCCGGTGCCGGAGGGCGTGAAGTTCTCCACCGACGCGCCAAACGCGCAGGTCGACGCAGACACCGGCCGCGTCACGCTGGACACTGCTGGCTTGCAGCAGGGAGCAGGCGAGACCGTCCAGGTCCCGGTCGTTGCCACCATGCCGGATGGGAAGAAGGTCACTGCGCAGGCGGCTTTCCACATCAACGCGCTGCCTTCCGCGAAGCGTTTCACCCCCGGCTGGGCACCGATTGAGGTAGCCCCGGGCGAGCACGCGGCGGTCAAGCAGACTGGCGAGCGCAACATGCCTAAGGACGCCGAGTACTGGTGGCTGCGCGCCGACAACACCAAGCTTTCCGGCTGGCGCGTCTCGATCGACCAGGTCGACGGCACGATTTCCGCGTCCCCGGATGAGGGCGCGCAGGAAACGGTGCTGCATGTCCGCGTGAGCTATTCGGATGGCTCCCAGGAGCAGGTGGCCGTGCCGCTGAAGCTCACCGAGCCGACCGCACAGTCCGGCGAGACTCCAGCGGACACACCACGAGTGCTGCCGCCGGGCAAGAAGACGGAAATCCTCGACGCACAGGCTTCCGAGGTCGAGATCATCGACAACGGCGGCGTGCGCCTGGACGTGGACAAAGCTACCGGCAAGGTAACCGCGACCGTTCCGGAGGACGCGATGCGTGACGCGAGCTACGAGGTGAACCTGCGCGTCGATGGCAAGGACCAGAAGATCCGGCTGACTGCGGATGAAAAGCCGCAACCGCCCGCACCACAACCCGCCTCGAGCGTGAAGGGCACTTGGTGGATTCCGCTGGTCATGGTAGTGATGGCCGCTGTCGGCGCAGGCGCGCAGTGGGCGTGGAGCCAGTTTGGAGGCTTGAAGTGAAACGTGCGAGCGTAGCAGCCGCCCTCGCCGCGGCGATGCTGATGGTGCCCGTGCCCGCAGTGGCGACGGTGAAGGACATGCCCTTCGGCGTGCACATGACGCCGGCCGCGGACGAAGAGGGCTTCGCCGTTGTCGACGTGTCGAAGGGGCGTACCACCACGTTCACCTTCGAACACCCGGCCTCTGTCGCTGGTCTGATGTCCGGCAGCTTTGACGTGGCGATGCAGGTAGACGGCGGAAGGGTGCGTTACCTGCCCAGCGATACCTCTGTGAGCAAGAGCAAGCGCGGCGGCGCGGACGTGATCACCCTGGTGCACGAGGATAATACTCGGAAGGTAAAAGTCACCCGCGTGTTCACCGTGGAGAAGACCAAACTCACGGTCGACGTGACGCTGGAGAACCTGGCAGATGAGGAGCGCGAATTCGCGGTCGACTTCAACTCGCGCCTGATGAACTACGAGGAGCACAAGGCTCGCTTTGCCGACGGCGCGTTCGTTCTCGCCCCTCCGGAGGGCGGCTACGAGACGACGCTGCACTACCGCAACGCCACCGCCTCCAGAGTAGACACGGACCAGGACGAAACCACTGCCGCAGGCAAGGTTGGACACGTGGGGGAGGGGTCCTCCTTCCAGCGCGGATCCTGGCAACAGCAAGTGCCCGCACAAGGCTCGCTGACTGCGTCGATGGAGATGGAGGTTGCCACCCAGGAATCTGCCGTAGACTCCGACCTCGACGGGCTGCCGGATGCGTGGGAGCGCGAAGGGTTCACCACCGCCGACGGCGAGCAGTTCCCCCTCCACCTGTGGGGTGCGGATCCGCAGCGCCCTGACCTGTTTTTGCAGTTGAACTGGTCGAAGTCGCAGTGGGAGACGCTTGGTTGCGACCGCGACCAGCGCTACGGCGCGGATGCCGACGGCTTCAACGAGTTCGCTGAGTGCGCCGCCGCTAATGCGAACGTGTACCGCCCCTCCCGCGGCGCGCTGATCCAGCTGGTCGAGCTCTTTGATAAACGCGGGATCAACCTGCACATCGACGCCGGCGAGATGTACACCAACATCCCCAACTATGGCACCCGCTACGGTGGCGCGACCGAGGACTTCCAGGAGTTCTACTTCAAAAACGGCAACCACAACGCACAGCTTGCCGCCGACCGCGACCGCCTCTTAGGCTCGCGCCTGCCCGTGTTCCGAGTGGGCATGATCGGCGACGGCCTGGAGGCCGACGATTACTCCACGGGCATGGGGCTGGTCAGCGACTCGGTCTTCTACGTGGCGAAGCACGATTACCTCACCGGCCAGGACCAGCTCCGCAACACGATCCTGCACGAGTTCGGCCACACCCTGGGCCTGACCCACACCGGCGCGGCGCTGTCGCCGACGCGCGTGGACACCCAGGACTTGCTGAAGAACTACGCCTCGGTGATGAACTACCTCTACCAGTTCTCCAAGTTCGACTACAGCACGGAAACTTCAAAGGGCAGCGGCGATGCAAAGCGCTGCGGCGAGTACACCTGCTACACCGGCCCGTACGCCGTGGCCCCAGACTGGGACAACCTCGACCTGGGTGGCAAGTTCATCGGCAGGGTCGAGGCGACCGCCGGCGCGGACGATGTGGTTGCCGCGCACAAGGACGTCACCGCCCGCGAGCTCGAGCTCGCGGCAGCGGAGGAGAATGACGGGCAAGCGGGCTTCCGGCTTATCGACGCCGAAACCAACTCCATCATCACCTCCCGCACCGACAACACCGTCACGGCCGAGCTGCGCAACCTGGGCTTGGACCTGCACGACTACGACCTCTCCGTGACCTACCCGGGTGGCCAGTATTCCGAGCGGATCCGCGTGCCCGGCCAGCTGGCCTCCGATCCGTCCGTGAAGTTCGACATCCCGATCACGGGCGTCGCCGGCCTGACAGGCGCAACCATGCCGCTGGAGGTCCGGATACACAACGCCCGCGGCGACGAGGTGTTCGCGGAGCGCTACGAGCTGTCCCTGCTGGACTACTCCAAGGACGAAGCAAGGCGCGTACGCGAGGAGATCCTGAACAACCCGAACGCCTCGCAGGAAGTGAAAGACCTTGCCGAGACCAAGTTGGGCGCGGAGCTTGGGCAAAAAAAAGAAACACCCCCAGCACCGCAGCAGGGCTCTTCCAACCTGAACATCATCCTGGCCGTCCTCGGCGCGATCGGCGGGATCGCGGCGCTGCTCGGCGGCGCCGCGTGGGCGTCGGGAATGTTCTAGCTAGAGCGAAATGTGCTGCCGACGTTAAGATTGGTGGTAGCACCAATTTGAAGAAAGGGAGAAGATCGTGACAACGGCAGCCACAGCACACGAGGAGAAGGAGGCGTCGAGAAGCAAGGTCAAGATCATCTCGTTCTTCCTTGCCTTTGTGGCGCTGGCGGCGGTGCTGCTCGTCCCAATTGAGGGGATCGAGTGGCAGGGGCAGATCGCGCTGGGGATGCTCGCGTTCGCCGTCATTATGTGGGTGACCGAGGCGGTGAGCTATCCGGTCAGCTCGGTGCTGATCATCTCGCTGATTTCCCTGCTGGTCGGCCTTTCGCCTGATCCAGAGACCCCCGGGGAGGTCTTCGGTACCGGACCGGCGCTGAGCATGGCGCTTTCCGGTTTCTCCAGCGGCGCGGTGGCGCTCGTGGCCGCGGCACTCGCGCTCGCGACCGCGATGCAGGCTACCGGACTACATCGTCGTATCGCGCTCTACGTGCTCAAAATCGCAGGTGAAAAGACCTCGCGCATTGTCGCCGGCGCGATCATCATCTCCATCATCCTCGCCTTCTTCGTGCCCTCGGCGACCGCCCGCGCAGGTGCCGTCGTGCCGATTCTGCTGGGCATGGTCGCGGCCTTTGGTCTGGCCGTTGATTCGAAGCTGTCTGCGCTGCTGGTGATTACTGCAGTGCAGGCCGTCTCCATCTGGAACGTCGGCATCAAAACCGCGGCGGCGCAGAACCTGGTGGCCATCGGGTTTATCGAAGACCAGATGGGGCAGACCGTGTCCTGGGGCCAGTGGTTTTTGTGGGCCGCACCCTGGTCGGTGCTGATGTCGATTGCGCTGTACTTCATCATGCGCGCGGCGATTAAGCCTGAGGTGGATCACATTGAGGGTGGGCGCGCGCTCGTCGAAAAGCAGCTGGCGGAGATGGGGCCGATGACGGGCGCGGAAAAGCGTCTCACCGCTATCGCCGTGGTGCTGCTTTGCTTCTGGGCGACCGAAGGCTTCCTGCATCCGATCAACTCCTCGACGATCACGGTTGCCGCGATCGCGCTGATGCTTCTGCCGGGCATTGGCGTCATGGACTTCAAATATGCGCAGGACAACATCAACTGGGGCACGCTCATCGTGTTTGCGGTGGGCATCTCCCTGGGCTCTTTCCTCCTGGAGACCGGGGCGGCAACCTGGCTTTCCGAGCAGACCTTCGGCGCGCTGGGTATCGCCTCCATGCCGATTTTGGCGACGATCGCGATCGTGTCGCTGTTTAACATCATCATCCACCTGGGATTTGCGTCGGCGACCTCGCTGGCTTCCGCGCTGATCCCGGTGTTCATCGCGCTCGCAGCAACGTTGGATGTGCCAAACGGCGGGATCGGGTTTGTGGTAATCCAGCAGTTTGTCATCTGCTTCGGGTTCCTGCTGCCAATCTCCGCGCCGCAGAACATGCTGGCTTACGGTACTGGCGCGTTCACGACTCGCCAGTTCCTGAAGACGGGCATCCCGCTGACCATTGCGGGTTACCTGCTGGTCTTGCTCCTTTCTGCCACATACTGGCAGTGGATCGGGCTACTCTAAATCACTCCAACACTAGCCCGAGGTGCAGCGAGGAAAACTCGTGCGCCCCGGGCCCATCGGGGGTTGTCGCAATTTCACGACGAGTCGCCTCCGTCACCGGGATCAACCACCCAAGGTTTGGGTCGAGCAGTGGGTCCGCTCGCTTCTCGACGGGCACGAACGTCACCGGCCGCGCACCCTCACACACCGCCTGCACGGGGCCGGGAGTCTCTTTGAGCACGCCAAGTAGCGCCGGGGTGGTGGTGAGGATGACCAGGACTTCGTCGGTATCCGGCGACAAGTTCGCAGTATGTACCTCGAGGCGGGGGACTTCCACGCGCTCGAACTGATCGGGGTACTCCACGAGCGGGGCGGTGTCGTCTCCAGCGAAGAGGGCACGGATGCGTTCTAAGAAAGCCATGGTGGAAGTCTATCCGGCCGTCGGTAGTGGCAGGTTCGCGTCGTCGATGCAGTAGTTGTCGGGGTTGTTCTCAAACTCGTAGTCCGGGAACGGGGGCTCCTCCTCGTCCGGTGCTCGCTGCGGCACCATCGTTTCGGGGTCGGGGTGGAACTGGAAGCACATGCCGAACGCGTCTTCCAGTTCTGCAAGGGCGAGCTCACAGCTGACGACGTCACCGTCGCGGTCGTATTGATCCATGATCGCGTGCCCGCGGGCGTTGAATTCCGCCATCTTGGCCCGATTCTGTTTCACCGCCTCGAGGGAGGAAACCCAGCGGGGGTGCGGGGTGCCGAGTTGCTGGTCGAGGATGCCCTCGGACTCAGCGATCTCGTAGTGGCCGTCCTCGTAGAGCCAGATGATGTCGCCTGTGGCCGGGTCGGGCACGTAGAATGCCTGCTTATCTGTCTTCACGTTGTGGTGTTTTTGGCAGAGGCAGTAGAGGTTGTCCACGCACGTTTCGCCGCCCTCGCCGAAGGGAATCCGGTGATCCAGCTGGCAGGTGTGCGCGGGCCGACTGCAGCCGGGGTAGCAGCAAGTGCCGTCGCGGGCCTCCGCGAGTGCGCGCATCGCGGCGGTGGGGGTGTAGCTGTCGGTTTTCGCAGACGCTGCCGCCTCCAGGTCGACGGTTCGCGGAGGGACCTGTTCACACATTTCGTCGAAAGCGACCGTGGCTTCCGGGTCCGTCCATCCGAAACCTGGGATGAAGACGGGCTCGCCGGCCTTGCGGCCCTTGGGCGCATAGACCTGGATGTTGGCCTTCGCGGCTGGGGAATACGTTCCGCTGAGCAGCCCAATGACCGCGTCGTGCAGGCTTAAGCTGTGCTCGCGTGCGGTTTCCTCCACGAACGCACGCACCGCGGACAGCGTCGTCGTGTCGGTGGTGAGGAAGAGGACGCCCTTGCGCCGGCCTCCGAAGGATTCGTGCGTAAACTCCGCGCTGTTTTCGCGCTGCGCTTCGCGTTGTCGACGCCTGCGCGGCAGGTAGCTCAAGCCCGGATCGATACGGCGGATCTCCTCGCGCAGCTTGCGCGTAACTGCTGCGGGGTCCGGGAAAGGCTGGTTCGGTTTGGTCGGGGTAAAGAGGTCGGCAAGGTAGGCGTCGATGTCGGCGAGGAGCTCTTCGTCCGCCTCGGGACCGAGCTCGTCGATCTTGCGGTGGATCGCGCGCAGGTGGCCGAGCGAAAGCCGCGTGTGCTCGTCCTGCAGCGCGCGGAGCTGTGGCAGATCTACGAGCCGGTTGTATGCCAAGATTCCGCCGCGGATGACGGTCTTTGCGTGCCCGGTTTGCTGGGCTAAGCGGTCGACGGCGAGGTCGAAGTCCTCGATGCAAGTGTCATCTTTACTAAACGGGCTAAACAGCGCATGCTCGGCTTCTCGCAGGGCGCGCCCGAGCATGCAATTGGCGTCGCCTGGTCTGTCGATTCGAAAGAAGGGTGTACAAGGGCGTTCGTTGTCTAAAGTGTTCATGCACCGCACTCTATAGACCCACCCGAACATGGGAACGAAAATTTCTCGAAAATTAGAACAGAAGTGCGAATGCGGCCCGCAGAGCGGGTACTTTCCCCAATCCTCTGTTCGAATCACCCCAACACCTGCGCGGGTTTTACCCAGGGGGCGATACCCTAGAAACTATGGAAGATGCCGAAAAGGGCCCCGAGATTGTCTCGCGCCGCATCGATTTCGTGCTGCCCTACGGCATTGGCGAGCTCGATGTCCCGCCTCCGCCGGACACCAAGCCGAATCCGCTCGACAAAAGTAATCGGCTCACTAAGGCGGGGTGGGTGCTGGTGGCCAAGCGTCTGGTCGCCGATTTTTCCAACGACGCGATGGTAGACCGCGGCGCGACCCTGACCTATTACACGGTGCTTTCGCTCGCACCGATGGTGGTCTCGACGTACGCGATCGCCACGCTGCTGCTGTCGCGTGACCCGGGCGCGGTCGACCAGCTCCTGGCCCAGCTGGTGCAGAACTACGTGCCGGAGGCATTGCGTGGTGAGGCGATGAATTTGCTGGAAGTGATTGTGGGTACGCCGTCGCAAAGCACTGTGGCCCTGACCGTGTCCCTGGTGCTTTCGCTGCTTGCGGCGTCGGCGTACGTGCGCAGTTTTTCGCGCAACGCCAACCTGGTTTATGGGCGCACCGAGGGGCGGCCGATGGTGGTGACGTGGGTGACGATGTGGCTGATCACACTGATGCTGGTCGTTGGTGCGGTCGGGATTTTGCTCGGGACGCTTTTGACCGAATCGATCGTGGAGACGGTGCTCGGGCCAATCGCGCGGCCGCTCGGGCTCGAAGGGATGCTGGACTATCTGACCGGGAAGTTCCTGCCGGTGTGGGGGTATCTGCGGGGCCCAACTATCGTTTTGATGGCGATGATTCTGCTCTCACTGATGTACTACTTCAGTCCCAACGTGCGGCCGGGGAGGTTCCGGCTGCTCACCCTGGGATCCGCGGCCGCGCTGCTCGTCGGCTTCCTGCTCTGGTGGGGCTTTGGCGTCTACCTTTCCACGATCGGTGTGCGTAGTGCCTATGGAGCCTTCGGGACTGTGCTGGCAGTGCTCGCGCTGGTCTGGGTGATGAACATCGTGCTGCTCGAAGGGGTGAAGATTGACGCGGAAGTGCTCCGCGCGAAAGAGCTGCAGGTTGGCTACGACTCCGAGCGTACGATTCAGGCGCGCCCGCGTTCTAGTGAGGGGACGAAGTGGCGCCTGAAGGTGCAGCGTTGGATTGCGCGGAGTGAGCGGGAAGTCAAGAACTCCCGGGTCGATCTTCTAGGATAGGCCCATGCCAATCAAGCCAGTGCTTATCGACGCCCGCGATACCGCCCTCATCTTCGAAGGTGGGGGCACACGTAATTCCTATACCGCGCCAGTCGTGGAAAAACTCATCGCCAACAATGTGCAGTTTGGCTGGGTGGGCGGCGTTTCCGCGGGCGCGAGCCACACATTGAACTTCGCCTCGCGGGATGCGGAGCGCTCGCACGCATCTTTCACCGATTTTGTCGGCAATCGCGAGTTCGGTGGGTGGCGCACCGTCGTGCGCGGCAAAGGGCTGCTCAACGGCGAGTTTATTTACGAGGGCTACGAGCAGAAGCTGCCCTTTGACCTCGAGACCTTTCTGCACACCGAGGAGCAGATCCACATCGAGGCGGTGCGCGCCGACACGGGCGAGACCGTCGCCTACAACCGCGAAGATCTGCGCACGATCGAGCAGATCAATATCGCCGCGCGGACCTCGTCCACCCTGCCGCTAGTGATGAAGATGCGCGAGGTCGACGGCGTGCCCTACGTCGACGGCGCGCTGGGGACCTCTGGCGGCATCCTCATCCAGGCGGCAAAAGACGCGGGCTTTCAAAGGTTTTTGGTGGTGCTCACCCGCCCGCGCGACTACGTCAAGCCGCCGGAGAAGCGGGAGCGTGCTTTGCGACGCATCCTGCGCCGCACCCCACGCGTGGTAGATGCCATGCTCGCGCGACCCGGCATCTACAACGAGGCGCTCGCCGAGGTGAAGCGACAAGAAGCCGAGGGTAATGCCTATGTCTTCTACCCGGAGCAGATGGGCGTGGAATCCACGGAGATGCACGTGGAAAAGCTCAAGGCCAACTATGCTTCTGGCCAAGCGCAGGTCGAGCGCGAGTGGGAAGCGATCCGGGAATTCCTTAACGAGCGGCCTTAATCGCGCGGCCGAGTGCGATGACGAAGAATCCCTTACCCAGCAGGACCAGCATTTTGGCTCTAGACTTTGGCGCATGATCGATGCGCGGGATGTGGCCCTGATTATCGAGGGCGGCGGGATGCGCAATTCCTACACCGCCCCCGCGATCGTCCACCTCATCGAACAAGTCAGGTTTGGCTGGGTCGGCGGGGTTTCCGCCGGAGCGGTCCACGCGCTGAACTACGCGTCGGCCGATCCGAATCGAGCGCGCGCCGCATTCACAGAGTTGGCAGCGCATCCCCACTTCGGCGGCGTGCTCAAATTCGCCAAAGGCAAGGGCTACTTCAACTCGGACTTCATCTACGGGCACGCCGAGAAGCTCTTGCCTTTCGACTTCGCCTCTTTCGCTGCTTCGCCCACGCAGGTCCACGTCGAGGCGATGCGCGCGGATACCGGCACCACGGTGAGTTGGGGGAGAGGAGACTTTCTGCAAGACCCTTCGCTGGTCAGCAGTGCGGCGCGCGCCTCATCCACCGTGCCCAAAGTCATGCCGATCACGCTGATCGAGGGGGTTCCCTACGTCGACGGTGCCCTCGGGGCCTCAGGGGGCCTGCTTATCGACGCCGCGCGCCAGGCCGGCTTCACCCGTTTTCTCGTCCTAGCAACCCGCCCCCGCGACTACTGGAAGAAACCCCTGGTGCAGCCGACCGCCGTGCGCGGCATGTTTCGCCGCTACCCGGAAATCGGCGCGGCGCTGCACGAGCGTCCGGCGCGCTACAACGCCTCCAAACGCGAGATCCTCGCCGCAGAAAGTGCAGGTGATGCGCTCGTCTTCTTCCCGGACAACATGCAGGCGGAATCCATCGAGCGGCGCACGAGCCGACTCCAACGCAACTACGTGGCGGGTAAGGAGCAGTTCGAGCGCGAGTGGCCCGCGTGGGAAGAATTCCTCAGTTAATCCGCGATGAGCGGCTCGATTGTCAGGTCCGGGTTCTCCTTCTCCACGAAGGCGAGCTTCCACTTATCGCCAAACAGCGCGATGAGTTCGCCGTCGCTCCGGGTGAAAATCTCCACACCGCGCTGGCGACCGAGCGCCTCCGCGGATTCTGCATCGGTGCGACGCGCCACGGAGTAGGGGACGGGCTCGGTGACCGTCTCCACGTTGTACTCCACTTCCATACGGGCCTGCATGACCTCGAACTGCATCGGGCCGACTGCGGCCATGATCGGGGCGGCGTCGCTGCGCAGGTCGTTGCGCAGGATCTGCACCACGCCCTCGGCGTCGAGCTGGTCAAGTGCCTTGCGGAACTGCTTGTACTTGCCCAGCGACTTGGCACGCAGCGTGCGGAAGTGCTCGGGCGCGAACTGCGGCATGGGCGGGTACTGGACGGCCTTGCCGGTGTAAATCGTGTCGCCGGGGGCGAGCGAGCCGGCGTTGACCAAGCCGATGATGTCGCCCGGGTAGGCGGTTTCCACCGTGTCGCGGTTGCGCCCGAAGACGGTCAGCGCGTATTTGGTGGAGAAGGTCCGGCCCGATTGAGCGTGCGTGACCTGCATGCCGCGGTCGAACTCGCCGGAGACGACGCGCATGAACGCCAGGGTGTCGCGGTGGTTGCGGTCCATGCCCGCCTGCACCTTGAACACCACGCCGGAAAACTCGCCGTCGAGCTCGCGGTCCTGTTTCGGTCGGGGTGCCGGGGCAATCGCACACAGCGTGTCGAGGATCTGGTGGACGCCGAAGTTCAGCATCGCGGAGGCGAAGATGATCGGGGAGGTCACGCACTGTTCAAAGAGCTCCTGGTTGTGCAGGGCGCCATCGGCGGCGAGCAGCTCGACCTCTTCGACGGCGGTGTCCCACGTCTCGCCTTCCTTGTCGGAGGCTTCGTCGGGAGAGTAGTGCTCCTCCGGCGCGATGGTGGAACCGCCCGCGGTGCGGATGAAGTGGACGTAGGTATCGGCCTCGCCCTCGTCGCTGATGTGGGCCAGCCCGCGGAAGTCGCCCGCTTCGCCGACGGGCCAGTACAGGGGAGTGGGCTGGAGGTCGATCTCGTTGACGATCTCGTCGACAAGCTCGAGGGGCTCGCGGCCAACGCGGTCCCACTTGTTCACCACGGTGACAATCGGCAGTCCGCGGGCCTTGCAGACGCGGAAGAGTTTGAGGGTTTGGGGCTCGAGGCCCTTCGCGGCGTCGATAAGCATGACCGCGGCGTCCACGGCGGACAGGACGCGGTACGTATCTTCGGAGAAGTCGGCGTGGCCAGGGGTATCCACCAGGTTGATCACGTAGGGCTCGCCCTCGTGGTCGGCGGGGGCGTACTCGAACTGGAGGGCCGAGGAGGCGATCGAGATGCCGCGGTCCTTTTCCATGTCCATCCAGTCGGAGACCGTGGACTTGCGGTTGCCCTTGCCGTGGACAGCGCCGGCCTCCGAGATGACGTGTGCGTGCAGCGCCAGCGCCTCGGTAAGCGTGGACTTACCGGCGTCGGGGTGGGCGATGACAGCGAAGGTGCGGCGGCGTGTGGCCTCGGAAGCGACAGAACTCATGCCGAAGAGTCTACGCGGTGGGAAAAAGGGGTCTATAGTTCGAGAGCGTGAAGCAGTTGCTTTCGAGCCCAGCGCGGCTGACAGCCTCCGGGTTTTTGCTGCTCATCATTGTGGGTACTGTCCTTTTGATGATGCCTTTTGCTGGAGGTGCCTCGTTCCTTTCGGCACTGTTTACAGCGACCTCTGCGGTCTCGCTGACGGGCCTGATTGTGGAGGACACAGCTACCTTCTACAGTCCCGCGGGCCAAGTGATCATCCTGGTGCTGATCCAGCTCGGTGGGCTCGGCATCATGTCGCTGGCCTCACTGTCCGGGTATATTTTGACCGGACGCATCAGTTTGAAGGCACGCAAGACAGGGGCGTACGAGGGGCGGCCGATGACGTCCGGGGGTATTCTTCGGACCCTCATCTTTACCTTCGCGTTTACCGCGGTGGTCGAGGCCACGATTGCGGTGCTCGTGGGCGCGCGGCTGATGCTGGGCTATGGGTATTCCTTCCCGCGTGCGGCGTGGGAGGGCATCTTCCACGCGATCTCCGCCTTCAACAACGCGGGATTTTCCACGCACAGCGACAATCTCGTTTCCTTTGCTGCCGACGCGTGGATCCTGCTGCCGCTGGCCGCCGCGCTGATTGGCGGTGGCCTTGGGTTTCCCGTCTGGGCGGAGCTGGTACGCCGCAGGATATCTATCACCGGGCGCATGACGCTTTGGGCGATGGGTCTTCTCTTACTCCTTGGCATGGTGTTCTTCGCCTGCGCGGAGTGGCGCGGGGTCCTGGGGCCGATGCCGCTAGGGCAGAAGCTGCTTAACGCTTTCTTTGCGAGTGCTTCTCCGCGCACCGCTGGGTTTAATGCCGTGGACTATGGGCAGGCCCACCCAATCACGCTCATGGGCACGGACATGCTCATGTTCCTGGGCGGAGGATCCGCGGGTACCGCAGGCGGGATCAAGGTGACTACGTTTTGTGTGCTGCTTGCGGCGATGGCGGCCGAGTTCCGCGGTCGTAAAAACACGACAATTGGGCACCGTAGCGTGCCGCATACGGTGACCCGCCAGGCACTCGCGTTGAGCGTCGCGGGTGTGGTGGTGGTTGTTGTCGGCGTGGCCACGCTGCGCATTTTCGACCCACAGTTCACGGCAGATCAGGTCACCTTTGAGGTGATCTCCGCCTTTGCCACTTCCGGATTGTCTACAGGTATTACGGCGGACCTTTCAACAACGTCGAAGCTTGTGCTGTGCATGATCATGTACCTGGGCCGAGTTGGCCCAACCACCCTGGTAGCGGCGTTGGCGGCACGGACCGTCGACAGGCGCTTCAGCTACCCCGAAGAAAGGCCCTTCATTGGCTAAGTTTTTCCGTTCTCGCGCAACGATTGATATCCCGCCGGTCGTGGTGATCGGCCTGGGGAGGTTCGGCACCGCGCTGTCGCACGAGCTGATGGACAACGGCGTCGAGGTGCTAGGCATCGACGTCGGCGACAAGGAGGTGCGCGAGCAGGTCGCCTACCTCACCGAAGCGCTCATTGCCGACGGCACCGACCCGGAGGCCTTGCAGCAGCTCGGGATCGAGGAAGTTGAGCGCGTCGTCGTGGCGATCGGCTCGCACCTGGAGGCCTCCATCCTGACCGCCTCCAACCTGGTGGAGATGGGGGTCAAAGACATCTGGGCGAAGGCGGACTCGGAGGCCCACGCGCGCATCCTCTCCCAGATCGGCGTGCACCACGTGGTGCGCCCGGAGCGCGACACCGGGCGACGCGTGGCGCATCTGCTCAGCGGCGATTTCCAGGACTTCGCCGAGATTGCGGAGGGCTATGGCGTGACCAAGCTGAGCACACCAGCCGCGGTGGTGGGCGCGCCTATCGATCCAGCGCAGGTGTGGAAAACCTACCGCGTCCAACTTGTTTCTGTGCGGCAGGGACAAGGCCAGTGGGTGCCGCTTGAAGTGGGGGCTGAGCTGCGTCGATCCGACCTCATCGTCGCGGCGGGAAGTCCGGCGGATTTGGAAAAGTTCTCGAGATGTTAGGATACGCTGTATACCCAATGTAGACACGTCAACAATGTCGGCGAGAAAGAGAAACGTATGAAAATCGGTGTCATCCTCGGCTCCATCCGCAAGGGCCGCGCAGGCGAGTCCGTGGCCAAGTGGGTCATGGACAACGCAGCAGGGCGTGAGGGCTACGAGTACGAGCTGCTCGACCTGGCGGACTTCCGCGTTCCGCTGCTGGAAGCGGAGATGATCCCCGGTGCCGCCAACAAGCAGTACGCGGACGAGGCCACCACCGCGTGGTCGGCCGCAGTGGACGCCTGCGACGGTTTCATCTTCATCACCCCCGAGTACAACCACTCCGTGCCGGGTCCGATGAAGAACGCCTTTGATTCCTTGGGCAGCGAGTGGGCCGCAAAGCCGGTGGCCTTCGTTGGCTACGGTGCCGACGGTGCAGTCCGCGCGGTTGAGCACTGGCGCCAGATCGTGGCGAACTTCTCCATGTTCGGCGTGCGCAACCAGGTCGCGCTGTCGCTTTTCGACGACTTCCCACAGCCGCGCGAGCAGAAGCACAAGGACCTCACCACGGTGCTCGGCGACATCGAGCAGGCGCTGGCCTAGCTCTTCGCGTGGATTTCGTTTTGCGCGGCAGCTAGACCGTCTGAGCAAACAAGCCGCGCGGCCTCGGCGGCTGTCTCGATCGCCTCATTTCCATCTAGGGGGCCGAGCACCCAGTCGGGGACAGCGAGTCCTTTCGGCGGGCGGCCGATGCCGACGCGTACGCGCACGTAGTCGCGCGTGCCCAGGTGCTCGGAGATGGATTTCAGCCCGTTGTGACCGTTCTCATTCCCGCCGAGCTTGATGCGTACTTTGCCCGCGGGTAGATCGAGCTCGTCGTGGATGACCACGATGCGCTCGGGCGGTACGCCGAGCTGCTTTGCAAGAGGGGCTACGGCCTCGCCAGAGAGATTCATGAAGGTGGTGGGGCGGGCCCACGCAACGTCGCCAATGTGCTCCACCTGTGTCTTGATCCCCCGCACGGGAGTCAGGTTTTTGGCAGACTGGTCGATAGCGAGCGCGCCCACGTTGTGCTTGGTGGTCTCGTACTTGGGGCCGGGGTTGCCCAGCCCCACCACGAGCCACTCGGCGATAGGGGACGTGGGCCGGAAGCGCTTGAGAAAATCGAACACGAGGACAAGCATAACCATGGACCTTCCACGCATCGTCGCCGCACCAATGGCAGGCGGCCCGACCACGCCAGAGCTAGTGAACGCAGTCAGCTTCGGCTTTTTGGCGCTGGGCACCTGCACTGTTGAGCAGGCCAGTACCTGGCTCAAAGCATGTGAGCCGCCCTTTGGCGTCAATCTCTTCATGCCGCAGCCAGAGCCTTCGCTTATCGACGTCGAGATGGTCGCCGCCGAGCTTGGCGCTGAGGTCCCACAGGCCGATGTCACCAGCGGTTTCGAGGAAAAGTTTGAGCTGGTGGTAGCGGCAGCACCGCCGATCGTAAGCACAACGTTCGGGCCTCTTCATCCGGAGCATGTCGAGCGGCTGCACTCGGTGGGTTCGGAGGTGTGGGTCACTGTGACTCGTATCGAGGATGCGCGGGAAGCGATGGGCGATTTGTGGAATGCAGACGGCCTGATCGTGCAGGGGCCCGAGGCAGGCGGGCACCGCAGCACCTGGTCGCCGGAAGAGGTGCCGGACACCCTCTACCTGGACACCATCGTGGAGGAGGTCGCAGAGCTGGGTGTGCCCTTTATCGCCGCGGGCGGGGTGCGCGGACCGGAGGATGTGGAGCGGCTCATCAACTTGGGCGCTGATGCTGTTGCTTGTGGCACGGCGTTCCTCTTAGCTGATGAGGCAGGCACGAGCCCGCGGAACCGCGAACTCTTGTGCACTGATCGCCGCACCGTGGTGAGCAGGGCATTCTCTGGCCGTCCCGCGCGCGGGATAGAAAATGAGCTGACCAAACGTTATCGTGACATTCCACCGATCTACCCCTACCTGCGCCCGATGACACCGGACGCGGACTACTGCCTGGTGGGCAAGGATCGCGGCGAACTTATGGAAGCACCGGCGAAGGAGATCGAGGCCTACTTGGCCGGGTAGACCCGGGTCGTGTTCTCGATGGCACCGAGGCCCTCAATCTCCACGCGCACCGTATCGCCGTCGGCGAGGTAGCGCTGGGGACTCCTTGCGTGACCCACGCCGTCGGGAGTGCCGGTGGCAATCACGTCGCCGGGCTCGAGCGGGTAGAGGTGCGAGATGAACTCGATGAGCTTCGCGGGTGAGAACACCAGGTCGTCGGTCGGGGCCTGCTGCATGACCTCGCCGTTGACCGTGGTGGTGAGCACGGGGCCGGGCTGCCACTCGGTGTCCAACCAGGGGCCGAACCCGGCTGTCTTTTCGAGTGATTTCCCTTGGTGCCACTGCTTGGTGCGTTTTTGAATGTGGCGCTGGGTGTAGTCGTTGATCACGGCGTATCCGGCGATGTGTTCATTTGCATCAACCTCGTTGACGTGGCGGGTGTACTTCCCAATCACCACGGCAAGCTCGCCCTCGAAATCGAGGGTGTCGGCGTTGAAGTCGGGGATCTCCGCGTCGTCGTAGGGGCCGATGAGCGCCTCGGGGAACTTGATGAACAGGGTGGGCACGTCGGGGCGCTCGTGGCCCATCTCGTCGATGTGCTTGGCGTAGTTCAGGCCGACGCAGATGATTTTTCCCGGGCGGGGGACGACAGGGGCGAGCTGCTCGGGAGTGAACTCGACTTTTTCTCCCTCCTGCCACGCAGTACTGTCGCCTGCTCTAAGGAGAGCACCGACGTCCGGGTAGCCCGGGAAGGTGACGGCGGTGGTGTCGGACTCCAGGCGGGCGGCGACGGTGAGATCGTGGCCGGGGACTCGCAGTGTGACTAAGCGCATGCTCTTAAACTTATACGGATTTCAACCAGAGATCCGCCGCGTCGGCGGCCGCGATTGTCAGATCGACCTGCTGACTGGCAGAAAACGGCTTGAGCACGTAGTCGGCGGGAGCCATTCTTCCAGGCGGGCGCCCGATCCCAATAGCGAGCTTGTGGTAGGGCTTGCCGCCCAAAGACTTGGTTACAGATTTTAGGCCGTTGTGCCCGTGGTCCCCGCCGCCCTTGCGGAGTTTGACCTGTCCCAAGTCAAGGTCGAGCTCGTCGTAGGCGACAAACACATCCGCTGGTGCCACGCGGAAGTAGTCGGCGAGTGCCTTGACGGGGCCGCCGGAGACGTTCATAAAGGCGCGGGTGCGGGCAAGGATCACCTGGCGGTCGGGGAGGAGCCTGCCTGCGGCGAGCTCGGCGACCTCGGTATTCGTGCGCTTGTGCACCGCGAGTTGAGCGGGCATAGGGGTGGCGCGGGAGCACAGCTCGTCGATAAGCGCGATGCCCGCATTGTGGCGGGTGCCTGCATACTTGGGGCCCGGGTTGCCCAGGCCGACAACTAGAACTGGAGAAGAAGACACGCCCGTAAGCATAAAGAAACGCCCACTGCGCGCGGCAGTGGGCGAGACTTTAAAGAAGGAATTACTCCTCGGAAGACTCCTCGGCGGACTCGGCACCGGCCTCGGCGCCGCCCTCCTCGGCCTCCTCGGCAGCCTCCTCGAGGTCCTCGTCAACCTGCTCGTAGGTGAAGTTGACCAGCAGGTCCTCCGGGTCGGAGAGCAGCTCTGCGCCCTCCGGCAGGACAACGTCGCCAGCCAGGATCTGGTCGCCGATCTCCTTGCCCTCGATGGACACCTCGAGCTCGTCCGGGATGCTCAGGGCGTCGATCTCGATCTCGATGAGGTCGTTCTCCACCAGGACCACAGCGTCCGGGTGAGCCTCGCCGGTGGTGACAACCGGGACCTCGACGTTGACCTTCTCGCCGCGCTTAATGCCCAGGACGTCGATGTGGTCGATGTCCAGGGTCAGGACGTTCTGATCGACGTGCTTGACCATGCACAGCAGCTTCTCACCCTCGTACTCGAGCTCAAGAATGGCGTTGACGCCCTCGTTGCGCACGATCGCGGAGATCTCGATGCGGTCGACGGAGAAGTGCACGTTGTCGATGCCAGCCTCGTAGAGGACGCCGGGGATACGGCCCTCGCGACGCAGGCGGCGAGAGGCACCCTTGCCAAACTCCTCGCGCTTTTCAACCTTGACCAGGGTCGGGGTAACAGCCATGTGTGACTCCTTTGTTGTAAATGGTGGGCCACAGAAAAGCCTGCGACCACTTGAACGTGAACAGGTGCTCGTCGAGTGATCGCAGGCTTGAAAGGAAAGTCTGGATACATATCGCGTCGATAACGGCTTTTTAAGCCCTCGCCGAGACCGTGCAAGTATATCCCACTCGCGCTGCTAGACCAAACTTTCAGACGTGCGGATCGCCGCGCGGCGTCGGATGTTTGCATAATCTCCGAGCAGCTCTTCGATCGCGTGCGTCGTCTCGAGCACTTTCGTGATCGACATCTGCGCGGGCCAAGTGCCGCTGGACGCGATCATGTCTCCAACATAACCGGCAAGGTACTCCGGGGAGTTTGGGCGGATGCCCAGGCGTGAGCAGACGAGGTACGCCACGGTTTCTGCTTCGAGCTCCTTAATCTCCTTCGACAGAAAAAGTCGCTCCCTTTGCTCCGGAGACCAGCGCTGGGGTGCGCCGGGGGAGTCATTCATTGGACCGAGGTGCCCGAGAAGGATGTGCGCGAACTCGTGAACCAAGGTGGCGCACTGGACAGCTGGTTCAGCCTGACTTTGGTATCGGACATAGAAGATGAGCCGAAAATGGTGCTCCACGTGCGTGCGCTTGATGACTCGGGTTCCACGGTTTTCTCGGCGTGCGTCACCACCAAGCCGCTCTCCAACGTGAACCGCGTGGACATCGGCACCGATGTGGCAGGCGCGGTCGACGAGAGTGCGCACGATGGACGCCGCGTCGACGTCCCCTTCTGTCACTGCGGTAAAGGATGGTGCCTGCTCGAGAACTTCACCATCGAAATACGGGATTGGCTCGGTGTCACGGAACTCGTAGACCGGGATGACTGGGGCGAAAGGCTGGAGGATCAGCACGGCTGGCACGTTGGGCTTTGGTTGCCGTCCGTACTCCTGCCACTCGCTAAGACGGAGCATCGGGCTGGCACCAGGCCGCTGTTGCTCTACGAGGAAAGCGTTAAACGGGGAGAGCTGCGGCGGGCGAATGATCACGGCATTCAGCATCTCCGCGTACTTCTCGGCAATGAGCGCTGGGTTGCTCAGGCGGCTCAGGAGGTCTGCGAGGACAGCATCCACGGTGTCTATGTTGGAATCCATGGCCGTCAAGGTAGTCGCGGGGGCCGACATGGTCTTCCATGTGTTCGAAAGCACTATCGGTTTGCCTCTGGTAAACCGGTAACAAGAAGGTACGCACTGAAATGAGGAGCACTTCATGGATATCCAAAAAATTTTGGGCGAGGTAGAAACCCGCCTGTACATCAACGGCGAGTGGCGCGATGGCGCAGAAGGGGAGACCTACGAGGTGCTCAACCCCGCCACCGAGGAAGTCATCGCGACGATGGCCTCCGGGACCCGCCAAGATTCCCTGGACGCGCTCGCCGCAGCCGACGAGGCGCAGGCCGGGTGGGCGCACACCTCGCCCCGCGAGCGCGCGGAGATCCTGCGTAAGGGCTACGACCTGGTCAAGGAGCGCAAGGAAGCGTTCGCGGCCATCATGACCACGGAGATGGGCAAGTCCTACACCGAAGCACTCGGCGAGGTGGACTACGGCGCGGACTACCTGCTGTGGTTCTCCGAGGAAGCCAACCACTTCTTCGGCCACACCAACCGCTACCCGGCCAAGGGCAACCGCATGGTCACCGTGCGCAAGCCGGTCGGCCCCTGCCTGCTGATCACCCCCTGGAACTTCCCGCTGTCCATGGCGACGAGGAAGATCGCACCGGCCCTGGCTGCGGGCAACACCGTGGTGATCAAGCCGGCGAAGCTGACCCCGCTGACCATGCAGTACTTCGTGCAAACCATGGTGGAGGCCGGAGTGCCGGCGGGCGTGATCAACATCGTCTCCTCCAAGTCGGCCTCCGATGTCTCGGAGCCGATCCTCAAGGACCCGCGCTGCCGCAAGCTCTCCTTTACCGGGTCCACCCCTGTCGGCTCCGCGCTGATGAAGCTGGCCGCAGACAACGTGGTCAAGGTCTCCCTTGAGCTGGGCGGCAATGCTCCCGCCATTGTGTTTGCGGACGCCGACATTGACGGTGCCGTCGAAGGGGTCAAGGCCGCGAAGATGCGCAACATCGGCGAGGCCTGCACCGCCGCCAACCGCATCCTGGTCCACGAGTCGATCGCCGAGGAGTTCGCCACCAAGCTGGCTAAGGCGGTGAGTAATTTGAAGGTTGGCAACGGCATGGACGAGGGTGTTGAGGTGGGCCCGCTCGTGGAAAAGAAGGCTCAGGAGCACATGCAGGCGCTTGTCGACGACGCGGTGTCCCACGGCGGCACCATCCTCACCGGCGGCAAAGCGGTCGAGGGCAAGGGCTTCTTCTTCGAACCGACCGTGATCACCGGTGCCTCGAAGGACGCGAAGGTGTTCCGCGAGGAGATCTTCGGCCCCATCGCCCCGATCTTCACCTTCAGCACCGAGCAGGAGGCGTGGGCGCTGGCCAACGATACCGAGTACGGCTTGGCGTCGTATGTCTTTTCCGAGGACCCGGACGTGATGTGGCGCGCCTCCGACCACCTGGAGTTCGGCTTGGTGGGCTACAACACCGGCGTCGTCTCCGATGCCTCCATCCCGTTCGGCGGGGTCAAGGCCTCCGGCCTGGGCCGCGAGGGCTCGCTCGAGGGCATGCTGGAGTACACGGAGGTGCAGATGATCGGCGTGCGCGACCCCTACGCGCGCTTCTAATTCAGGACTGTATCTAGGGCAGTAAGGAGCGCGTCCGTTTCTTCCTCGTTGGTCACCGTGATGCGGATACCTTCGGGGAAGGCGCGGACGAGGATGCCCTGGGCCGCCATCTCAGCGGCAAGATTTTCTGGGGCATTTGGCAACCAGACGAAGTTCGTCTGTGACTCCGGCGTGCCGAAAGGCTTGAGCGTCTCCGTGAGACGCTGACGCTGGGCGCAGGTTTCTTCGACGCGCTCGGCCAGCTCTTCAGATGCCTCCAATGAGGCAAGTGCTCCGGCCTGTGCCACCGAGCTGACTGAAAACGGCACGGCAACCTTGTTGATGCCCTCAATCAGCTCCGCCGGGCCGAAGGCGTAGCCGACGCGCACGCCCGCGAGCCCGTAGGCCTTGGAGAAGGTGCGCAGGCCCACCACGTTGGGGTACTTCGTGATCTCCTGAGTGGCCACCGGGGTATCAGTAGCGCGGTTGTACTCAAAGTAGGCCTCGTCGAGTGCGACCGTGACATGCTCGGGCACCTTTGCCATAAACGCATCCCACTCGGCGGTGGTGAGGGTGGTCCCGGTCGGGTTATTTGGGTTGCAGACGAAGATCAGCCGGGTGGAATCGGTGATTGCCGCCGCCATAGCGTCTAGGTCGACGCGGTGGTGTGCATCAAGGGGGATGGGGCGCGAAGTAGCGCCAGCGATCTGCACGAAGATGGGGTAGGCCTCAAAGGAGCGCCAGGGGAAAATCACCTCGTCGCCAGGCTGCGCGGTCGCGCACACCAGCTGCTGGCACAGCGCCGAAGACCCGGTTCCCACCGCTACCTGCTCGAAGCTGACGCCGAGGTGCGAGGCGAGGGCTTCGCGTAGTTCCACCGCGCCCATATCCGGGTAGCGGTTCGCCCCGGCGAGTTCCTCGCGCATCGCCTCCTGCACGGCCGGCAGCGGGCCGGCGGCCGACTCGTTGGAGGAAAGCTTGATGGTGTCGGGCGAGTGCTCGCGCGCACCGGGAACGTAAGCGGGCAGGGAAGCGAGGTCGTTGCGGATCATGCCTGCCTATCTTAGGCCGACTGTTTCCGCGTCGCCCCAATAATGCTCAGTCCAACAATCCAGGCGAGCAGCGCGCCGAGCCCGACACGGTAGTCGGGAAGGAACGCCATCAGCACGAGCACCAGCACATAGAAACCACCGCACAGCCAGTTGGCGTAGGGGTAGAACGGTGCCATGAAGCTCGAATGCCCGCCGTTCGCACGGAAGCGCAGGTGCGCAAAGCTTATCGACGCCCACGTGATCAGCTCAGAGCCCACGATGATCGCCAGGAGAATCGCGAAGACCTTCCCCTCGAAGAAATAATTGAGGATGACGACGACGCCCATGAGCGCGGCGTCGAAAAGCAGAGCCCGGAGGGGCAGTCCCTTCTTTGTGGTGGCCCCGAAGAACTCCGGGGCCTGGCCGTTGCGGGCTAGGTCGCGCAGCATGCGGCTGCCCGAGTACGTCATGGTGTTGCACACGGACGCCACCGCGACCAGGATGACCAGGTTGAGCACGTGTGCTGCGCCGTCGATGCCCACGGCGGTGAGCACGCGGACGAAGGGGCTGGCGGAATCGCCCTGCTCGTCCCACGGTGCGAGCAGCAGAATCACGCTCATGCCGCCCAAGTAGAACAGCAGGATGCGCCAGATCACGGAGTTGACCGCGCGCGGGATGGTGGTTGATGGGTTCTCAGCCTCGCCTGCGGCGGTGCCGATCGACATGATGCCGCCGAACGTAAAGGTCACGGCGACGAGCGAGAAGAGCACGCCCGTTGCCCCGTTGGGGAAGAACCCGCCGTGAATAAACAGGTTTTCCGTGCCCACCGCGGGCTCCGGGCCGAGCCCGAGCACCAGCACGAGCCCTAAGATGATCATCAGGCTCAGTGCGACGACCTTGATCAGGGAGAGCCAATACTCGGCTTCGGCAAACACGCTGACGCGGGCGGCGTTGATGAGCACTACAATCGCCAGGGTGACGAGCGCGGTGAGCCAGTGGGGGATCTCCGGAAACCAAAAGTCCAGGAATGTGCCCATCGCGGTGAGCTCGATCATGCCCACCACGATGGTGGTAAACCACCAGTTCCAGCCGACGATGAAGCCGGCGCGCGGGCCGATAAAGTCGCGTGCGTAGGCGGCGAAGGAGCCGGAGACCGGGTGGGCCACGGCCATCTCGCCCAGCATCCGCATGAGCAGGTAGACGATCGCGCCGACGAAAAGAAAGGCGAGTAACACCGCCGGGCCGGCGTAGTCGATCGACTCCGCGGAGCCGAGGAACAGCCCCGTGCCGATGGATGAGCCCAGGGCGATCATCAGCATGTGGCGTGTCTTCACGCCACGTTTGAGGCCACCATCATCGACCGGGAGGGCGGTTGATTCACTCAAGCTATGCCTGGCCCTCGAAAAGGGTAGTCACCGAGCCGTTCTCGAAGATCTCGCGGATCGTCTTCGCCAGCAGCGGGGCGATGGACAGCACCGTGAGGTTCTTCCAGCCCTCGGTGGACTGCGGCAGGGTATCAGTGGTGATGACTTCCTCCGCGCCACACTCGCTCAGACGCTCGCGCGCCGGGTCGGAGAACACGCCGTGAGTACAGGCGATGACGACGGACTTCGCGCCCGCTTCCTTCAGCACGCCGACCGCGCCCGCGATGGTGCCGCCGGTGTCAATCATGTCGTCCATGAGCACGCAGTCCTTGCCGGCGACCTCGCCGACGACGCGGTTGGAGACGACCTTGTTCGCCGCGTCGATGTCGCGAGTCTTGTGCACGAACGCCATCGGGGCGTCGCCCATCGCGTTGGCCCACTTCTCCGCAGTCTTCACACGGCCCGCGTCGGGGGAGACAACGACCAGGTTGTCCAGGGAGTACTTGGACTTGATGTAGTCCACCAGGATCGGCTGGGCGTGCATGTGGTCAACCGGGCCGTCGAAGAAGCCCTGGATCTGGTCGGTGTGCAGGTCCACCGAGACGATGCGGTCCGCGCCAGCGGTGGTGAGCAGGTCCGCGATCAGGCGGGCCGAAATCGGCTCGCGGCCGCGGTGCTTCTTGTCCTGGCGGGCGTAGGGGTAGAAGGGCAGGATCGCGGTGATGCGCTTCGCGGAGCCGCGCTTGAGCGCGTCAATCATGATGAGCTGCTCCATGAGCCACTTGTTCAGCGGCTGCGCGTGCGACTGCATGACAAAGCAGTCGGCGCCGCGGACAGACTCCTCGAAGCGGATGAAGATCTCGCCGTTGGCGAAATCACGGGCGGTGGTAGGCACCAGCTCGATGCCGAGCTCATCGGCAACCTGCTCAGCAAGTGCCGTGTGTGCGCGACCAGAAAAGACCTTGAGGTCCTTGTGGCTTTCAGTTGAGTATCCAGTCATTGCGATCCTTTAGTTCTCGCGTGCGTTTTTCGCCGCTTCCGCAGCGTCGGTTCCGGGGCGGCGCTTTTCCACCCAACCCTCGATGTTGCGCTGGCGGCCCTCCTTGATGGCGAGCGCGCCAGACGGGACATCTTCAGTCACTACTGTACCCGCGGCGGTATACGCACCATCACCGATGGTGACCGGAGCGACGAACATGGTGTCAGAGCCGGTGCGGCAGTAGTCGCCGATCGTGGTGTGGTGCTTGTTCACCCCGTCGTAGTTGGCAAAGACGGAGGAGGCACCGATGTTGGACTCGCGGCCTACCGTCGCGTCGCCGATGTAGGTCAGGTGCGGGACCTTGGAGCCTTCGCCGAT
Source organism: Corynebacterium sp. HMSC071B10 (assembly GCF_001814825.1). Lineage (NCBI taxonomy): Bacteria > Bacillati > Actinomycetota > Actinomycetes > Mycobacteriales > Corynebacteriaceae > Corynebacterium > Corynebacterium sp. HMSC071B10. The sequence goes on along the minus strand of NZ_KV818026.1, from coordinate 28,025 downwards.
CTTGGCGTTCTTGGACTCGACGAAGCCGCCGAGCTTGCCACGAGCGCCCAGCTCGGTGCCCGGACGGATATAGGTAAAGGGGCCGACGGTGGCGTCCTCGCCGATCACACCGAGCTCGCCCTGGGTACGCACGACCTTCGCGCCCGCGTGTACTTCCATGTCGGTCAGAGTGGTGTCCGGGCCGATCTCGGCGCGATCCCCGATGACGGTGGAACCCCACAGCTGGGTGTTGGGGTAGATGGTCACGTCCTGGCCGATCTCCACGTCCACGCCGATCCACGTGGTCTCCGGATCGATGACGGTCGCGCCGCCGCGCATCGCCTTCTCCACGAGGCGGCGGTTGAGCTCCTTGCCGGCTGCGGCCAGCTGCACGCGGTCGTTGACCCCGGCGAGCTCGCGGGCGTCGGGAGCGATGAAGGCGGCGACCTTCTTGCCGTCGCCGCGGGCGATGCCGAGCACATCGGTGATGTAGAGCTCGCCCTGCGCGTTATCGGAGTTGATGCGGGTCAGCGCGTCGCGCAGCACCGCGCCGTCGAAGGCGAAGACGCCGGAGTTGACCTCGCGGACCTGCTTCTGCTCATCGTTGGCGTCCTTTTCCTCCACGATCTCACGGACGTTGCCCGCCTCGTCGCGGATGATGCGGCCGTAGCCGGTCGGGTTGGCAAACTCGAGGGACAGCACGGTCACGGCGGCGTGTGCCTGCTCGTGCTCGCTGATCAGCGCGTCAATGGTTTCTGGCTGCAGCAGGGGAACATCGCCGTTGGTCACCACCACGGTGCCGTCGAAGTCCGGGATCGCGCTTAGGCCGCACTGCACTGCGTGGCCGGTGCCGTTTTGCTCCTCCTGCACTGCCTTAAGGATCTGGATGTTCATCTCTTCAGCGATCGCATCAACTGCGGGGCCGACCTGGTCGCGCTGGTGGCCCACCACGGCCACGACGTGCGCAGGCTCGACGGAAGCGGCCGCGTGCAGCGAGTGCGAGAGCAGGCTGCGCCCGCCGATCTCGTGCAGCGTCTTCTGCTTCGTCGACTTCATCCGGGTACCAGCGCCGGCCGCGAGAACGACGACGGCGCGCTGAGAGTGGTTGGCCACGCTTAGCTCCTTTGATTCACTACAGGGGGCAGATGTCTTCTTACGTTAACGTATCGGCCGCTATGCGGTGCCGCGGGAGACGTCTTTCAGGCTTGCGGCAGAGGCGACGCCGATGAAACCGACAATAGCCAAGAAGATGAGCGTGATCTGCGGCCCGAACATGGAGATGGCCGAAGAGAGCGCACCGACGAGCAACAGCACGACACCCATCACGGTGTTTGCCGCGCCTGTAATGAGGGTGCGGCGGTCGCCGTCGGCCATATCCACCAGGTAGGTCTTGCGGCTCACGCGCACCGCGGTGTGCGCGAGGTTGACCACGAAGAACCCGATCGGCATGATCCACGCGTTGGCCGCGGCAGGCAGGAGGTTGGCACTCGCCACGAGCAGGAGCAAGCTTGTCGACGCCACCCCGGCCGCCCACGCCATCGTCGATTTTGAAGAACGATCCGAAAAGACACCGGAGATGCGCCCGCCCAGCAGCGCCGCGCCACCGGAGGCGATGATGAACGCGCCCAGGCTGGATAAGTTCGCGCCTTCTTCCTGTGCGAGCACCACGATGAACGGGGTGGACAGCGCGGTGACCAGCATGAGCGAGCGCACGACCAGGAATTTCTGCAGCTGCCTGTCGCCCTTGACCAAGTCATAGGTTTGCTTGGCCCAGTTGTCCTTGGATTTCGGAGAGGGCGCCTCTGCAGGTTCCTTGATGGTGCTAAAGACGAGGGAGGCGAAGGCCCACGTGGAGGCACCCACCGCGAGCAGCACCACGATCGCCCAGCGTGGGAGGTCGTTTGGCAGTAGCCACAAGACGAGGCCGATGCCTAAGGTAAACGCGCCGGATAAAGCAGTGGCTCGGCCCGTGATCAGCCCGCGGGTGCCCTTCGCGATGGTGCGGCCCTGGACATCCTTGCCCGCAATGGAGCACAGGGCGCGGAAGACCGAGAGCGCGGCGAGGAGGATAAGGACGACGACGCCGAGCAACGCGCCGTCGAAAAGCATGGCACTGAGCGCGATAAGGGCTGCCGAGATCGCTTGGCCCCAGGAACCGATGAGCCACGCGCGCTTGCGCTGCGCCTGCGCGGTGATCCACGGGGTGAGTGCGGCTTGCGGGAGCATCGAGCCGGACTCGCGGATCGGCACGAGGAGCGAAGTGAACGCCGCCGGGACGCCCGCTGCGGTAAACAGCCAGGGCAGCACTGTTTTGGCAGCGACGATCTGATCGCCGATGCCCTGCAAGCCGTTCGACCAGATGAAGCGGCGGGCATTGTGCTCCTGGTGCGGCATGGCGGAATCTGGGGATGTGCTCATACACCCAAATAGTAGGGTTGGGGAGAAACGGCTGCGCGTATTAGGCGCACCAAACCCGCAGGCGAGCAGGAGGTACTGCATGACACGTGGATTGTCCCGGCGAACATTCTTTAAAGGAGTGGTGCTGAGCGCGGGAGCGGTGCTCGCGGCCTGTGCAACGAGTGACCAGCCAAAGCCGAAAGGTGCTGATGAAGAGGCACGGCCGCTGCCCATCCCGCCCTTGTATGAGGGCGAGGTAGAGGGGACCACGCGCACCTTTGAGCTGACGGCGCAGGAAGGCACCCACGAGATTCTGCCTGGTGTGACAACTACGACCTGGGGATTTAACGGCGCCTTCCTCGGCCCGACGCTGTACATGCGCAAGGGCGAGACCATCAACATGACGGTGCGCAACGAGGTCACCGAGCCGACAGTGGTGCACTGGCACGGCATGCACCTGGCCGCGGACGCGGACGGGGGTCCGGCGCTCGCCTTCCCGCCGGGCGAAACGTGGTCGCCGACGTGGCAGGTGGACCAAGACGCGGCGACGCTGTGGTACCACCCCCACCCGCACGGGGTCTCCGGTCTGCACGCCTACCGGGGGTTGGCGGGCGGCATTGTCGTGGCGGATGATGAGGCGGATGCGTTGGGGCTGCCTGATGAATATGGGATCGACGACATTCCGGTCGTGCTCACGGACGCAAAGTTCACCGAAGACGGGCAGCTCGACGAGACGATCGACCCCACCTACGGCCTGCTCGGGGACACCCCCTTGGTCAACGGGATTACCAAACCGCGGTTCGAGGCACCTGCGGGCAAACTGCGCCTGCGCCTGGTCAACGGCGCGACCATGCGCTTCCACAACCTGAGCCTTGGTGTACCTTTCCATGTGATTGCCACCGACCAGGGGCTTCTGGAACACCCGATAGAGGTGGATGCCATCCTGCTCAGCCCGGGTGAGCGCGCCGAGGTGATCGTGGATGTGGAGCCGGGCGACGAACTGATGCTGCGCAGCATCGGCGTGGACAACCGGGGCGGGCTGCCGGATGAAGAGGTGGCCAACGGCTTCGGGCTCAATGACACGTTCGACCTGCTGGAGATCGTGGGGAAGGAGGCGCGGAGCGAAGGCGCGCTGCCGGAGCGGTTGGTGGGCGCGGAGGATGTAGGCACCGATTGGGTAGCCGAGCGCGAGTTCCGCCTCAACGGCTTTCAGATCAACGAGCAGTCCATGGACATGGAGCGCATCGACTTTGAAAAGACAGAGGCCGGCCCAGAGCTGTGGGCGGTGACGAACGAGAACGCGGACTGGCCGCACAACTTCCACATCCACAACGCCCGCTTTCGCGTGCTCGACGTTGAGAACGGCGATGTGGAGTTCCGCGAGGGCTGGCACGACACTATTTACGTGCCGCCCTTGTCAACGGTGCGCCTTGGCGTGGACATCCCGATGCACCGCAACGACGACTACGCGTTCATGTACCACTGCCACATGCTCTTCCACGAGGACGAGGGGATGATGGGGCAGTTCAGAATCCCTACTTCGGCCCCTCGGAGCTAACCTCGGCATCCTTCGGGATGTCCGCGGTTTCGACACCGGCGGGGAAGGCGTGGGCAAGGGCGGCGGCGAAACGGATGCCGCGGATGTCGTTGCCCTCGGCGTTGTAGTGCACCTCGTCGCCGGCGAGGAACCAGTCCAGGTTGGCGCGTGCTTCTGCCGCCCAGTCGTAGACGACGACGTCGTTGCGCTCCTTGGCCACCTTGCGCAGCGCCGCGTTGAACTCCTCCATGTTCTCGTTGGCGTAGTAGGAGTTTGACGGCGAGCCGGTGGCGGCGGTGGGCCACATGACGCGGTAGCCGTCGAGAAGCTCGAGCATCTTGCGGATGTTTTCCTCGAGCTCGCCCGTCGGGTCGTAGCCGTAGGAGCGTGCTGCGTCCGCGTTCGCCGCGTCGTTGACGCCGGTGGCGATGACCCAGCAGGTGCCCTCGTCGGCCACGCCCATGTTGAGCAGCTCCTGGACGGATTCGATGGCGGAAGGGTAGTTCTCGCCGTTGCCGTTGAAGCCCTGGTTGGTGGCGCGGGCGCCGAAGACGCTGGTCTCGACGCTTTCGGCACCGGCGTCGAGGTAGCGGTCGATGGCCGTTTCCGCGCCCTCGGGCAGCTGGCCCGGATCGAACATGCCGATCGAGGTGGAGTCGCCGACGTGGATGACCTGCCTGCACGCCATGGTCGTGTCTGCGTCCTGGTCCTCCCAGGTGGCGGCGGGTGCCTCCTCGGTGGTGGTTGCTTCTTCTTGTGTGCGCTCGCGGCTGCCGCCACTTTGGGCCTCGGCGGGCAGCGCCATCGCTGGTTTCTGTGCGTTGCTGCCTTGCTGGGCGAAGAGGGCGATAATCCCGATGGAAATCACGCTGACCAGGGTGATCATGGAGCCGAGCGAGGCCGGGCGCAGGGCCTGGAGTGGCTGTGTCTTGTATTTCTTCAGCGGGCCGAACACGCCGTGGCGGCGGATCGGGTTTTCAAATAGCGTCCAGCTCAGCGCGGCGAGGACCACCGACAGCCCGATGGCCAGCACCGAGGCCCAGAACAGGTGCTCGGTAAGCCAGGTCTTAGGCATGAAGTAGATCACCGGCATGTGCCACAGGTAGATGCCGTAGGAGCGCTCGCCGATCCAGCGCAACGGCTCCCAGCTCAAGATGGCGGTCCACGGCCCGCGCGTGCCCAGCACGGAGTAGATCGCCAGGACGGTGGCCACATTCAGCAGCAGGATCCCGCCCTTGTACAGGAACATATTCTCCTGGGCCACGAGCATGCTGAGCGCGAAGATGCCGCCGAAGCCCACCGCGCCGACCAGGGTGCCGGCGATGGGGGAGTTGGCGACCTTTTTGTTCTCGTGGCGTCGAGAAGCAACGATGATGGCCAGCACTGCGCCGAGCAGCAGGCCGCCGGCGCGCGTATCGGTGCCCTCGTACACGCGGGTCGGGTCAACGTCGGGCTGGGCGAGCACCCACATCCAGGCGAAAGAGGCTCCGGCGAGCACAGTCGTTGCGGCTGCCACGAGCCACGGGCGGCGGAAGATCTTGAGCAGCAGCCAGAACACCAGTGGCCAGAGGAGATAGAACTGCTCCTCAATGGACAGCGACCACATGTGGTCCAAGGGGCCCGGCCCATTGAAGCGGTCGAAGTAGGAGGTGCCCGTGGCGATGTTGTGCCAGTTGTTCAGGTAGACAACGGAGCTTAAGGCCTCGAATGCCCGGGTGCGGAGGTTTGCGGCGTCGAAAGCCACGCTCAGGATGAGCACTGCGAGCACGGTGGTGAGCATGGCGGGCGCCAGCCTGCGGAAGCGGCGGACCCAAAACGTGCGCAACTTTAAGGTGCCGTGGCGCAGGTGCGAGTTCATCAGGTTCAGGGTGATGAGGTAGCCAGAGAGCGTGAAGAACACGCCGACGCCAAGCAGCCCGCCGCCGAAGCCAGGAAGGTTGAGGTGGTACGCAATCACCAACAGCACCGCGATAGAGCGGATACCGTCAAGTGCGGGGACGTACTTGGTTGAGCTGTGAATAGGGCGGGGCATATACAGCGAACCTTCCGGTGGGGCGTGAACGAAAACCGGCCCGCGGAGTCGCGGGCCGGGTAGTTGCTTCCCCACCAGGACTCGAACCTAGAATGACGGTACCAAAAACCGTAGTGTTGCCAATTACACCATGGGGAACAGCAGGCACCGATTCTAGCGCATGGTTGTCAAAACCTTAAATACCAGGCTGCGGTGCGCGGAACGTAAGCTGGGTGGCATGGCTCGTCAGCGAATGACCGGCGCGCAGCGTCGGGACCAACTCATCCACGTCGGTTGCGCCGCCTTTGCGGAGCGCGGCCTCGACGGCATTTCTGTCGAGGAGCTCGCCGCACGCGCGGAGGTCTCCAAGCCCGCCATCTACGAGCACTTCGGCGGTAAGGAAGGCCTGTACCGCGCAGTGATCGAGCAGGAGATGGCGAAGCTGGAGGAGCGCATCTTCACGGTGATCCAGCACGGCCGTTGGCGCGAGCGCATCGAGAAAGGCGTGGTCGCCGTCTTGACCTACGTGGAGGAGGAAACCGACGGGTTTATCATTATCGCGCGCGGCCAGCCGCCGGGGGAGAGGCCCTCGTACGCCACGCTGCTTAACCGGGTGACCTCGCAGGTCTCCGCGCTGTTGGAGCAGGCGTTTACGCAGCGTGGATTAGATGCGTCGGTGGCCATGTTGTACGGGCAGGCACTCGTTGGCACGGTGTCCAATACTGCCCTGTGGTGGCTGGATAAGCGGCAGCCGGACAAGTACGAAACCGCAGCCCACATTGCCAACATGTGTTGGAACGGGCTGCGCGGCCTGGAGGCACAGCCGCACATCGTGCCTTTTGAGATTGAGCCTACAAAGGGAAGTAAGGACGACTAAGTACATGCCAAATACTGTCTCTTCGGCACCTGCACTCGGCGGGCTGCTCACCATGGCCCTGACCGACCCCAAGCTCAAGGGGCTGGTGGCCAACATTGGGATGGACACGCTGCACGTGACCGGGATCGACCAGGTGCGCGCCTGGGCCGCCGGTGCGCTCGCGCGCGAGGTGCCGCTGCTGGTGATCACAGCCACGGGCCACGAGGCGGAGGACCTTTCCGCCGAGCTTGCAGCCCTGTTGGGTCCGGACAAGGTCGCGCAGTTCCCGGCGTATGAGACGCTGCCGCACGAGCGCCTGTCGCCCGCTCCCGATGTGGTGGGCCGCCGCGCCAAGGTGCTGTGGGAGATGCCGCAGGTGATCGTCGCCGCCGCGCGGGCCGCCTGCCAGCCGGTGCTGCCGAAGATCGAGCCGATCCGCATCGAGCGCGACCACGAGTACGACTTCGGGCAGCTCACCGAGCAGATTTCCCACTACGCCTACGAGCACGTCGACATGGTGTCCAAGCGCGGGGACTTCGCTACCCGCGGCGGCATCATCGATGTCTTCCCAACCACCGCCGAGCACCCGGTGCGCATCGAGTTCTGGGGCGATGAGGTCACCGACATCCGCAGCTTCGCGGTCGCGGACCAGCGCACCATCGAAGAGACCGAGCTCGTCGAAATCTTCCCCGCCAGGCAGTTGCTTATCGACGTCACCGTGTCCGAAAAAGCCGACGCCCTCGCCCGGAAATTCCCCTCCAACCCGACCCTGGTGCAGCTGCTCACCCGCGTGTCCGAGGGCATGCACGCCGACGGCATGGAAGCGCTCATCCCCGCGCTCACGGATCAGCCGTATTCGGTCTTGCCGGAGCTGTTGCCCTCCGGCTCCATCTGCTTGGTGACTTCGCCGGAGAAGGTACGCTCCCGCATCGCGGACTTGGAGGTCACCGACCAGGAGTTTCTCGAGGCGGGCTGGGAGGCCGCAGCCATGGGGGCGGAGGGCCCGCTCGCCGTGGAGGGGCTTGATGTTTCTGCGTCGTCGTTTCGCTCCTACGAGTCTTTGGAAGTCTCGGCGCGAAAGGCAGGCAACGCCTGGTGGACGTTCGCCCCGCCCGGCATGTTCACCGCTGACGATACGGAGACCCTGCCCCTGGAATTCGAGCCCGCCCCCGCGCCGAAGGGCGACCCGAAGGCGATCGAACAGCTCTACGCCACGTTGAAACTGCACGTCCAGCAAAACCACGGCAAGGTCGCCTTCGTCGCACCCGCCAAGGGCACGATCGAGCGCACTGCCGAGCGGCTGCGCGAGCACGGGGTGTCTGCCCGGATCGCCACCGATGGGCTCGAACCCGTTGAGGGCGCGGTGACCCTCTATCAAGCGCTCAGCCACGCCGGTGTGGTGTTCCCGGGTCCCAACCTGGTGGTGGTCACGGAGACCGACGTCACCGGTAACCGCGTCGGCGACATCGCCGGCGCGAAGCGGCGCGCTCCGCGCAGGCGCAACCGCGTCGATCCGCTCGCGCTGACTCCGGGCGACTTCGTCGTGCACGACACGCACGGCATCGGCAAGTTTGTGAAGATGGCCGAGCGCACCATCAAGACCGGCGACGAGGACTCGCGGCGCGAGTACATCGTCCTGGAATACCAGGCGGCCAAGCGCGGCCAGCCCGGCGACCAGCTCTGGGTCCCCATGGAATCGCTCGACCTGTTGAGCAAATACACCGGCGGGGAGAAGCCGCACCTGTCCAAGATGGGCGGCTCGGACTGGAAGAACACCAAACGCAAGGCGCGTGCCGCCGTGCGCGAGATCGCCGGAGAGCTCATCGAGCTCTACGCCAAGCGCCAAGCCGCGCCGGGCCACGCCTTTGCCCCGGACACCCCCTGGCAGCAGGAGATGGAAGACGCCTTCCCGTTCGTGGAAACCGAGGACCAGCTCGCCGCAATCGAGGCGGTCAAAGACGACATGGAAAAGCCGACGCCGATGGACCGCGTCATCGTCGGCGATGTCGGCTTTGGCAAGACGGAGGTAGCGGTCCGCGCTGCCTTCAAGGCGGTGCAGGGCGGCAAGCAGGTCGTCGTGCTCGTGCCGACCACCCTGCTGGCCCAGCAGCACTACACCACCTTTGCTGAGCGGATGGAAAACTTCGGTGTGACGGTGCGCGAGCTCTCCCGCTTCACCTCCGCCAAGGAGGCCAAGGAGATTACCGACGGGCTGGCGGACGGTTCCGTTGACGTCGTCATTGGCACGCACCGCTTGTTAGCTACTGGCGTGCACTGGAAAGACCTCGGCCTGATCATTGTGGACGAGGAGCAGCGCTTCGGCGTGGAGCACAAGGAGCACATCAAGGCACTGAAGAGCCACGTGGACGTGCTGACCATGACCGCCACACCGATCCCGCGCACCCTGGAGATGAGCCTGACCGGAATCCGCGAGATGACCTCGATTACGACTCCGCCCGAGGACCGCCACCCGGTGCTGACGTATGTTGGCCCGCAGGAGGAGAAGCAGGTTGCGGCGGCGATCCGTCGCGAGCTGCTGCGCGATGGGCAGGTCTTCTACATCCACAACAAGGTCTCCGACATCGAGAAGACTGCGCGGAACCTACGCGAGCTCGTGCCGGAGGCGCGCGTGGTGGTCGCGCACGGGCAGATGAGCGAGCAGGTGCTCGAGCAGACGGTGCAGGGCTTCTGGGACCGCGAATACGACGTGCTCGTGTGCACCACGATTGTGGAAACCGGCCTGGACATCGCAAACGCGAACACCCTCATCGTGGAAAACGCCCAGAACATGGGACTTAGCCAGCTGCACCAGCTGCGCGGGCGCGTCGGCCGCTCCCGCGAGCGCGGCTACGCCTACTTCCTTTACCCGAAGGAAAAGACGCTCACCGAGACTTCCTACGACCGGCTGTCCACCATCGCCCAGAACAACGACCTGGGCGCGGGTATCGCCGTCGCGCAGAAGGACCTGGAGATGCGCGGCGCCGGCAATGTGCTGGGTGCCGAGCAGTCCGGCCACATCGCCGGGGTGGGGTTTGACATGTACGTCCGTCTGGTGGGAGAGGCAGTGGAAACCTTCAAGACCATGCTGGACGGCGGGCCCGTCGACGGCACCGACCAGGGGCCGAAGGAGATCCGGGTAGACCTGCCCGTCGACGCCCACATCCCCGACACCTACGTCAACGCCGAACGCCTCCGCCTGGAGATCTACCGCAAGCTCGCCGAGGCGCGCGAGGAGGAAGACCTGCGCCGCGTGGCAGAAGAAATGGTGGACCGTTTCGGCCCCATGCCGGTGGAGGTCGATCGCCTCATGGCCGTGGCGCGGCTGCGCCACCAGGCGCGCAAGGCTGGCGTCTCCGACATCATGGTGCAGGGCACTCGCATCAAGTTCCACCCCGTGGAGCTGCCCGACTCCAAGCAGGTGCGCCTCAAGCGCCTCTACTCCGGGGCGAACTACCGTGCCGCGGCGAAGACGCTGCAAGTGCCCATGCCGCGCGAATCGAAGACGATCAACAGCCCGAACCTGCGCGACATCGAACTCGTGCAGTGGGTCGCCGACTTCCTCTCCAGCATGTTCGACATCGACACCATCGACGTCAACGGGACTGCGCAACCAGAGAAGCACAAGAAGAAGAAAGTGATCTCCGTCAGCGAGTAAGTAGCAGCGGCAGCACCAGGGCCATCGAGGTACTCCAGGTCAGGTGCGCTGCGATTGGGGCGAGGCACCTGCCGGTGCGCGCGGCGAGCACGAACGCGAGCGCACCGAGCAGGCAGGCACCGACGAGTAATAGCGGCACGCCCATCGCCACGGTGATCAGCGTATAGAGCAGCGTGGACCATAATCCTTGGGCATTGATGCTCATTCCTAAGAGGCGGAGTTGGCGGGGCACCATGTCGCGGTAGACCAGCTCCTCGCCGACCCCGTTGAGCACGAGCACGGCGAGCGTGGGAGCGAGCCCGCCCTTCTCTGGGGTGGCGAGCAGCTCCGTCGCTGGCTCGGCCAGAAACGGGATGCGGGCGACAACGAGTGCTCCGAGGAAGAACACGAGCGCGAGGGCGAGGCCGGCGGCGACCCCGAGCGCGACGTCGTTAAGCTTGCGCGGCCCGGCAAACGCCGAACGATTTCCCCACACCCACCAGGCGAGACCGTAGATCGCGGCGGTGGCGAGCGTGGCGGCGAAGAAGCCGGGGGAGCCGTCGCCGGCGCGGCGCGCGAGGAAGAGCCCAAGCGCGCCGAGGGCGCAGGGCAGGAGGAAGAGCCATTGGCGGGGCATTGGGGGCGTTTTCATGATGAAAAATCCTGGAAGAGCGGTAGTTCAGGGATGATTGGGGTTGCGGGAGCAAGGTGGCCGAGTGGTTCTTTATATAAAGCACACGCTATGCGAGTGCCAATAGCTCTCGCGACCGGCGGCGGGAACGCGTTACCCACTTGCTTCCAGGCGGCGGTTTTGCCGCCTTCCCACTTCCACTCCGAAGGGAAGCCCTGGATTACTGCGCCCATTCTTACAGTCAGGCGAGGAAGCTCATCCTGGAGATCTGTTGGGAAATCTGCGGCAGGAGGTTCCTCCGCGATACTGGTACCGCGCACGCCGAGTTTCTTCCAGGCTTCACGGGCCCGTGACGGGCCGACGTCCGGGCCACCGTGCTTCTTCGAACCGCCAACGAGGGTGGGGCCTATATTGTTAGCCTGCTTCGCCCATGCCTTTGCGCCAGGCCAGCCATTCTCGGCCATGAGGGGCTCAAGTGCTTCGCCCACTGTTGTTCTGGTGCCAACAGGTTTGGGCCATGCGAAGTATTCCGCGTACTCGTCTTTGAGCGCGACGAGAATAAAGCGTGGCCTTAGTTGGGGCACCGCATAGTCAGCCGCGGTGATGAGCTCCCAATGCGATTGGTAGCCCAGATCCGCGAGTTTGTTGACGAGTTGGCTTCGGTAGGCCTCGAAGCGTGGTTGCGCCAACCCCCTGACGTTCTCAAGCATGACAGCTTTAGGGTGAGCCTCGGCGATCAACTCAATTGCGCGCGGGAAAAGATCGCGTTCGTCATCCTGGCCGAGCTGCTTACCGGCAATGGAAAAAGGAGGGCAGGGGACACCTCCAGCAAAAAGATCGAGATCTTCGGTATAGGGGGAGATGTCGAACTCTAAGACGTCCTGGTGGATAACATTCCACTCCGGACGATTGGCGCGAAGCGTTGCAACTGCGTGGTCATCAATTTCTACAACAGCGCTGTGGTCGAATCCAGCCTGTTCCAGGCCTAAGGCCTGACCACCGGCACCTGCGCAAATCTCGACTGAATTGAGCTTCTTCAACGTGCAACCCACCTTGTACGAACCTGCCTGTATGGGGCATGAGCGTATTGTCGGGGGAGAACATCAGAAGCCCTTTAGTCGAACATATGTTTCCTTAGGCTTGGTTGTGGAATATGTGCACGGTGCCGATTCGGGATGAAGCGGTGCGGGCAGGTACGATATTTGGCTGTTGCCCCCATAGCCCAATCGGCAGAGGCAGTCGACTTAAAATCGATTCAGTGTGGGTTCGAGTCCCACTGGGGGCACCAAATCTGCCCGTTTTCCCTTAATTCAGGGCCGCAACGGTGTCCTCGAGCGCCTGGCGGGCCTCCTCCGGGTCCTGGCCAGAAGTGGAAATGGTCACCACGGTGCCGCCGAAGCGGGCAAACAGCATGCCGCCGCTCTGGCTGAGCGCGCCATCCATAGTCACGTTGTTGGAGAAGGAATCGTCCGCGCCGTCGAGGGTCAGGTCGGTCTTCTCAAAGGTCTGGTGGGCCTCAAACGCGCCCTCGCCCTCGCCGTTCGTGACGGTGATCTCGGAGCACTTGCCGTCGTACAGGTCGCTGCCCTCGAGGTAGGTCTTGGCGTCCTTCTCGTCGGCGAAGTCGTGGATCACCAGATCGATCGAGGTGGCATCCATCGGGGGAATCCCCATGTCATCCTCGGTGGGCTCCGAGCCGCCCACGGTTGTAGAGACCAGCGTGCCGAAGGAACGGTCGGTGGCCAGCGTATCCAGCTCGTCAGTCTTATCGGAGAAGTCGCACTCCGGCGGGTCCACCTTCACGTCTGCCTCTTCGGGCATCTCTTCATTGGCCTGTTCCATCTGTGCGTAGAGCTCGTTGAGGTCCGTCTCCTCGGCGTCGGGGTACTGCTCCTTGAAGGCGGCGATGAGCTCCTGGGCCTTCTCGCTGTGCTCGGTGGGGGCCTCGCCGTTGGCAGCATCATCGGCTGCGGAGGTTTCCGCCGACTCAGCAGTGTCTGCGGCCTCTGCGGTTTCAGAGGTTTCTGCGACGGTGGCGTCGTCCTCGGCGCAGCCGGCCAGGGTCAGGCCGATGGTGGTCACGATGGATGCGGCAATTGCAGTGTGTCGTTTCATGCGCCCGACCATACTTAAAAATCGGTCGGCAGTGGGCCGGAACTTGTATCGCCGCGCAGTCGCTTGAGCACATTTTCCGCGCTGATCAGGCACATTGGCACGCCAACTCCGGGCACAGTCGTTGCGCCGGCATAGTAGAGATTCTCCAGCTTGCGGGAGGCGTTGCGCCCGCGCAGGAACGCCGATTGCCGCAGCGTGTGTGCCGGTCCGATCGCCCCGCCAGACCAAGCGTGGTAGCGCGCCGCAAAATCTGCCGGGCCAACTGTCTTTTGCACCACGATGCGCTCGCGTAGGTCCGGGATGTCGCACCACTGGGCGATCTGGTCCAGCGCGGCTTCCGCAATGCGCTGCACGCTTATCGACGCCCCCTCGCCGTACGCATCGCCCGCCCCCAGCGCCGCCGAAGCTGGGGCAGGCACGAGCACGAATAGGTTCTCATCGCCGTCCGGGGCAGTGCTCGGGTCGGTGGCCGACGGCTTCGAGACGTAGATCGACTGCGAGGCGCCCAACGGGCGCTCGGCGACCGGGCCTGCGAACACCGCGTCGAAGTCCGTGTCCCAGTCGCGGCTGAACAACAGATTATGGTGGTCCAGCTGGGGTAGCTTCCCGCGCACCCCACACAGCACCAGCACTGCGCTGACCCCGGGGTTGCGTGTGCTGAAGTATGGCTCGTCGTAGGTGCGCTTCTTGGGAGGCAAGAGGCGAGTCTCTGTGTGGTGGAGGTCCGCGGCGGACACGATGACGTCGAAAAGCAACTGCTCTGTGCCCACCTGCACACCAGTGGCGCGCGAACCTGAGTAGGTGATTGCGCTGACCTCGCTGCCCATGCGGAAGCGCACGCCCTGCTCGCGGGCGATCCGGTAGACGGCGTCCACCACCGCGGCAAAACCGCCGAGCGGGTAGCGCACGCCCTGGGTGAGATCCGTGTGGCTCATCAGGTGGTACAGGGCAGGGGTCTTCGACGGGTGCGAGGACAGAAACACCGCGGGGTAGGTGAGCATCTGCCGCAGGCGCGTGTCGTGAAAACGGCGGGCGACGAAGCGGTCGAGCGGGGTGGTGAGGAACCTGGCCAGGTCTGCGTAGCCCGCGCGCACCTCCGGGGTGAGAAACGCTGCCGGGGAAGAAAAGGTGGTGTAGAGGAAGTGCCGCAGCGCGAGGTCATACGTCCGCTCGGCAGAATCCAGGTACTCGGTGAGCTGTTTCCCGGCACCCGGCTCGATGGACTCGAAGAGTTCAATGGCCTGCGCCGGGTCCTTGGGTACATCGATCGGATCTTGGCCCTGCGGGAAGAGGCGGTAGGCCGGGTCGAGCGGTACCAAGTCCAACAGCTCCTCGGTGCGGTAGCCAAACAGCGCGAAGAAGTGGTCGAAGGCGTCCGGCATGAGGTACCACGAGGGGCCCATGTCGAAGCGGAACCCCTCGTAGGTCTCCTCGCCGGCGCGCCCGCCCACGGTGTCGAGCTTTTCGATGACGGTGACGTCGTAGCCCTCGCGGGCGAGCAGCGCCGCGGTTGCCAGACCCGCGAAACCGGCACCGATGACGGCCGCGCGCTGAGGTGAAGTAGTGGACACGGGAATGCTTTCTAAATTGAGGTGTAGCCGCCGTCGACGAGGTGGTAGGAGCCGTTGATGAAGGAAGCCTCATCGCTGAGCAAGAAGCGGACTAAGGCAGCGACCTCTTCGGGTTTGCCCAGACGGTCCTGCGGGTGGCGGTGCATCAGCTCCTGGCGCTTCTCCTCACCCAGGCGCTCCAGCAGCGGGGTATCAATGTAGCCCGGCCCAACGCTGGTGCAGCGAATACCCTTGTCTGCGTAGTCGGCGGCGATGGACTTGGTCAGGCCGATTACCCCGTGCTTGGCGGCGGCGTAGGCCGCGATGCCACCCCTGCGCGCCACCGAGCCGTGGATCGACGACATGTTCACGATCGCGCACGGCGCCTCGTCGTCCTGCGCGAGCATCTGAATGAGCTGGTAGTGGCAGCCATAGGCCACGCCGTTGAGGTTGAGGTTGATCAGGCGATCCCAGTCCTCGAGCTTCTTCTCCGCGAGCGGCACCTGGTCGCCGATGCCCGCGTTGTTGACCGCCAGGTGCAGCGCACCGAAGTGCTCCACCGCGAAGGCGACCGCCGCGGCGTTGTCCTCCTTACTCGAGGCATCCTGGGTGAAGGCTTTGGCGGTGCCGCCGTGGTTTTCGATTTCAGCGACGACTGCCTCTACAGCCTCCAGATTGATGTCGCTGGCCACGACCTTGGCGCCGTGGGCGGCCAAGTCCTGGGCGATTGCCTTGCCGATACCGGAACCTGCGCCTGTGACCAGCGCGACGCGATTGTCAAAGATACCCATGGGGAGTCCTTTCCTTATGCGTGTACCTTGCTTTCCCCACTGTAAAACTTCCGGGCCTTACGTGCTGGTGTCCACCACGTGCAACGTCAGGGGTGCGCTGACGAAGCTGTACTTGCCTGGCTTCGCATCCAGGGTGGCCAGGATTTCGTTGCGCAGGTTTTCTGGAGTGTGAATGAGCAGCCCCTGGTCCTGTGGCAGTAGCGCCGCAGTTGTGTCGGGTTCGAATAGCAGCCATGCGTTGCCGGTGTCCTCGACAAGTGCGAAGCTGCGGTCGAAGGGGAGCCGGTGGCGCATTGCGCGCAGGATTGCCCGCGCGCCGGCGATGTCGACGTCGACGCGCCCACCCGGCTCCGCGTCGAGCAGGCGCACGCTCGCCGCACCAATGCTCGAGCCTTCGGCTGCGGTCGCTGCCGCGATCCGGGCCGCAGCCTGGGGATCTGCGGCGAGATCCGCGCGTTCGGGGTCGCTGAGTCCGAGCGGGAAGACGTCGCCAAGCACGCCCGTGAGCTTCAGTGGATCCCATGCGAGTGCCGCCTCAAGGTCGGCTGTGGTGAGCCCGACCGCGTAGGTGAACTGGGCGAGCGCCAGAGGGCCATCCACCAGCCCGAGGATCGGGTCGGTGACGAAGCTCAGCCCGGTCAGGCGGGCGTCGGGACGCACTGGGTGGCGCAAGTCCATGTAGTGACCCGGCTCGATGCTCGCCCCGCGGTGCCGGATGTGGCGCACCAAGTGTGCGAGAAGCGCGGCGGGCCACACCGGAGGCAGCGGGTCGTGTGTAACCGGCACCCGCAAGGTCAGCTCCGTATGGGTACCAGCCAGAGGCTGCGAGGAACGCACCGGCGCGAGCCCAAAAGTGGAATACAGCCAATGGGGCAGTGGCGCATCGACCCGGAAGGCGAGGATGTCCACGCCGCGGTAAGACGTGGCAAAAGGATCCGGGTCGCTGGTGCACGAAATCAGGCGTTCGCGCAACGCGTCGCCCACGAGCGCGGGGCGAAACCTTTGAGGATGGGCGCGGGCAAACAGCTCTGGCGCGCCCCAACTGGGCAGCTGCATACCAACACTTTAGGCCCGCTCGGGAACTTTCCAAGGCAGTGGTGCGTTACATATTGTGAAGAACGGACATGCGAAAGCTTCACTGAAAGGACTCGACCTCAAAGTGCGAAGTAACAACCCAGTTTTGAAAAACCTGCCCCAGGCAGAGCACCAGCAGGGCTACGGCTACCAGCCGCAGATGCAGGACGCCGACCGCCCGATGACCATCGATGACGTGGTGAGCAAGACCGGCATCACGCTCGCTGTCATCGTCGTCTTCGCGATCGCGAACTTCATGCTGAGCCTCTCCAATATGGGCCTCGGCATGATGCTGACCTTCGGCGGTGCCATCGCCGCCTTCATTACCGTGCTCGTGCACGCGTTCTCGAAGAACTTCGGCTCGAAGACTCTCACGCTGCTCTACGCCGTCTTCGAGGGCCTGTTCGTCGGCGGTTTCTCCTTCCTGTTCGCGGGCATGCAGGTCGGTGACTCGAACGGCATGATGATCGTCTTCCAGGCGATCGTCGGCACCATCGGCGTCTTTATCGGCATGCTCGTGGTTTACCGCACGGGTGCCATCCGTGTGACGCCGCGCTTCAACCGCATCATCACTGGCCTGATCTTCGGCGTGGCCATCATGGCGCTGGGCAACTTCCTGCTCGCTATCTTCACCGGGATCAACCCGCTGCGCGGCGGTGGCACGCTCGCCATCATCTTCGGCTTGGTCTGCGTCGTGCTGGCCGCCCTGTCCTTCCTGCAGGACTTCGACGTGGCTGACAAGTTGGTGCGCACCGGCGCGCCCGAGAAGGCTGCGTGGGGCGTGGCACTCGGCCTCGCCGTGACCCTCGTGTGGCTCTACACCGAGATCCTGCGCCTGCTCTACATCTTCCAAAACCGCTAGGCGCGCACAACAAAAGCCCGGCCCCGCAATCTTTGCGGGGCCGGGCTTTTACGCTGTGGGCTAGTTGCCCTCGGGGTAGATCGCGGTGCCGTCCACCGTGATGTCGGTGTAGGCCAGCACGCCGTTGACCACCTGCGGGTTGCTCAGCGAGATGGCAACCTCCGGCTGCTGCGCATTGCGGGTACCGGTGCCGGTGGCCATGTCTGCCTCCCAGGAATCCCAGGTGATGTTGCGCAGGACATCGTCCTGGCCCTGGCAATCCAGCGTCAACTCGGTCGGGCGCTCGAGCTCGACAGCGCCGCAGTTGGCAATCGTCGGCGTCTCATCCGCCACAGCCGCGGAGGTGGCCGTGGCGCTGGAGACGGTGGTGGTAGCGCCGTAGGATGCCAGCGACTCAGCCTTCTGGCTGGTAGCGGTGTCGACCTTCTGCTCAGAATCGACCTGGTGCGGCGGGTGGCATGCGGCGAGGGAGACAGCTGCCACGGCGACGAGGCCGGCCGCAGCGGTGCGGGAAACGGAAATCACAGGATCAGTCCTTCTTTAAGGTTGAACTTTAAAATCTAGCGGGTTAAGCGCGCGGCGTGGACGCCTTAACAGAATCATACGGCTCCGCGCTAAGAATCGTCACCGAAATCTCGCGGCCGTTCGGGGCAGTGTAGGTGCGGGTTTCGCCCTCGGAGGCACCAACCACGGCAGCGCCCAGCGGGGAGTTCTCCGAGTAGGTCTCCAGGTCCTTGTTGCCGGTGGAGGCCGCGCGGGTCCCGATCAGGAAGGTCTCCTTATCGTTCTCGTCACCGTCGTAGTAGACGTGCACGACAGAACCCACGTGCGCGACGCCCTCGACCACACCGGTGCGCTCGGTGGTGGAGTTGGCCAGCAGCTCAGAGATCTGCTTGATGCGGGCCTCTTCCTGGTCCTGCTGCTCACGCGCTGCGTCGTAGCCCGCGTTCTCCTTCAGGTCGCCTTCCTCGCGGCGCTCGTTAATCTCGGCTGCGACGACCGGGCGGTTATCAATCAGCGCCTGCAGCTCTGCCTCGAGCTTGGCCTTCATCTCCGGGGTGATGTACTGCTTCTGCGTATCAGCCATGCGGTTTACCCTTCCCTCATACGTCAAACGAGCCCGCCTGGTATACAGGTCGGGCACAGTCCGACGGAACACTCTTCTTGCTCGTACAAATATACAGCCGGGATTTTATCACACTGGCGAGGTGCTACCTGGCAGCGTAGAAGGCACTCTGCGCATCCATGTAGGGCGGGATCTGCTCAGAACAGCCGTAGACGCGGCCCGAGGCGAGGTCCCCGCTGACCGGCATGTCTACCGGGATGCGCTGCATCGTCTCGCCCCCTGCGGGGAGCACCACTTCACGACGCCCGATCTCAGCGTGGTTGTAGTCCACCGCGATCACGATGCAATAGGCGGGAACCTCCGGGTCGTCGCGGGTCACGTCGATCCACAGGCGGGAGGTGCTATCGTCGACGCGCTCCTGGGAGATGAAATCCGCGCTGATCGGCTGCGCGGAGCGGTCGCTCACCACGCGGGCGACGGCGAAGATCATGAACCCGACGAGCAACACAGCGGCAATAGCCACGATGCGCCCGGGGAGGTTCGAGCTCTTCTCCGCGTCTGCACCATAACGCTGGCGGGTGGAAGTGGAAGAGGAGTGCGACCTCGAGCTAGACACTACGGTGACCTCACAAACTGCTGCGGGAGTGAAAGATGACTTTGACCCTGATCGTACTAAGATGGGCCGAAGCTAACGCACTACCCCCTACAAAAGTTGGAGTTTCTCAGTGACTGGCTTGCGGTTAATGGCAATCCACGCCCACCCCGACGACGAGTCGTCCAAGGGTGCGGCAACGATGGCGCGCTACGCCGCCGAAGGGCACCGCGTGAAGGTAGTGACCTGTACCGACGGCCGGCGCGGCGACATTCTCAACCCGGCGATGGACCGCCCCGGGGTGCTGGAAAACATCATCGCGGTGCGCGAGGAAGAAATGGCGCGCGCGGTGTCTGCGCTCGGCGTCGAGCACGAATGGCTCGGCTACCAGGACTCCGGGCTGCCAGAGGGCGACCCGCGGCCGCCGCTGCCGGAAGGCTCCTTTGCGGTGCAGGACACGGTGGTGGTGACTAAGAAGCTCGTGGCGTCGATACGCGAGTTCCGCCCGCACGTGATCATCACCTACGACGAAAATGGCGGCTACCCGCACCCGGACCACCTCATGGTGCACGCCATTTCCATGCTGGCCTGGGAGAAGTCCGGCGACCCGCAGTTTGCGCCCGAGGCAGGCGAGCCGTGGACGCCGCTGAAGATGTACTACAGCCACGGTTTCATCCTGCAGCGCATGAAGCTTTTGCAGGAGCGGCTCTTTGCCCAGGGCAAGCCCAGCCCCTACGAGCTGATGATTGCCCGCTGGGAGCAGAACAAGGCGGACGTGATGAGCCGAGTGACCACCAGGGTGGAGTGCAGCGAGTACTTTTCCAACCGAGCCGAGGCCCTAAGGGCACACGCCACGCAGATCGACCCGGCCGGCGCGTTTCTGGCCAGCCCGGTCGAAGACCAGCAGGAAGTTTGGCCGACTGAGGAGTTTGAGCTCGCGCGCAGCCGCGTTGAGACGACGTTGCCCGAGGATGACCTGTTCGCGGGGATACCCGCCGCAGAGAAGTAGAGAAGTGAAGGACGCTTAAAGAACAATGAGCTCGATGTTTTCCACGCTGGCCGCCTCCGCCACCAACGCCACCAGTTTTGTGCTTGCCCAGGCACCGGCGGAAACGCCGGTCGGGCCGGACTTTGGCAAGGCCTCGCCGGTGGGGCTGTTGATCATCGTCGTGCTGGCTGCGGCGATCCTCACGCTCGGATACGCGTTTCACCGGCGCTTCTCCCGCTTCCGTCGCCGCCAGCAGTTCGCGCAAGCGCACGGCATTGATCCCTTCGATACACAGGCGGTGGACAAAGCGATGCAGGAAGCCGGCGTGTACGACCGGAGCAAGAAGCGCATCTTCTAGCAGCGCCAAAAGGTAAGGTGAGGGGCGTGACTGTGCTGGAAAAGATCCTGTACCCGCTATACGAGTACCGCCTGCGGCGCGAGCTGCGCGGCAAGAAGCGGCCGAAGCACATCGCCGTGATGGCCGACGGCAACCGCCGCTGGGCCCGCGAGGCCGGGCTGAGCGACATCTCGCAGGGGCACCGCGCGGGCGGGGCCAAAATCGGCGAGCTCGTGCGCTGGTGTGCCGAGATGGACGTGGACGTCGTCACGCTCTATTTGCTGTCCACGGAGAACCTCCAGCGCACGTCCGAAGAGGTCGAGCTGCTTTTTGACATCATCTCGGACGTCATCGACGGCCTCGCCACCGAGCACTACACGTGTCGCGTTCGTCTTGTCGGCCACCTTGATCTGTTGCCGGAGGACGTGGTGGCGCGCATGCAGCGCTCCGCGGCGTCGACTACGGGCAAGGCCGGGCTGACCGTGAACATCGCGGTGGGATACGGGGGCCGCCAGGAGATTGTCGACGCGGTACGCGAGCTCATCCAGGACGAGGCGGGCAAGGGGGCCAGCGCCGCCGAGATCGCGGAGGCAGTCACGGTGGATTCCATCTCCGAGCATCTCTACACCTCTGGCCAGCCGGACCCGGATTTGGTCATCCGCACCTCGGGAGAGCAGCGCCTCTCAGGATTTTTGCTGTGGCAGGCCGCGTACTCGGAGATCTGGTTCACCGATACCTACTGGCCGGCGTTCCGCAAGATCGACTTCTTGCGCGCGCTGCGTGAATACTCGCAGCGCTCGCGTCGGTTTGGAAAGTAGCGGCTACATCTTGCGCATGCGGACCCGCTGCACGGTGTGGTCGAAGCCCTTGCGCAGCACGAGCGACGCCCGCACCTTCGTCGGCAGGATGTTTTCCACCAGGTTCGGCAGGTTGATCGACTGCCACAGCTCGCGGGCTTCGCGCGAGGCGGCAGTGTCGTCGAGGCCCGCGTAGTTGGCAAAGTGCGCGCCCGGCTTCGTAAACGCGGTGTTACGCAGCTTGAGGAAGCGCGAAATATACCAGTGCTCGATATGCTCGGTCGCGGCGTCGACGTAGATGGAAAAGTCGAACAGGTCTGAGACCATGAGCGTTGGCCCGGTCTGCAGCACGTTGAGGCCCTCCAGGATGAGGATATCGGGCTGGCGGACCTCGATGTATTCGCCGGGCAGGATGTCGTAGGCGTTATGCGAGTAAATCGGGGCCTTGACCACGGGCTTGCCTGATTTCACCTCGGTAACAAAGCGCATGAGGTTACGGCGGTCGTAGGACTCCGGGAACCCCTTCCTCGCCATCAAGTTGCGCTCTTCCAGCACCGCGGTGGGGTAGAGGAAGCCGTCGGTGGTGATCAGATCTACCCGCGGGTGCGAATCCCACCTTTGCAGCAGCACCTGCAGCACGCGCGCGGTGGTGGATTTGCCCACCGCCACCGAGCCTGCCAGCCCGATGATGAAGGGCACGTGCCCCGGGTCGCCGCCGATAAAGGTCTCGGTGGCGTTGGTGAGCTTCTGGCGCGCCCGCACCTGCAGGTGGATCAGGCGCGACAGCGGCAGGTAGATGTCCGCGACCTCCTCCAGATCCAGGTTCTCGCCGATACCGCTGAGCTTTTCTACCTCGTCTGCGGTGAGCACCTGCGGCATCTTCGCACGCCGCTTGCGCCAGTCATCGCGGTGGAAATCCAGATACGGGCTGGAATCGAAGCCCCGTGCGCCTTGAGCCATGCCAGCTATTCTTCCATCCACCCGTGAGGGCAGGTGAATACAGGTGGCCCCGCGCGCCCGGTTGGCCGTTTATACTGCTAGCCAGCGGCCGCTTTGAACGCAGCTGCGCAGAATTGCTACTGAATACAAGTGAAAGGACCCGGAGCACGTGTCTGAAGACTTCCGCTACCAGGATCTCGCCACCTTTGACCCAGAGGTGCACGACGCCATTGTCAACGAGCTGAGCAGGCAGCGCAACACCCTGGAGATGATCGCCTCCGAGAACTTCGTGCCGCGTGCCGTCCTGCAGGCGCAGGGCTCCGTGCTGACCAACAAGTACGCCGAGGGGTACCCGGGCAAGCGCTACTACGGCGGCTGCGAGCACGTCGACGTGGTCGAGGAGCTGGCTATCGAACGCGCCAAGGCCGTCTTCGGCGCGAAGTTTGCCAACGTACAGCCGCACTCCGGCGCGCAGGCGAACGCGGCCGTGCTCATGGCGCTCGCGGAGCCGGGGGACACCATCCTTGGCCTGAGCCTGGCGCACGGCGGTCACCTCCCCCACGGCATGAAGATCAACTTCTCCGGCCGCCTCTACAACGTTGCCGCCTACGAGGTGGAAAAAGACACCCACACCATCGACATGGCGAAGCTGCGCGAGCAGGCGCGCGAGGTCAAGCCGAAGGTGATCATCGCCGGCTGGTCCGCGTACCCGCGCCACGAGGACTTCGCTGAGTTCCGCTCCATTGCCGACGAGGTCGGCGCCTACCTGTGGGTCGACATGGCCCACTTCGCTGGTCTGGTTGCCGCCGGTGTGCACCCCTCCCCGGTGCCGCACGCTCACGTGGTCTCTTCCACCGTGCACAAGACGATCGGTGGCCCGCGCTCCGGCTTCATCCTCACCAACGACGAGGACCTGCACAAGAAGCTCAACTCCGCGGTCTTCCCCGGCCAGCAGGGCGGCCCGCTCATGCACGTCATTGCGGCGAAGGCCACCGCGTTCAAGATCGCGGGCATGCCCGAGTTCAAGGATCGTCAGGAGCGCACCATCGAGGGCGCACGCATCCTCGCCGAGCGCCTCACCCAGCCAGATGCGAAGGAGGCTGGCGTGGACGTCGTCTCCGGCGGCACCGACGTGCACCTGGTGCTCGCGGACCTGCGCAACTCCAAGATGGACGGCCAGCAGGCAGAGGACCTGCTGCACAGCGTGGGCATTACCGTCAACCGCAACGCCGTGCCGTTTGACCCGCGCCCGCCGAAGGTCACCTCCGGTCTGCGCATCGGTACCTCGGCGCTGGCAACCCGCGGCTTCGGCAAGGAAGACTTCATCGAGGTCTCCGAGATCATCGCCGAGACCTTGATCAAGGGCGAGGCTGCCGACGTTGAGGCGCTGCACGCCCGCGTCGACAAGCTGGCGGAGAAGTACCCGCTCTACCCAGAGCTGGAAGACTGGAAGATGCTCTAGGCTTCTTCTGCGTCACCGCGCTGCGCGGCAAGCGCGGCGCGGGCTTCGCGCAGCCAATCAGGCTGATTTTTCAGCAGCTCGCTGATCTCTGCGGTGGTCAGCGGGCGATCCATCTCGTGCTTCTTCAGCGCGGTAATGGAGATACCGAGCTTGCGCGCCACCTCCGGCCGCGGGTGCGGGCCGTTCAGCCGCAGCTCTTTGAGCCACTCCGGCGGGTTGTGCTGCAGTTCGCGCAGCTCGGCGTGGGTGACCGCACCCTCCTGAAACTCCTGCGGAGTGGCGGGCAGGTACACGCCCAGCTTCTTGGCGGCGGTTTCCGGCTTCATGGCCGTGCTCGACGGCGTCTTCTGAGTCATGCTGCACACGGTAGCATTCTGTCCATGCTCTCTTTCGCCTTCGTCACCGGCTCCGCGCCGGGGAAGTGGATCCGCCGTTACCAGCAGGCCACCGGCAATCGCATCGAGGCGGTCGATTCTCCCGACCCTTGGGCCCTGCTTATCGACGCCCCGTCGTCCCCACCTCCCGTCGCCCTCATCCGCCTGCCCGACCCGCGGCTTGACGAGGCGAGCGAAGACTTTCACGTGGTGCGCCTCTACGAGGAAGCGCCGGGGGTGGCTGTACCGAAAGACTCTGTCTACGCCGAAGTGGGGGAGAAGGTCGCCGAGCGTGACCTGGAAGGCGAGCACGTGAATCTTGCATTTTCGCAGCGGCCAGACGTTGGCGCGGTGCGTGAGGCGCTGCAGGTCGTGGCCGCGAACGTCGGCATTGCCTACGGCCCGCTGCCGCTGTTGACCCACCTCTCGAAGAAGCAGGTCGTCCCGCTCGAGGTGACTGGTCCCTCGGTGGCACCGACGCCGGTGGCGCTTGTGTGGCGAAAAGCCGACGACTGCGACGCGATTCAGGATTTCGTCGGCATCACCAAGGGGCGTTCCGTGCGCTCCTCGCGCACGACCCAGGCAGCCAAACTGGAGAAGACGCGCACTAAGGCGCATACCGGTGATTTCCGCAAGGGGCAGCGTGCAAATCACCCCCGTAAGGGTGGGAAGCGGCGGCGTCGATAAGCAAAGCCTGCATAATGGGGCCGTAATAAATCAGTACAAAAACGTACAAAGGAGTGCTTAGTTTATGACCATCTCCCGCAAGCTCGCCGCATCCGCAGCAGCCCTCTCCCTGGCAACTGGCCTGGTTGCTTGCTCCTCTGACGATGCGGAGAGCACCGACGGCACCTCCGTGGTCGAGGAGACCGCAACCGAGGTGGACACCGCAACCGAGACCGCTGACGCAGACGCAACCGATGCCGAGGGCGCTGAGGGGGCCGACAACACCGAGGATGCAGAAGGTGCTGAGGGCGCTGAGGGCGACACTGCGGAGATCGCTACCGCTGACGGCGAGTCTGTAATGGCACCGTCCGGCCTGGCAGCCGCGATGGACAAGTACGCCGACGATGCTTGGGGCGAGCCAGTCTCCGTCGAAGAGACCGAGAACGGCTGGATCGTCTCCTACGACGGCGAGCACTACGTCACCTGGAACGAGAACACCGGTGGCGCGCCGATCTGGGGCGAGATCGCCAACGAGTGGATTAACGGCAACCACGAGTCCGTCCTCGGCTTCCCCACGGAGGCGGAGACCCCGCTGCCGAATGAGTCCGGCTGGATCCAGGAGTTTGAGCACGGCACCATCGAGTGGACCCGCGGTGAAGACGGTGCGTTCGCGCCTATTATCAACGAGGCCTAAAGCCCCGTTTTAGCACCTCACCCGCCGTGGTGAAACGAAGCCCTCTGCGCAGTTTGCGCGAGGGCTTTTTGCGCATGAGAATGGAGCGCATGACCAAAAACGGTTTCAACATTCGTCCAATGCGCCCAGAGGACTACACGCAGGTCAGGGCGATCTATGAAATGGGACTGAGCACAGGAAACGCCACCTACGAAACGCGCGGCCAGACGTGGGAAGAATTCTCCCGCGGCAAGATCATCGAGACCGCTTTCGTAGCTGTGGACGCCGAGGACGACGAGAAGGTCCTCGGCTGGGTGGCGGCCGCGAAGGCGTCTTCGCGCAGTGTCTTCCACGGCGTGGTGGAGGACTCCATCTACACGCACCCGGATTCGCGCGGCATGGGTGTCTCCGGCGCGCTTCTGGACAAGCTCATCGCCACCTGCATCGAGCTGGACAAGTGGTCGATCCACTCCTGGATCTTCCCGGAGAACACCGGCTCTGCCGGCCTGCACATCTCGCGCGGCTTTGAAAAAGTTGGCACCTTCCACCATATGGCGAAGATGACCTACGGCGAGAAGGCCGGGGAGTGGCGCGACTCTGACATCTACGAGCTTCTGCTTCCCAAGCCCGATCAGAAGTAAGGTGTAACCGCGAATCATCCGATCGGTCGATGTTGACAGTGTCTGACCAGGCCTACTGTCGGAATCGTCGAAAGGATGATCGTGCACACGCTGAATACTCAAACCACGAATCGGTGGAAAGCCCTTGCCGTCCTTGCCTTCGGGCTGGCGCTGATCGTCATGGACGGGACGATCGTCGGCGTGGCGTTGCCAACGATGATCTCCGCCCTGGATCTCAGCCTGACCAACGCGCAGTGGGTCAACGCGATCTACAACGTGATCTTCGCCGCCCTGCTTTTAGGCTCGGGCAGGCTTGGTGACCGCATCGGCCGACGCACGACTTTCGCCACGGGCGTGATCCTCTTCGTAAGCGGTTCGCTCCTCGCTGCGGCGGCGAGCGGCGCAGGCAGCCTCATCGCTGCCCGCGCGGTCCAGGGCGTCGGCGGGGCGCTGGTGCTGCCGGCGACGCTGTCCTCGGTCAACTCCCTGTTCAGCGGCAAGGACCGCGCCGCAGCTTTCGGCGTCTGGGGTGCGGTGATGAGCGGCACTGCTGCGCTCGGCCCGCTGCTCGGCGGCGTGCTCACCGAGTACGCCTCCTGGCGTTGGATCTTCTGGGTGAATCTCCCGCTGGGCGCGCTCGTGCTCGTTGGCATCTTTGCCTGGGTGCCGCAGACCTACGGCAAGCGCGACGCCCGCGGTGTGGACGTCGACGGCCTGCTCACCTCGGCGATCGGCTTCGGCCTGATCGTCTTCGGTCTGATCGAGGCGACCACGCTCGGCTGGTGGACCAAGAAAGAGACCCTCCAGATCGGCAGCTGGTCGTGGCCGCAGCAGTGGTCTCTCTCGCCGGTGCCCCTGGCCATCGGGATCGGGATCGTGTTCATCGGGCTCTTCGTCCGCTGGGAGCTGCACCGCGCGCGCAACGGCCGCGACGCGCTCCTGGACCTACACCTGTTCAAGGTCGGCACCTTCTCCTGGGGCAACCTCACCGCCGCGACCGTGGCGATCGGGGAGTTCTCCCTCATGTTCGTCCTCCCGCTCTTCCTCATCAATGCTGTCGGCTTATCGACGCTCTCCACCGGCCTCGTCCTCGCCGCAATGGCACTCGGTGCCTTCGCCTCCGGGGCCGCCGCCCGCCACCTCGCCGCGCGGCTGACCGCGCCCGGCGTCGTTGTACTTGGCCTGGGCCTCGAGGTCGTCGGCGTGGCGCTGCTGGCCTGGCTGGTGGACACCCAAGCGGGGACGTGGTGGCTGGTCGCAGCGCTCGTGCTGTACGGTATCGGGCTCGGCCTGGCGTCCGCGCAGCTGACCTCGACGGTGCTGCGCGATATCCCGGAGGAACTCTCCGGTGCCGGCTCCGCCACCCAGTCGACGGTCCGCCAGCTCGGCTCCGCCCTCGGTGCCGCGATCGCCGGCTCTGCGCTGGCGGCGGCGATGGCCCGCACAATCCCAGCGGCGCTCGAGGGCTTGCCCCCGCAGCTTCTCGACGGTCTCTCGCACGCCACCCAAGCCTCCGCCGGCTCCACCATCGCGCAGCTTCGCGACGCCGCGCCCAACGACCCCCTCGTCGCCTCACTCGGCAGCGACCGCGACGCCATAGTGGAGAGCCTCTCCGCCGCGTTCGCACACTCCGCGGCCTGGTCCATCGGTTTCTCCGCAGCCTTCCTGGTGCTCGGCCTTCTCGGCGCGCTGATGGTGCAGCGCCAATCTGCAAACGCCCAACCATGATTAGACGCAAGTTTTGGGTCGTTGGTTCCGTTTCGGGCCAATAATGGGTGTATTCTCACATTCCCTTGGTTTGGCAGGTAAACGTGGTTTATCGTCGGGTGCATGACAGATTTGGATGCACTTGCTTTGGTTGACCGCTGCGGATACGACTTCGTTCACGCAGCGGCCGGACTTGAGCTTGCCCAATTGCAGGCACACGGCATCCAACACGACCGCGCAAAGCAGTTACGCGACACCGCGAGCGTGTTGTGCGGGAAAACCTCGCACACGAAGTACCAGGCGCGTGCCCAGGAAGGCGCGCGCGTCAACGGCCACCGGTTGGACACACTTGCCTACATCACCCGCT
>NZ_KV818025.1:0-347 GCF_001814825.1 Corynebacterium sp. HMSC071B10 | reverse complement strand
TGGGGTTGCCCGCAAATGGTGGACACGTAGTGGAGCTACCTCATAGTTAGGCAGCTGTTTCTTCTTCGTTGGTGGTCTGGGTGATGTGGTGCTCGAAGTCGACGGGGCTGACCATACCGAGGGCGGAGTGCCGCCGTCGACGGTTGTAGACCACTTCAATCCAGCGGGCGACACCCGCGCGTGCAGCATCACGGGTAGGCCAGTGTTGCCGGTCGTAAAATTCGGTCTTCAGCGTCGACCAGAACGATTCAGCCATCGCGTTATCGAAGCACACCCCGGTGCGTCCGACGGACTGAGCAATGCCCAGGTCGCGGCAGACGTCCCAGAGCTGCTCGCTTGTAAACTGT
>NZ_KV818024.1:112979-166365 GCF_001814825.1 Corynebacterium sp. HMSC071B10 | reverse complement strand
TCGTGGCGCATCCACCGCATGATCGGGCCGGGGATTTTTGGGGATCTTCGTCATGCGGGTTTCGTCAAATAGCGCCAAGGGCACCAAAACCTACCGGCGCATGACCTTCTTCGACAGCACGTTGCCCAGCAGCTGCGCGAGCTGGACGATGAGCACGATGACGATCACGGCCGCCCAGGTCACTTGCGGCTCGAACTGGCGGTAGCCGTAGACGATGGCGAAGTCACCAAGACCGCCGCCGCCGATGTAGCCGGCCATCGCGGACATGTCGATCACGGCGATGAAGATGAAGGTGTAGCCCAGGATCAGCGGGCCGAGCGCCTCCGGCAGGATGACCGAGGTGATGATCTTCCACGGGCCCGCGCCCATGGAGCGGGCCGCCTCGATGACACCCGGGTCGATCGCCACCAGGTTCTGCTCCACGATGCGGGCCACGGTAAACGTGGCGGAGAAACACATGACGAACGTGGCGGCGCCGCGGCCGATCGTCGTGCCCACCACGGACAGCGTGATGGGGTAGAGCATGGCGATCATGATGATGAACGGGATCGGCCTAAAGAAGTTCACGGCGATGTTGATGATCCAGTACACCGGGGAACTCTGCAGGATGCCGCCGGGCCGGGTGGTGTAGAGGAAGATGCCGAGCAGCAGGCCGAAGATGCCGCCGACGACCATGGTGATGCCCACCATCCACAGGGTGTCGCCGATGGATTCGACAAAGGTGGGGCCGAGGCGGTCCCAGTTGGGCTCGGCGAGGATCATTTCGTTCATCGGGTGATCTCCTCAATGTCGGTGGTGGACTGCAGGGTGTGGAGGAACTCGTTGATGGCTTCGTTGTCGCCGTTGAGGCGCACGGTCATCTTGCCAAAGGAGTGCGACTGCAGGGTGGCGATGCCGGCGTGGACGGGCTGGATGCTCACGCCGGCCTCGCGGGCCTTGGATGCGGCACCGAAGAAGCCGGAGTCCTCGGAGAGGTCGACGGTGAAGAGGCGGCCGGGTGCGGCGTCGAGAAGCTCTTGTGCCTCGATTTCGTTGGGGGTGTTGCGCAGGCTGGTGGCCACGAAGCGTTGCGCCACGGCGGTCTGCGGGTCGGAAAAGACCTGGTAGACGCTGCCGTATTCGACCACTTTGCCGGCCTCCATGACGGCGACCTTGTCGGCGATGGAGCGGATGACGTCCATCTCGTGGGTGATGACCACGATCGTGATGCCGAGCTCTTCGTTGACGCGCCGCAGCACCTCGAGCACTTCTTGGGTGGTCTCGGGGTCGAGGGCGGAGGTCGCCTCGTCGGCAAGCAGCAGCGAGGGGTTGGTGGCCAGGGCGCGCGCGATGCCGACGCGCTGCTTCTGCCCGCCAGAGAGCTGCTCGGGGTAGTTCTTGCCGCGCTCGGATAGGCCAACGAAGTCGAGCAGTTCCTCGACGCGACGCTTGCGTTCTTGC
Source organism: Corynebacterium sp. HMSC071B10 (assembly GCF_001814825.1). NCBI lineage: Bacteria > Bacillati > Actinomycetota > Actinomycetes > Mycobacteriales > Corynebacteriaceae > Corynebacterium > Corynebacterium sp. HMSC071B10. The sequence continues at coordinate 164,925 of NZ_KV818024.1, read as the reverse complement.
TTATCGACGCCCGCGAGCTTCAATGGGTACTCAATATTGCCAGCGGCAGTACGCGAATTGAAGAGGTTGAACTGCTGGAAGATCATGCCGACGTTGCGGCGGATGCCGCGCAGTTGGCGTTCGGACTTGCCGACGACGTCGGTGCCGTCGAGAAGCAACTGCCCGCCCGTGGGGGCATCGAGGCCGTTGATCAGGCGGACCAGCGTGGATTTGCCGGCACCCGAGTAGCCGATGACGCCGAGGATCTCGCCCGGCTCAACGGTGAGCGTGACGCCGTCGACAGCGGTGACTTCGCGGTTGCCGGATTTGAAAACCTTGGATACGTCCCGGAACTCGATCCGGGTGCCGGTAGCTGGCATTACTTGTACTCCTCCACAAGCTCATCGAGGATTGTGTTCAGCTCCTCCGGGGAGCGCTTGACCTGGACGGCGGTGCCGTTGGAGTCCTCGTTGAGGGCCTCGGTCACCGCGTCGGACTGCCACGCCTCGACGAGCTTGGCGTAGGTCTCGTTGTCCACGTCCTCGGCCTTGACGGTGAAGACGTTGATGTAGGGCTCTGCGAGCTCCGAGTTCGGGTCGTCGGCGGCCACAGAGGACGCCGGGTCGATGCCGCCGCGCTGCAGCCAGTTGTTGTTGATCACAGCCGGGCGGCCCTCGTTGTACGCGTTCGGCGTCTGGGAAGCGTCGACTGCGACGACCGTGACCTTGGAGGCGGCCTCGTCGATATCGACCGGGGTCGGCGTGAGCTTCGGCGTGCCCTCCTTCAGCGTGAGCAGGCCAGCCTGGACCAGCACGTTGATCGCGCGGCCCTGGTTGGACGGGTCGTTCGGGATGGCCACTTCCTGGCCCTCGATGCCGTCGAGGGAGTCGTGGTCCTTCCAGTACAGGCCCAGCACGTTGATCTCGCCGGAACCGATGATGCGCAGATCCTCGCCGGAGTCAGCGTTGTACTGTGCCTGGTAGTTGATGGTCTGGAACTTGGAGACCTCCATCTGGCCCTCGACGTGCGCCGGGTTGACCTGCGGGTACTCGGAGAAGCGGACGATATCGAGGTCGATGCCGAGCTTCTCCGCCTCGTCCTCGAAGGCGGTCCAGGCCAGCATGTCGGCGTCCGTGGTGCCGATCTTCACGGTGACGGCGTCGCCGTCGGCGCCGTCTGCCTCAGTGGAGGAGTCGGAGGAGCAGGCCACGAGGCTGGTCGTGGCGAGCACGGAGGCCGCTGCGGCGGCAAGGATACGGTTGAAGCGCATGTGGTGTGTTCCTTCGCTCAGGGGAGGGGTTACTTCTGGTCCTGCAGGCGCTGCAGAATGTCGTTGAGTTCTTCGGCCGGGCGGGTGACCTCGACAGCGGTGCCGCGGGAGTCCTCCTGGACAGCCTCGGTCACGGCCGGGTCGTGCCACAGCTCAACCAGCTTGGCGTAGGTCGGGTTGTCCTTGTCCTCGGCGCGAGCGGCGAAGACGTTGATGTAGGGCTCGCCCTGCTCGGAGCCCGGGTCGTCCTGGAAGATGGCGTCGCCCGGCTCGATGCCAGCGCGGTCCAGCCAGGAGTTGTTGATGATCGCCGGGCGGCCCTCGCCGTACGCCGACGGGGTCTGGGAGGCATCCACCGGTACGACGGAGACCTTGGACGCCTCAGCGTCGATGTCCACCGGAGCCGGGGCGAGCTCGTCTGCGCCGTCCTTCAGCTTGAGCAGGCCAGCCTGGACCAGCACGTTGATGGCGCGGCCCTGGTTGGTGTCGTCGTTCGGGATGGCGATCTCTTCGCCCTCGATGCCGTCGAGGGAGTCGTGGTCCTTCCAGAACAGGGCCAGCGGGTAGATCTCGGAGGAGCCGACGATCTGCAGGTCGTTGCCGGAGTCCGCGTTGTAGGACGCCAGGTAGAGGATGTGCTGGAACTTGTTCAGGTCCAGCTCGCCCTGCGCGAGCGCCTCGTTGACCGGGGCGTAGTCGGAGAACTGGACGATGTCCAGGTCGATGCCCTCTTCTGCGGCCAGGTCGGAGAAGACGGACCAGGCCTTCTGATCGGCGTCGGTGGTGCCGATCTTGACGGTGATGTTCTCGTCGCCGCCTGCCTCGGTGTTGGTGGCGTCGTCCGACTCGCTAGAGCAGGCGACAAGGCTGGTGGCGGCAAGAGCGGAGGCCGCGATCGTGGCGATGGTGCGCGAGATACGCATGGAGTCTCCTTTAAAACTTTTAGGGAATCTATGACGGGTAAAAACCTAGCACCTGATGTACCGCTTAGTCTATTTTTGCGGGATATTGTTTACCAAGCTGTCTATCCCTGCTTTGGAATTGGGGTCGTGCGTCCCTGCGTGAGCAGTGTTTACTTCGGCATCGTGCGCGTCTGCTGCAATGCGGCGCAGCGCGTCGCGCAGATTGTCTGCTTCGGGGCTGGCGTCCAGAAGTAGGTGAGTGTCTAAATCGCGACATACCCAGAGCAAATGCCATGCAAGATCGTCCCAGTTCGGCGCACCGGTGACGAAGCGCGAACCGTGATCGGTAGCTTCTATCTCCGAGCGGTACGCGGAGGGGATACGGGCGGCGACCTCTTCCGGTGCTGCTGCGAGCTGGACGCGAGCCGCACAGCGGAATCTTTGTGCGATATCGACGCTTAAGGCTGGGGGTGGGGCTGCGCGAGGGGTAAACGTCCAGGTGGTGACGTGGAGGTTGGTGATTCGGTCAAGCCGGAACGTGCGCCAATCGTTGCGGCCTCTGTCGAATGCTTGGAGGTACCAGTACTCTCCCTGGGTCAAGAGCTTGGTTGGCTCAACCTCGCGCTCCGTCGGGTTGGCCGACGGCTTGTGGTACGTAAAGCGCACCAGTACGCGATCCCGGAGCGCGTTGGTGAGCTGCTGGAGTAGCTTGAGATCGCTTGTTCGTTGTTGCGCGGCGGAATACTCGTGATGGAGCGAGGCCGAGGCCTCTTCGAGGGTATGTGTGATGGCTCGCAGCCGCGGCGGCATGACGTGGTCGAGCTTGGCAAGGGCGCGGAGTGCGGCCTCGCCAAATTCGTCGGTGCCGGAAAGTGCTTTCATGCGCAGGCTGGCGACGAGCGCGATGGCCTCGGAATCGTCGAGTAGCAGTGGCGGCAGATGTCGACCTGCGCCGAGCTGATAGCCGCCGTCGAGGCCGCGGCTCGAATGGACTGGATAACCGAGGTCTCGCAAACGGGTGATGTCTCTGCGAATCGTGCGTTCCGTGACGCCGAGTTCCGCTGCGAGCTTGTGTGCCTGCCAGGTGGTGCGCGCTTGCAAGAGTCCGAGGAGCTGGAGGACTCGCTGTGTTGTATCCGCCATTGCTCTATTGTGCTTCACGCTCCGGACAAAAACTGTCCGGAAAGCACTCTAGGGTAGCGGTGTCATCGTTCGACAGAAAGGAATCCTGATGTACTTCCCATGCAAGGACAATGAGTTGGATACGCTGTGCAACTACCTCGACGTGCAACTTGATGCGGTCCGTGCCAGCGCCTTTGGGCTTGACGACGCTGCTGCGCGCCGCACGCCCCTGCGTAGCGGTCTGAGCATCAGCGGCATTCTCAAGCACGTCACGTTTGTGATGGCGCAGTCGCTTTTTCGAGCCGGCAACGAAGAGTACAAAAATGAGGCTGCTGATTTTGCCTCGAGCTTTGTGCCAGCCGAGGGGGAGACGCTGGAGGCGTTGCTGGAACGTTTTGATGCGGTGCGCACTGAATTTATGGAGATGAGTCGTGGCGGCGACGTGGAAGCGGAGCTGCCTGTCGGCCCCTTCCCTTGGTACGGCATGGATGAGGCGCGTCCGGCGAAGCTGCGCTACCTCTATGTGCACTACGTGGAAGAATTTGCGCGGCATGCGGGACATGCGGACATCATTCGCGAGGAACTCGATGGTGCGCAGGCGGCTGAGCTCCTTGCCGCAGCCGAGGGGTGGGAGCCTAACGAGTACGTCACCCCCTGGGGTAAATAGCACGAAGGTTCGAAGCCTGTTAACGTTTCGAACATGCGATTCAATGGAGGTGCGCCACTTTCGTGGTCCAAGCTGGAGCGGATCCTCTCCGGCAAGGAGACGGCTGCACCCGTGCCGGTGCAGCATACCGCGCCTGCCCATACGCGGCAGCACGCGCCAAACACCCCACGCGTCCCTTTCGCTGAGCTGCACGCCGTGAGCGCCTACAACTTCCTCTCTGGCGCGAGCGAGCCGGAGGAGATGGTCGCCCGGGCCGCCGAACTGGGGGTCGAGGCGCTTGCGCTGCTGGACCGGGACGGCTTCTATGGCGCGGTGAAGTTCGCCGAGGCCGCGGCAAACGCCGGGATCGCCACCGTGTTCGGCGCGGAGCTGACCTTGGACGATCGCGTCCTGCCCGTCATCGCGCGCGGGCCGGAAGGGTACAAGCGCCTGTCGCACCTCATGGCGGACGCGCACATGGCGACACGCGAAAAGGACAAGGTGGCCTACCCACCGCTGGAGCTGATCGGGGAAGCGCTCGGTGGCACGTGTGTCGCGCTGGCGGGCTGGCAGTGGGCGGAAGAACGCGGCGCGATGGACCGTCTCGTCGACGCCTTCGGCCAGGACAACGTCGTGCGCGAGTACGAGGTTTCCATGACCCCGCAGGACGCGGAGCGCCACGAGCTGTTGGACCGCTACGACGCGCTTCCCGCGATCGTCACCGCCGCCCCGGGTGCGGCCACCCGGGAACAAGCGCGCCTCGCCCAGGCCAAGCGCGCGCTGGCCAGGCGCGACTCGCTCGCACAGGCGAACGGGCACCTGCACCCGATGGGCGCGAACTGGCTGCGCTCCGGCGAGCAGCTTTTACGCATGCTCCCGGGCTGCGAGTCGAAATTGGCCTACACGCTCGAGCTTGCTCGAGCGTGCGCGTTCACCCTCAACCTGGTCGCCCCGGAGCTGCCGCGCTTTGCCACCCCGGACGGGCGCAGCGAGATGGAGCACTTGCGCGCGCTCACCCTCGCCAGCGCGAAAATGCGCTACGCCGCCTGGCCCGAGAACGTGCGCACAAAAGCGCTCGCGCAGATCCGCTACGAGCTGGACGTGATCGAGGAGCTGAACTTCCCCGGCTACTTCCTCATCGTCCACGACTTCGTGGAGTTCTGCCGCCGCGAAAACATCCTGTGCCAGGGCAGGGGCTCGGCAGCGAATTCGGCGGTCTGTTTCGCGCTGGGTATTACGAACGCAGAGCCAATCTCGGCCGGGCTGCTCTTCGAGCGCTTCCTGTCCCCGGACCGGGAGGGCCCGCCCGACATCGATATCGACATCGAGTCCGGCCGGCGCGAGGAAGTCATCCAGTACGTCTTTGCCAAGTACGGGCGCGATAACGCCGCGCAGGTAGCCAACGTGATCACGTACCGCCGCAAGGGCGCGGTGCGCGATGCGGCGCGTGCGCTGGGGTACGCCCAGGGGGCTGCGGATGGGTGGGCCAAAGGGGTGGAGGAGGTGCCGCGTGGCGTCGATAAGCTTGCGGCGCAGTTCGAGGGCCAGCCCCGCCACTTGGGCATCCATTCGGGAGGCATGGTGATCTGCGACCGCCCGATCGCCGACGTGGTACCCGTGGAGTGGGCGCGCATGGAAGGCCGCTCGGTGGTGCAGTGGGACAAGGACGATTGCGCGTCGGCCGGGCTGGTGAAGTTCGACATGCTGGGCCTGGGCATGCTCGAGGCGCTGCATCACATGATCGACCTCGTGCGCGACACCACCGGCCGCGAGGTGCGCCTGTGGGAGCTTTCGCTTGACGACGCCCGCGTGTACGACATGCTCTGCCGCGCCGATGCCGTCGGCGTCTTCCAAGTCGAGTCGCGTGCCCAGCTGAGCACGCTGCCGCGGCTGAAACCGCGCGTGTTCTTCGACCTGGTCGTCGAGGTCGCGCTGATCCGCCCCGGGCCGATCCAGGGAGGGTCCGTCCACCCCTACCTGCGCAGGCGTGATGGGCTCGAACCTGTGGAATACGACCACCCGGTGCTGGAGAAGTCGCTGGGCAAAACGCTCGGCATTCCGCTGTTCCAGGAGCAGCTCATGCAGGTCGCCGTGGACGCCGCGGGCTTTTCGGGCCGGGAGGCGGACGCGCTGCGGCGTGCGATGGGCTCGAAGCGCTCGCCCGCGAAGATGGCGGCGCTCAAAGCCCGCTTCTTCCGCGGCTGCTGGGAGACCAACCAGATCGGCGAGGAGGTGGCGGAGAAGCTGTGGGCCAAGATCGTCGCCTTTGCCGCCTACGGGTTCCCGGAGTCGCACTCGCAGTCTTTCGCCTCGCTGGTGTACTTCTCCGCCTGGTTCAAGTGCTACTACCCGGCGCAGTTCTGCGTGGGGCTTCTGCGCGCGCAGCCGATGGGCTTCTATTCACCGCAGTCGCTGATCCAGGACGCGCGGCGCCACGGAGTGCGCGTGCTGCCGGTGAGCGTGAACGAGTCCGGGTGCCAGGCGCGCTGCCTGGATAACGAGACGATCCGGGTGGGTCTCAACCTGGTGCGCGGCTTAGGGGAGGCGGCCGCCGAGCGCATCGAGGCCGCCCAACCTTTCAGCGGGATCCCGGACCTGTCGCGCCGGGCGGATTTGAAAGTGGAACAGGTCGAGGCCCTGGCGCGCGCCGGGGCGCTGGACTGCTTCGACGTGGACCGCAGGCAAGCACTGTGGCAGGCCGGCGTGGCCGCGACCGAGCGCGAGGGGATGCTGCCCGGGCTCTCCGCGATCAGCGCGCCCGCGCTGCCGGGGATGAACGCCTTCGAGCTGCTCGCCGCCGACGTCGCCGCAACTGGGGTGACCCCGCAGATGCAGCCGATGGAGGCGCTGCGCGACCAGCTGCAGGCCGCGGGGATTGTGCGCGCGGCGGACTTGAAGCGCGTCGAAGACGGCACACGCGTGCGCATCGCCGGGGTGGTCACGCACCGGCAGCGCCCAAACACGGCTCAGGGCCTGACCTTCTTAGGCATGGAGGACGAGACGGGGCTGCTCAACGTGATGGTCTCACCCGGTTTGTGGAAGAAGCAGCGGGTGCTCGCGCGCACGGCGCGGGCACTGATCGTGCGCGGGATTGTGCAGAACGCGACGGGTGCGGTCAGCGTGGTGGCCGACAAGTTCGAGCCGCTCGAGCTGGCCGAGTGGTTCTCGCGCGGCTCGCGTGACTTCCGGTAGAGGAGCGGTGTCGTAAACTCGTGAATATGGAGCAGGGGCAGCGACCGGATGCACGGGAATACATTTCTGCGCTCGAGGCGGAAGCAGAAGCAGTACGCCGAGGAGAGATCGAAACTGTTTCCCTAGATGAGCTTGAGTCTGAGTGCAGTGTGTACAGCTGAAAGTCCATCAGCCCTAACATCACCGACTCGCAGCAAGACCAAGCGAGGTCTTTGGTAGGTTGACCACCATGTCAACCACCCCGCTCACACCAGAACCCGCAGCCCCGCAGCTGCCGACATCCGTGGAGCAGATGCACCGCGTCTCGCCGAAACTGATGGTGCCGAAGCTAGTCTCCAACACGATCTGGGCGCTGATCGTGCTGGGCTTTTTGGGCTTCGCCTGGTGGAAGTGGGGGTGGGGCTGGGCCATCCCGCTCGGGGTGTGCGCGGTCTACTTCGTCTGGCAGTACTTCCTCATCCCCTTCCAGGTGCGCAACATGGGGTGGCTGGAAACAGAGGATGACCTCGTGCTCAGCAAGGGCAAGATGTGGCACACCATGACGGTCGTGCCTTACGGGCGCGTGCAATTTGTCGACGTCACCTCGGGCCCCATCTCCCGCGCCCTGGGGCTGAAGAAGCTGGAGGTCAACACGGCATCGACGACCTCGGATGCGAGCCTGCCCGGCCTGCCCGCAGCAGATGCGGACGCGCTGCGCGACCGCCTGGCTGTCAAGGCGCGCGAACGGATGAGCGGCCTGTGAAAGAGCACCAGTATCGCAGAGTCCACCGCTTAAGCCCGCTTTTGCGTGTGTGGGCGACGCTGCTTGCGTTGCTTGCCATCGCCGCGTTCAACTTCACCATGCCCATCTACAACTGGCTGTCAGAAGGGGAGTACGGGCTCACCGCGGCCGCGTGGGCGCTCGGAGCCGTCGTACTCGCCCTACTGGTGATTCTCGGAGTCTCGCAGCTGTGGTGGGCGCGCACCGGGTTCCGCGTGGACGACGAGGAAATCGAGATGCGCCGCGGCGTGCTCACCACGCAGATCCGCACCGCGCGCTACGACCGCGTCCAGGCCGTAGACATCGTCGAGCCTTTCGCCCCGCGCCTGTTCGGGCTCGCCGGGGTGCGTATCGAGGCGGCCGGCGGCGCGCAGGCCAACATCGAGATCGCCTACCTTCCGCGCGCCGAGGCCGAGGCGCTGCGCAAGGAGATCCTCGCGCGCATGCAGGGCCAGGACCTGCATGACAACCTTGACGATGCCACCTTCGACGTCCCCACCGCAGCACCCGCGCTCGTCGATCCAATCCCGATCAAGCGCTCCCTAGCCGCGGCCGCACTGCAGTTTTCCACCCTGTTTACGGTGGCGTGGGCGACCATCCCGGTCTGGTCCGGCCTGAGCATCGCCGCGGTCGTGCCGGTGCTGGTGAGCTTCGTGCCGCAGATCTGGCGCACGATCGACCAGTCGTGGCGCTTCCACGCGTCCGTCGACGGTGAGGTGATCAACTTGACGTACGGGTTGGCAAATCGGCGTCGACAAGCAGTGCCCATCGACCGCATCCACGCAGTCCAACTCAAGCGGCCGATGCTGTGGCGCGCGTTCGGCTGGTGGCAAGTGACGGTCACGCTCGCCGGCTACGGCTCCGAGATGAACAAGGCCTCGGGCACCTCCAAGCTGCTGCCGGTGGGCACGTACGCGCAGGCCGCGCAGGTCATCGACGCGATCGGCCCGCTTACCGCCGCAGAACTCACCAGGCCTGCGGCAGACGACGCGACGTTTGCAGCAAGCAGCCCGCGCAAGGCCCGCTGGGTCTCGCCGGTGGACTGGCGGCAGCAAAGCGTCACCGTGGACAGCGTCCGCGGCACAGCGCGCGTGACCTTCGGGCGGCTGACCCGCCGCTTCCAGGTAGTCAAAATCCCGCACATCCAGGAGCTCACCTACAAGCAAGGCCCGCTGCAGCGCCGACTCGGCCTCGCGCACGTGCGCTTCGACCTCGTGCCCGGCGCGGTGCGGATGACCGCGCGCGATGTAGAAGATGCGCAGGCTCGCTCGCTTGTCGACGCCCTGCGCACCCGCACCCTGCCCGCCCTGGAACCCGCGGACGTACCGGACGCTCCTGCCGATTAGCCGTGGATGGTCAGGCCCCAGTATTCGATGGCGCTGCCGATCTCCATGGCACCCACGAGGGTCTTGTTGGAGTCGGAGACATTGGAGTTGACGCCGACGGCCCACACGCCTGAGTTATCGACGGCGAAGATCGCGCCGCCGGAGTCACCGCGGTCGGTGATGCTGCGGAAGTAGAACAGGCCGTTGTTACCGACGCTGTCGAACTCGCCGCAGGAGTAGCCGGTGGTCGCACCCAGGCGGCAGATCATCATGCCGCGGGCCTGCGCTTCCTGCGGGGTTATCCAGCCGCGTAGCGGCAGGTCGACGGGGAGCGTTGAGGAGTACTGGGCGTTGCCGGTGAGCTCGATCAGCCCGATGTCCGCGCCGATGACGCTGCCGTCGGCGGCCTGTTCCAGGTAGGATTCCACCATTTCACCTGCGTACGCCCAGTTGCCCTGGGAGTCCTCCACATAGAACTGGTCGCCGCGCCCACCGCAGTGGCCCGCGGTGATGATGAAGACGCGCTCGCCCCGAGACGCCAAAAAGCCCGTCGAGCAGTTCATGTTCCCTGTCTCGTTGTAGATCCTGCCGCCCGGCACGACCCCGCCGGGTTGCTTCAGCCATTCCCAGTCGACGGAGTTGTGGTAGTACACGCCCCGGTTGTCGTCGCGGCCGCTTTGCCCGGAGGAGTCGTTGCGCGGGTCGATGACCTCGCGCTGGATCGGTGGCTCCGCGTGCTGGCTGGGGTAGCTCTGGTGGTCCTGGTAGTCCGGCTCCGTCTGGTAGTGCGACTGCTGGGTGGCAGTGGTGCTGGGCTGTGGCGTGTAGGAGTCCTGCAGCATGTCCGCAATTTCTGACACGGCCGCGTCCTGCTCGGCTCTGTAGGCCTCCAAGTCAGCGTCGGAGGAGTCCCCGCAGGCTACAAGCAGCGCCGAGGTAGCAAGTGCGGCGATCAGGCGGAAACGTGGCGCGGGAGAATGCATGGCGGGGCTCACTTGGGTGTGTCGGTCTGGGAACAGGAAAAAATTCTAACAGTTGCATGAAAAAGCGATGGGGCGCTGCTGAGCGCAGGTAGCCTTGGCCAGCATGAACCGTGTACTGAGCGTGAATATTGCCCGCCCACAGCCAGACCCCGGCGGGGCGCCGCGGCAAAGTGGCATCAATAAACAGCCTGCCGAGCGCCTCGATGTCGTTGCCCCGGGGCCGAACTACGGCGACGGCAGCGGTGTGGTCGGCGATGTTATCGGCGACACCGCCCACCACGGCGGCGCCCAGAAGGCGGTCTACGCCTTTAGTCGCGAACGCCTCGACTGGTGGGGCAACCAATTGAGCTACCCGCTGGACAACGGGATGTTTGGTGAAAACCTCACCACCGAAGGCATCGACTGGACCGCGGTGCTGATCAACCAGCGCTTCCGCATCGGCGAGGTAGAACTCGAGGTCAGCGTGCCCCGGACTCCGTGCCGTACCTTCGCGGCGTGGATGAGCGAGCCGCAGTGGATCAAAGCCTTTACCCGCAGCGGGGACTGCGGCTGCTACTTCCGCGTGAACAAGGAAGGCACAATCGCGCCGGGCGACACGATCGAAGCACTTGACGAGCCCGACCACGGCTTCACCATGGGCGAGGCCTTCCGCGCGAAGATGGGGGACAAGGAGCTTTCCCGGCGCCTGTGGGAGCTGCGCATCATGCCGCCGCTCTACCAGGAGCGACTGGATGCTCGGTTTGGGTGAGTTTTAGGGCGCGGCCCGTGAAGAATCCGACGTTGGAATTTTACCCGGAGCTTCCGACCAGCGGAAACGTAAAAAGGGTAGGAAAGCTATGTAAAATCTTTCACGGCTTTCCGCTTACACCCCGCCCGCGAACCCCATCTGCCGCCAGGCCTCAAACACCGCGACGGCCGCGGAGTTCGACAGGTTCATCGAGCGCCGGCTCGGCAGCATGGGGATGCGCACCTGGTCAGTCACCTTCGGGTGGTGGCTGTGTGCCTCCGGCATCCCGGTCGGCTCGGTGCCGAAAAGTAGCGCGTCGCCGTCCTGGTAGGCCACGTCCTGGTAGTAGGAGGTGGCTTTCGTCGTAAATGCGAAGATGCGCGCCTCGCCGAGGGCGTCGAAGCAGGCGTCGATATCCGGGTGGATCTGCACATCGGCGAGGTCGTGGTAGTCCAGGCCCGCGCGCTTGAGATGCTTGTCATCAAAATTGAAGCCGAGTGGCTCGACCAGGTGGAGCACCGCACCTGTATTGGCGCAGAGCCGGATGGCGTTGCCGGTGTTGCCTGGGATGACGGGGTTATCAAAGATGACGTGAAGTGCGCACACACCGACAGTCTAGGATGGGGTGCGTGACTGCGATCAAATTGGACGGAAAACTCTACCGCGAGGAGATTTTCGCGGACCTGAAGACCCGCGTCGCTGCGCTGAAGGAGCGCGGCGTCACCCCGAGCCTGGCCACCGTGCTGGTGGGCGAGGACCCGGCGAGCCAGAACTACGTGCGCATGAAGCACCGCGACTGCGAGGAGCTCGGCATCGCTTCCATCATGAAGGAGCTGCCCGAGGACACCACGCAGGAGCAGCTCGAGGAGGTCATCCGCGAGCTGAACGAGGATGACGCTGTGACCGGCTACATCGTTCAGCTGCCCCTGCCGAAGCACCTGGACGAAAACCGCATTCTCGGTCTTATCGACCCGGACAAAGACGCCGACGGCCTGCACCCGGTCAACCTGGGCAAGCTCGTCCTCAACGAGCCGGCCCCGCTGCCGTGCACCCCGAACGGCTCCATCAAGCTGCTCGAGCGCTTCGGCGTCGATCTGAACGGCGCGATCGTGTGCGTCATCGGCCGCGGCGTGACCGTCGGTCGCCCGATCTCGCTCATGCTCACCTCCCGCAACGTCAACGCCACCGCTGTGCTCTGCCACACCGGCACCAAGGACCTCGCCGCCGAGACGCGCCGGGCCGACGTCATCATTGCGGCAGCAGGCAAGCCCCACATGATTACCGCAGACATGATTAAGGAGGGGGCCGCGCTTCTCGACGTCGGTGTCTCCCGCGTCGACGGCAAAACCGTCGGCGACCTGCACCCCGATGTCTGGGAGAAGGCTGGTTGGGTCTCCCCGAACCCGGGCGGCGTCGGCCCGATGACGCGTACCTTCCTGGTCCGCAACATCGTGGAAAGCGCCGAGCGCGCCGCAGGGCTGACCGAGGCCTAGGTTCGTGCTCTCACTCGACAACCCCCACGACCACGGCAACCCGCCCTCGCCCCTGCCAGAAATGGTGCAGTGGGCGCTGGTGGCGTTGTTTGTCGTGGGGTTTGTCGCTTCCGGGCTGTTCGCGGCCACGGAGCACTGGCGCCGCGCCACCTTCACGCTGGGGGCGTCGATGCTGTGGCTGGCGGCGCTGCGCTACCTGTGCGACTCGCGCATCCTCGGCCTGCTCGCGGTGCGCTCACGCAAGGCCGACGCGGCGTTCTGCACGCTGTGCGGGCTAGGGATGGTCACGCTTGCGTGGACGGTGGACTCGCTGGGGTCTTAAGCGGAAAGAATTTACATAAGCTTCACATCTAATTTGAACGGAAGTTACATTGGCTGCCTAACGTCATGCCGGTGTTTTTCAAGAAGAAACGGGCAATCCCCGCGCTAGCTGTTTGTATCGCGTCGGTGCTCTGTGCTGCGCCGGACGCGGATGCTGCGGCGGTGGCAACTCCGGACTACCAGGTCAAGCTGCGATTAAGCGATGCGGCAGTCGATGCTCAAGGCAAGCCGTCTCCGCAGTTCCGTTCATACTTTGACGTGTTGAGCGAGTCCGGATCGGAACAAGCAGTCTATTTCGACACTGCCGACGGGATGCTGGCTAACCATGGATGGACGGCGCGTCTGCGGCATAAAGACGATGCGGAAAATTACGACATTACGTACAAGTACCGGCTTCCCCTGGGGGACAACTCCCTGTCCAAGAGCACCGTGGAGGACGGCTTGGAGCGGGCGCGAAAGCAGAACTTCGACTCCTCAGATACGAACTACGACGCTCAGGTCAACGCAAGCTTTGCAACGTCGACGTTGGACTTCAGTAACAAGAAAAGCGCCGCGTGTGTCACTTCGCAGTGCGAGATTCCTTCGGTAGACGACGCGGTAGCGATTGTGGCTGACCTGGAGCCTGGGAAGCTGAAGAAGGCAACGGGCACCGCGCTTGCAGCCGCTGATCTGAAGATGTCTCGTACCGTCAACCAGCAGACATGGCGAGTTGAAGTGGGAGGCATCAAGACAGACCTCGAGGTGGCCACGTTCGGTAGCCAGGTGTGGGTTGAGATTTCGGAAGAGGACACCTCCCGCAAGGATGCTATCCGCAAGCGCGAGACGCTGATCGCGGAGCTTGAAAAGGCCGGGCTGCTCGAGCACGAAGACGCTTTTAAGACAGGCACAGTCCTTGCAAGCGGGTGGCAACAGTGACGGCCGCTACGGAAACTGCGACCGCGCAGGTTGAGTTGGAGAACGTCAGGCGTGAGTTTGCTGACGGCACGGGGTTGCACGCGACGTCGATAAGCATTGCGAAGGGCGAGTTTGTCTCGATCCTCGGGCCCTCTGGCTGCGGCAAGTCGACGCTGCTGCGCTGCATCGCCGGGCTGGAGACGCCGGATGCCGGCACGATCAGGTTTGCCGGTCGCGAGGTGTTCGGTCAGAAGACGAATACCCCGGTGAACAAGCGCAATCTGTCGATGGTGTTCCAGGATCTGGCGCTGTGGCCGCACATGACGGTGGCGAAGAACGTGGAGTTCCCGCTCACCACCGGTTCCGCCAAGGTGGATGCGAAAGAACGCCAACGGCGCGTGTCGGAGGCCATGGACATGGTCAACATTTCCTCGAAGGCCGAGCAGCGGCCGAACGAACTGTCCGGTGGTCAGCAGCAGCGCGTCGCTATTGCGCGGGCACTGGTCTCGCAGCCAGATTTGCTGCTCATGGACGAGCCGCTGTCCGCGCTGGACGCGGCGCTGCGCACCCAGATTCGCAGCGAGCTGACCCGGCTGGCCTACGACCTGAACCTCACCGTCATTTATGTCACGCACGACCAGGCCGAGGCCCTGGCGATGTCGGACCGCGTCGCCGTGATGGACGCGGGCGAGGTGCGCCAGTTCGCCGCGCCGGTGGAGCTCTATGAGCACCCGGCCGATGCGTTCGTGGCCGGGTTCGTGGGCGTGACCAACACCCACGCAACGCTGCCGGACAATCGGCCCGAAAATGTCCAGGTCACGGTGCTGGAGGATGGAAAGCGCCCGGTCTCGTATCCGGAGAACTCCATCCTGGGTGAGGTCGTCGAGCGCCAATACACCGGCGGCCGGTACGAAATCCGCTGTCTTGTCGATGGAGCACCCGAGCCGTGGCTGGCGTACACCCGCGCGCCGATTGGCCGCGGCGACACCGTCCTGCTGACCGTGACCAACCCGTAAATTCACGTTTCCTCACAGGCGCGTCTGCCTGCGAAGACCAAAACTCTCAAGGAGAAGAAGATGAAGAAGTTTGCTGCCGTTATCGCAGGTGTTGCTGCGGCGCTGACCATGACCGCCTGCGGCTCCGTCGAGTCCGTCGACGAGTCCGCAGAATCCACTGGTGCCGCGCAGAGCGAAACCTCCGCCGCCAAGTGGGAGGCACCGGAAGGGCTTTCCGGCGAGCTGGACTACTACTCGGCGAACCCGCAGGGCCTGACCGACGCGCTAGTCGAGGCGTTCGAGGAGCGCACCGACGTGAAGGTCAACGTGTTTGCCGACACCACCGGCAAGATCACCGCCAAGCTTAAGGCGGAAGAAGCCAACCCGCAGGCTGACGTGGTCTACCTCGCGTCCTGGAAGGCGGCCTCCAAGCAGGCGGAAGATGGCGCGCTGGAGCCCTATAAGCCGGCCAACATCGAGAACTCCAACCCGGACTGGAACGCGCCGGACGATACCTTCCACGGCCGCGACGGTTCCGCGCTGACGCTCATCGCCAACACCGACGTCATCGACGAGGCACCGACCGACTGGGAGGACCTGGCCGACCCGAAGTACAAGGACCTGGTCATCATGCCGGATCCGCGCGAGTCGGGCACCGCGGCTGACCTGCTCGCCGCCATGGTCGCCGAGTGGGGTGAGGACAAGACCTGGGAGCTCTTTGACAAGCTCTTTGACAACGGCATGATCGTTGAGGGCGCGAACGGCCCGGCCCTGGACAAGGTCACCTCCGGTTCCAAGGGCGTCGTGCTGGGTGGCGTGGACTACTCCGGCTACTCCAAGAAGGACAAGGGTGAATCCCTGGAGATCAACCTGCCTCTGTCGGGCACCACTGTGTCCCCGCGCCCGGTCATGATCATGAAGACCTCCGACAACAAGGAGGCCGCAAAGGCCTTCGTGGACTTCATGTTCTCCGAGGAAGCGCAGGAGATCTCCGCATCCAAGTACATGATCCCGGCAAACCCGGAGGTCGAGCCGAAGGAAAGCCCGAAGCTCGCCGATATCGCGCAGATCTCTGACGACTGGGAGGCCATCTCCTCCGAGTCCAAGAACGTCCGCGAGCAGTTCGCGGAGCGCTACCTGTAAAACCCTGCGGCGCGTGATGCGCTGCCCGTGCGAGAAGCGAGAGACACTTGACGACGACCACCGCGCCGGCCACCAACCAAGCCCGCCCCACCAAGCGCCGCAGGCGCTTAAGTCTCGGCATCTACCCGGTGCTGCTGATCCTGCTTGTGCTCGTCGCCGTCCCACTTGCATCGGTACTGGTCACCGCGGTGACCGGGTATCGCGAGGAGCCCTCGGCGCTGGGGACGCTGGCGGAACCCGAGATGCTCGGGGTGCTCGGCAACACGGTGGTGCTCTCGCTGATCGTGGTGTTCTTCGCCACCCTTTTCGCTGCACCGCTCGCGCTCTTCCGCGCCTGGACGCCCATGCGCAAGGCCGAGTGGGTCGAGGTGCTCATCATGGTGCCGTTTATGACCCCGCCGTTCGCGGCCGCGATGGCGTGGATGGACTTCACCCGCGTGCGCGGCGTGGCCGAGATGCTGCTGGGCGAGGCCCTCGGCAGCCTCGCTCACGACGCGATCTACTCCGTGTGGGGCATGGGGTTCATCATGGCGGCGGAACTGTTCCCATTCCTGTACCTCATCTTGCGCAACTGCTTCGCGGGGATTCCCGCCTCGCAGCTGGAGATGGCGCAGGTGGCGGGCGCATCCCGCTGGCAGCAGTGCTCGCGCATCATCGCCCCGATGGTGATTAGGCCCTATTCGCTGGGCGCGCTCATCGTCTTCATCAAGGCAGCCGGCGAGTTCGGCACCCCGGTGACCTTGGGCAACGCGATTGGCTACAAGGTGCTCGTGTCCTCTATCTACGAGGACGTCACGATCGACCCGCTGAGCTTCTCCAACGCGGCCGCCACCTCAAGTGTGCTGTTCGCCCTTGGCGTGACCGCGTGGGCGATCCAGCAATGGGCGAGCCGGAAAGACCTCACCGGTGGTGGGCGGGCTGCGCGGCCGGTGCGGCTGCGGGCGTCGAGAAGCGCAATGGCGCTGGCGTGGATCTACAGCTTCGTCGTGTTTGCGCTTTCCGTGTTCATTCCATACATCTCGATCGTTCTGGCGGCGATGACGATTCTGCGGTCTAAGGCACCGACCCTGGACAACCTCACGTTTGACTACTTCGGGATCGTGCTGGCGATGCCGTCCGCGCAGGAGGCGCTCACCCGCTCCATCGTGCTGGGCGCGATCGGCGCGACCACAGCCGTGCTGCTCGGCCTGGCGGTCACGCTCATGACGATGCGGAAGCGCGGCGCGCTGGCGAAGGTGACCGATTTTCTCGCCGTCGCCCCCGACACGCTGCCGGGGATCGTCCTGGCCATCGGCTTTATCCTCCTGTGGAACTCGCCGAGCCTGCCGTGGACGCCGTACGGCACGCAGTTCATCCTGGTCATGGCGTTTACGGTCCTGTTCACCCCAATGGCGGTGCAGAACGTGAAAACCTCAGCGGCATCCATGTCGCCCACCATGCTCGAGGCGGCCGCGATCTGCGGTGCCACGCCGTGGCAGACCTTTGCCCGCGTCACCGTGCCGTTGCTCGCGCCCGGGCTGTTCGCCGGTTGGCTGCTTGCATTCTTCGTGGGCATCCGCGAGCTGGTGATGTCCTCGCTGATCCGCCCGAGCAACATCAACCTGCTCGCGCCCTGGATCATGAACCAGTACGACCAAGGACATCGCGCAGAGGCGATGGCGATGACGCTCATCGGCGTTGGCACCTCCACCATCGTGCTCGTGTGCGTGCGGTGGTGGCAGTCCCGCCACGCGCGTTAGCCTGGGGTAATGACCGCACCACTTCTCGTCCTCGCAGACATCCACCTCGGCCGCCCGCAGTCGGGCGCGAAGAAAACCGGCCCGGGCATTGACTGGGCGCTCGAGGCGCTGCAGCGCGGGGCGCAAGCTGGGGCGGGGCACATGGTGATGCTTGGCGACGTCATCGACCGCAAACGGTTCACAGACGCCACCTTCGACGAGGTCACCCGCTTCTTCAACCGCGCCTGTGAGCTCTTCGACACGACCGTGTTCATCGCCGGCAACCACGACGTGCACCACGACCTTTCCGACGTGATCCCGCGCGGCGTCGCGGTCGCCGGTCCGCGCCCGCAGACGTTGCGGGCAGGCGAGTGGGCGCTGCACACCGCCGCCGTCGAGGTCGACCGCGACCCGCGCCGGCTTGTGCCTTCGTTCCCGCAGCCTGTCGACGGCGCTCCCAACCTCGGACTCCTGCACTCCTCCGTCACCGGCGAGTATTCCAACAACCCTTGCCTGCCCTGCAGCGTCGCGGAGCTCGAGGCCTGTGGCTACGACGCCTGGGCGCTCGGGCACGTTCACGAGCGTCTGCAGCTGGAGGCGGCGGTGCCCATCAGCTGGGTGGGGATGGGCAGCGCGAGCCTGTGCGCCGCGCTTGACGACGCCACCGTGGACATCTCCTATATGTCATAATCCCCGCGCGTGACCGCGACGTCGTGCGCGGACGGGGTTTCGTGCGTCAGCGCGATGAAGTTGCGCAGCACGCGGTCCATCTGGCGCGCCTCCACGAGGAAGGCGTCGTGGCCGACGGGGGAGGACAGCTTCGACATTGCCAGCAGGTTGCCCAGGTTGCGCGAGAGGTGCTCCTGCTGGTGATAGGGGTAGAGGATGTCGGTGTCCACGCCGACGATCATGGTGGGCACCGTCGATGAGGCCAGCGCCTTGTTCAGCCCGCCGCGCCCGCGGCCCACGTCGTGGCGGTTGAGCGCCTCGGTGAGCGTGACGTAGGAGGCAGCGTCGAAGCGCTCGGTGAGCTTACGGCCCTGGTGCTCCAGGTAGGACTGGACGGCGAAGCGCTCGCCGTCGGCGCGGTAGGGGCCGAGTGGGTTCTCGCCGGTTTGGGCGGAGGTGCCGAAGCGCTCGTCGATCTCCATCTCGCCGCGGTAGGTCAGGTGCGCCAGGCGGCGCGCGGCGGCGAGGCCAGCGTCGGGGGAGCGGCCGGTGCCGTGGTAGTCGCCGCCTTGCCAGGCGGGATCGTGCGTGATCGAGGTGATCTGCGCGGTCTGCACGCCGATCTGCCAGGCGCTCGCGCGCGCGGACACGGCGATGACCAGGGCGTAGTCCACCTGCTCCGGGTGCAGCAGCGTCCACTCGAGCGCGCGGGCGCCACCCATGGAGCCTCCGAGGACGGCGTGGACGCGGGAGAAACCGAGCTCGCCTAAGAACCGGTGTTCGGCCTGCACCATGTCGCGGATGGACACGGCCGGAAAGCGCGAGCCCCAGGCCGTGCCGTCGGCGTCCGGGTGCGCTGAGGCTGGCCCAGTCGACCCGTAGCAGGAACCCAGCGCGTTGGTGCAGATCACGCACCACCGGTCCGTGTCGAGGGCCTTGCCCGGACCGATGGCTTCGGACCACCAGTCGGAGGCGTCCGTGTCGCCGGTCAGGGCGTGCTCGACGAGGAGGATGTTGTTGCTGCCGTGGGGGTCACCGGCCGGTTCGCCCCAGCGTCGATAAGCAATCTGCACCTCGTCGATTTGGGCACCGGCCTCGGTGTGCACCGAGCCGATATCGACGACCGCGAGCTGACCTTCCGGGGCGAGAGTGTGCATCTAGATCGCCGCGAAACCGCGCTTGAGGTCGTCGATGATGTCGGTGATGTCCTCAATACCAACCGACAGGCGGACCGTGGCCTGGCTGATGCCCGCGCGCTTGAGGCCTTCCGGGGTGGACTGCGAGTGGGTGGTGGAGGCCGGGTGGACGACGAGGGAGCGGACGTCGCCGATGTTGGCCAGGTTGGAGTGCAGCTTCAGCGCGTCGATGAACGCCCAGGCGTTGGTGCGGTCGTCCGGATCGCCCGCGACCTCGAAGGAGAGCACGGAGCCGGTGTGCTCGATGCCGAGCTTCTCCTTGACGGCCTTGTACGGGGAATCCGGCAGGCCGGCGTAGTTGACCTTGGCAACCTTTTCGTGGCCGGCGAGGAACTCGGCGACGGCCGCGGCGTTCTCGTTGTGCTTGTTCACGCGCAGCTGGAGCGTGTCCAGGCCCTGGAGCGCGACCCACGCGTTGAACGGGGAGATGGCGGCGCCGGTGTCGCGCAGCAGACCGGCGCGGGCCTTGAGCGCGAAGGCGGGCGCGCCCAGGTCGGCGTACTTCAGGCCGTGGTAGGCCGGGTCCGGGGTGGTGAAGTAGGGGAAGACGTCCTTGCCGTCGCGCTGGACGGTCCAGTCGAAGTTGCCGCCGTCGATGATCGCGCCGCCGATGGCCGCGCCGTTGCCCGTGTAGAACTTCGTGGTGGAGACCACGACGATGTCAGCACCTAGCTCGAGCGGGCGCACCAGGGCGGCGGTGGCCATCGTGTTGTCCACGATCAGCGGCACCTGGTTCGCGTGCGCAACCTCGGCCACGGCCGGGATGTCCAGCACATCCGCGATCGGGTTGCCGAAGGTCTCGCCGTAAAACGCCTTGGTGTTGGGCTTAACGGCGTCCTGCCAGCTGGCCGGGTCGTCCGGGTTGTCCACGAAGGTGACGTCGATGCCCAGGCGCGGCAGCGTGACCTGGAAGAGGGTCTCCGTACCGCCGTAGAGGCGCGGCGAGGTGACGATGTGGTCACCAGCCGAGGCGAGGTTGAGGATCGCGGCGGTCTCCGCGGCCATGCCGGAGGCGAAAGCGAGGGCAGCGACGCCGCCCTCCAGGGAAGCGAGGCGGTCCTCCAGCGCTTGCTGGGTGGGGTTGGTCAGGCGCGTGTAGATCGGGCCTGCGTCCGAGAGGTTGAAGCGGTTCTCCGCGTGCTGCGCGTCGTCGAAGACGTAGCTCGTGGTCATGTAAATCGGCTGGTTGCGCGCGCCGGTATCGGAGTCGACGGTTTGGCCTGCGTGGATGGAGCGGGTGGCGAAGGCCCACTCGTTGGCGTTGGAGTTGTCGTAGTTGCTCATGGCTCCCGACCGTAATGTGCGGTCGGTGCAAAATGAACCAAGCGGTCTGTTTTGCGAGTTAAGGGGCTGAATAAAAATCTCGCAGATACCCCAGCTCGCGATGGTGTGACCTCCGTTCCCGAGACAGGAGGTGTGATCTAGACTACCTTAACTAGCACGTCACGTCCGCGCCGCTTGAGTGCCGCTTGAGCTGCGCCTTAGTCAAAGGAGACCTCCGTGTCCGTCCAGCCCGCCGATCACGTCCGCGAAGACATCCGACTTTTGGGCCGGGTGCTCGGCCGCGTGCTCGCCGAGCAGGAAGGCCAGGAGATCTTTGACCTGGTCGAATCCACCCGGCGCACCGCCTTCGACATCGCCCACGGGGACGCCACCCCGGAAGACTTGCTCGCCGTCTTTCGCGACATGGACATCACGAAGATGAACCTGGTCGCGCGCGCGTTTAGCCACTTCGCCCTTTTGACCAACCTGGTCGAGGACCTCGACGACGAAAAGGCAGCCGCGCCGGTCTCGCTGCGCACCAGCTTTGCGCACCTGAAAGAGAGCGGCGTGGACGCCGATAAGGTCGCCGATTTGGTTGCCGGGGCGCAGGTCTCCCCGGTGCTCACCGCGCACCCCACCGAGACCCGCCGCCGCACCGTCTTTGACACTCAGACGCACATCAAGCGCCTGCTCAGCGAACTCCACGCCGGCGCCGACCCGGCCGCCATCGAGCGCGAGATGGAACTGCGCATGACCCTGCTGTGGCAAACCGCGCTCATCCGTATCGCGCGCCCGCGCCTGGAGGACGAGATCGACGTCGGCTTGCGCTACTACAAACTCTCCCTGCTTGAGCAGATCCCGGCGCTCAACCGCGCGATCCGCTACGAACTGCGAGACACCTTCGACCGCGACCTCTCGCTCACCCCCGTGATGCGCCCCGGTTCCTGGATCGGCGGCGACCACGACGGCAACCCCTACGTGAACGCCGAAACGCTCACGTACGCCACCTGCCAGGCCGCAGACACGGTCCTCGCGCACTACATCGACCAGCTGGGCGAGCTGGAGCGCGAGCTGTCCCTCTCAGACCGCTATTCCACCTGCTCGGCGGAGCTTTCGCAGCTTGCCGACGCCGCCAACAACACCGCCGAGTCCCGCGTCGATGAGCCCTACCGCCGTGCCATCTACGGCATCCGCCACCGCGTCGCCGCCACCCGCGAGCAGCTCGCCGGTTCGGCGACTGCGGACTCGCCCTACGCGGACCCGGGGGAGCTGCTCGCCGACCTGGACGTGATCGACGCCTCGCTGCGCGCCCACGGCGGCGCGATCATCGCCAACGACCGGCTGAACCGCCTGCGCTCGGCCGTGACCACCTTCGGCTTCCACCTCTACACGCTCGACCTGCGGCAAAACTCCGAATCCTTCGAGAAGGTCGTAGCCGAGGTGCTCTCGGTCGCCGGCGTGTGCGAGGACTACGCCGCGCTTTCCGAGGAGGACTGCGTGGAGATGCTCGTCGAGGAGCTGCGCACCCCGCGCCCGCTGCTGCGCGCCTCGGCCCAGCTTAGCGACGACACGCGCAAGGAAATGGGCATCCTCACCGCCGCCGCTCGTGCCGTCCAGGACTTGGGCCAGGGCGCGATCGCGCAGTGCATCATCGCCATGACCGGGACGGTTTCCGACATCCTCGAGCCCATGGTCCTACTCAAAGAGGTCGGCCTGGGCAGCGTCAACGTTGTGCCGCTGTTCGAGACCATCGAGGACCTCGCGCACGGCGCCCGCATCCTCGAGGACCTCTGGTCGCTGCCGTTCTACCGCGAACACCTGCGCGCCCGCGGCGACGTCCAGGAGGTCATGCTCGGCTACTCCGACTCCAACAAGGACGGCGGCTACCTGCAGGCCAACTGGGCGCTTTACGACGCCGAACTCGCCCTCGTCGAACTCTGCAACCGACACGGCATCCGCCTTCGGCTCGCGCACGGCCGCGGCGGGGCAGTCGGCCGCGGCGGCGGGCCCACCTACGACGCCATCCTCGCCCAGCCCAAGGGCGCCGTCGCTGGCTCCATCCGCATCACCGAGCAGGGCGAGATCATCTCCGCTAAGTATGGCTCGCCCGAGACCGCGCGCCGTCACCTCGAGGCCTTCGTTGCCGGCACCCTTGAGGCCTCTCTCCTGGATACTGAACCGATCGCCGACCCGACCCGTGCCTACGACATCATGCGCACACTCGCCGCCTACTCCGGCGAAAAGTACAACGAACTCATCGGCGACCCCGGCTTCATCGACTACTTCACCCAATCCACCCCGCTGCACGAGATCGGCGAGCTCAACCTCGGCTCCCGCCCCGCGTCGCGCAAACAGACCACCGCGATTTCCGACCTGCGCGCCATCCCCTGGGTCCTGTCCTGGGCGCAGTCGCGCACCAACGTGCCCGGCTGGTTCGGCGTCGGCACCGCCGTCGAGCGCTGGGCAGGCGAGAGCGAAGCACGCTGGGATGACCTGCGCGAACTCTACCGCGACTGGCCCTTCTTCCGCTCCGTACTTTCGAATATGGCCCAGGTCATGGCCAAGGCTGAGCTGTCGCTGGCCCGCCTCTACGCCGACCTGGTGGAAGACCGCGAGGTGGCCGAGCGCATCTACACGCTCATCGCCGAAGAGTTCGAGCACACCAAGCAGGTCTACTTCCGCATCACCGGCCACGCTGATCTCGTCGCCGAGAACCAGCGCCAGGCCCGCTCACTGAAGCGCCGCTACCCATACCTGCTGCCGCTCAACGCCGTGCAGCTCGAGCTGCTGCGCCGCTACCGCGCCGGCGACGAAACCTTCCTCGTTTCCAAGACGATTCAGGTCACCATGAACGGTCTCGCCACAGCGCTGCGCAACGCGGGGTAGGTCTTCGCGGCTTGAGCGCGGGGCGGATCCCCTGGAACCCGCCCAAAAAGCAAGAAAGAGGCAAGAAAACGTTTCTCCAGGTAGGAGAGTTTTTGGAGTGGTTTTCGGGCTATTCTGGCACCCTTTCCCGGTTACCGAGCAAGAAAACTACTCGGCCCAGAAAGGGACATAGCGGCGGTTGCGAGCTCCGGCATTCGGGTCGTAGAGCCGGATGAGGCCTTCATCCACAGTCGCGTTAATGAGACGGGTCGCCTGGGCGGTCTGCGTATCCCTGAGACCGAAGCGACTTCGCACCGATGCATTCGTGACGGCGCGATTATCCAGAAAGCCAAGACACGCATGCTGGTAGACAGCTTCGATCTTTTCATCCGTAGTCATCAGCTTGAACGGGCGGTAGGCACTCAGCGTGACGGTGGTTGTGCCATTTGATCGAATGAGCGCCGGCGGAAAGTGCTCTGCTTCCAGCGATGCAACGATCTTGTCCCAACCGCTTCCACGTTGCTCGACGAAGTGTGCCAGGCGAAGCGCTTCGCCGAGGCGTGGATTGCGAGTTGTAGAAGCCGAGTCAATAAAACGCTGGGGATCGACTAACGGGGTTCCAGGGTTGGTCACTTCGACTCGATCACTGAACACCTCAACGGTTAAGTATTGACCGCGCTGCTCTAGGTCCTGGTGCATGAGCGCATTCGCAAACACTTCGCGAAATGCCACCGTCGGTAGCAGCGGAGTTTCAACTCGGCGTCCGCTTGAATCGATGGTCTCCCCACCAGGCCTTACTGTGTTCACCAAGGTGACAATCTTGCTAAACGACGTGGCGTATCCCTCATCAAACTCCCACTCTCGTTGCAGCTGTTTCCTCGACGTGTCGTCGAAATGCATCACGCGTGGGGCCAAGCTGGCGAGCTGAGGGAAGTCTTTGAGGGAGCGCGCGTACATCAGTGCGGACCAAGCGGGAATGCACCAGCCCGATTCGTGGGAATATGTAATCGCTTCCGCCGCTCGCATTGTGTCGACGAGGGCGCTGCCAACATTGCGCGGCAATTCCGGCCGGTTGTTGAAGAAAGCGTCGGAGGAGAGGAGCTCGGTGATCTCTTCGGGCTCGAGGCCTTCTGCGGCATTGCTGGTTTCAAACTCGAACTGGTTGAGCTTCCTCCACAACTCGCGTTCGCGATCTGGAAAGTCCATCAGGTTCTTGGTGTAACTGCCCTGTCGGAAGTACCGAGTTCCGTCGTAGGCGTAAGGGGCCGAGAGTGCAGCCGGAATCCGGAGGAGTACCACAGTTTTGCCTTCGATTGTGACCGCCTCGAAGGAGAGAGTTGGCGTGGGGGAGACTACACGCTGCAGCCACGGGAAAAGGTCTTCGTTGCCCTTGCCTTTCGTGGTCTCCCATTGGAACGAAGTGCCTACGATCTCATGAGCGTCACTTACACCCCAGATCAGATAGCCTGCTGGTTCATCATGAAGGCGTGCCGAGTTGCCCAGCGCACTCACGTATTTGGCGATCTCCGGGCCGGTCGTGGCGCTGTTTTCCTTAAACTCCAGCCAGGGGAGTTCCGCAGGCAAAGCGAGGAATCGTTTAATCCTGGCAATGAGTTGAGGCTCCGACGTGGAATTAAGTGGCGACATGCCTCAAGTATCCTCTAGAAGCAAGAAAGAGGCAAGAAAACGTTTCCGCAGGCAGCGAAGGTTTTGGGGGTGTTCTGGGGTCGTTTTGGCACCCTTTTCCGGTTACGGAGCAAGAAAACAGCCCCGGCCGCCGCGAAAACGCAGCGACCGGGGCCTGGACAGTGAAGACCTAACGCTTACTTCTCCAGCGCGTCGATGATCTTGTTAAACGTTGCGGACGGGCGCATGACCGCGGAGGTCTTCTCCTCGTCCGGCCAGTAGTAGCCGCCAAGGTCGGCAGCGTTGCCCTGGGCGTCCAGGAGCTCTGCGTCGATGGTCTCGGCGTTGTCGCGCAGGTCCTTGGCGATCGGCTCGAACACGGAGGCCAGCTCGGCGTCGTCGGTCTGGGCGGCCAGTGCCTCTGCCCAGAACAGGGAGAGCCAGAAGTGGGAGCCACGGTCGTCGATCTCATTGACCTTGCGGGAGGGGGACTTGCCTTCGTCGAGAAGCTGCTCGGTGGCCTTGTCCAGCGCGGCAGCCAGGACGCCGGCGCGCTCGTTGCCGTTCGTGTTCTTCTCGTGGCGGAAGGACTCAGCCAGTGCGAGGTACTCGCCAAGCGAGTCCCAGCGCAGGTGGTTCTCCTCCTGGACCTGCTGGACGTGCTTCGGGGCGGAGCCGCCGGCACCGGTCTCGAACAGGCCGCCGCCAGCCATCAGCGGGACGACGGAGAGCATCTTCGCGGAGGTGCCCAGCTCGAGGATCGGGAACAGGTCGGTGTTGTAGTCACGCAGCACGTTGCCGGTCACCGAGATGGTGTCTTCGCCGCGGCGGATGCGCTCGACGGAGGTCTTGGTGGCCTCAATCGGGGACTGGATGGAAATGTCCAGGCCCTCGGTGTCGTGGTCCTGCAGGTACTTGTTCACCAGGTCGATGAGGTTGCGGTCGTGCGCGCGCTCCTCGTCGAGCCAGAAGATGGCCTTCATGCCGGAGAGGCGGGCGCGGTTGACGGCCAGCTTGACCCAGTCCTGGATCGGGGCGTCCTTGGTCTGGGTGGCGCGCCAGATGTCGCCGGCCTCGACATCGTGCTCGATCAGCACGTCGCCTGCGGAGTTGACGACCTGGACGGTGCCGTCGGCCGGGATCTTGAAGGTCTTGTCGTGGGAGCCGTACTCCTCAGCCTTCTGCGCCATGAGGCCGACGTTCGGGACGGTACCCATGGTGGTCGGGTCGAAGGCACCGTTGGCGCGGCAGTCGTCGATAACAGCCTGGTAGACGCCAGCGTAGGAGGAGTCCGGGATGACGGCCAGGGTGTCCTGCTCCTGGTCGTCGGCGTTCCACATGTGGCCGGAGGTACGGATCATGGCCGGCATGGAGGCGTCGATGATCACATCCGACGGCACGTGCAGGTTGGTGATGCCCTTGTGGGAGTTGACCATGGCGAGCGCCGGGCCGTCGACAAGCTGCTGCTCGAAGGCCTTGCGGATCTCCTCGCCGTTCTCCAGCTCGGACAGGCCGTCGAGGATGGCACCGAGGCCGTTCTCGCCGTTCAGGCCAGCCGCCAAAAGCTCCTCGCCGTACTTGTCAAAGACGGGCTTGAAGTAGGCGCGCACGACGTGGCCGAAGATGATCGGGTCAGAGACCTTCATCATGGTGGCCTTCAGGTGCGCGGAGAAGAGCACGCCCTCTTCCTTGGCGCGCTTGACGGCCTCCTCGAGGAAAGCGTCGAGCGCCTTCGCGGACATGAAGGTGCCGTCGATGACCTCGCCGGCCTGGACCTTCAGGCCCTCCTTGAGCACGGTGCCGTCGGTCATCTTGATGGTGAGGGTGTCCTCGGCCGGGATAATGACGGACTTCTCGTTGTGGCGGAAGTCGCCGGCGTCCATGGTGGCGACGTTGGTCTTGGAGTCCTTCGACCACTCGCCCATGGAGTGCGGGTGCTTCTTGGTGTAGTTCTTCACGGCCTCCGGCGCGCGGCGATCCGAGTTGCCCTCGCGCAGTACCGGGTTGACGGCGGAGCCCTTGACGGCGTCGTACTTCTCCTGCGCGTCCTCGTAATCCGGGATGTCGAAGCCCGCGGCCTGCAGTTCAGCGATGGCCTTCTTCAGCTGCACCAGGGAAGCGGAGATATTCGGCAGCTTAATGATGTTGGCCTCGGGCGTCTTCGCCAGCTGGCCGAGCTGTGCGAGCGCGTCGTCGACCTTCTTGTCGCCGAGGCGGTCCGGGAACTGCGCGAGGATGCGGCCGGCGAGCGAGATGTCGGCGGTGTCCACGTCGATGCCGGCGCGGGAAGCGAAAGCCTCCACGATCGGCTTGAGGGAGTATGTCGCCAGCAGCGGCGCTTCGTCGGTGCGAGTCCAGATGATCTTAGCCATTGTGCTCCTCATAACTCAGGTTGGCAGTATTCAACTCTTCAGCGTACAGCTTTTGCATACCGCTTGTCCTGTAATAGGTAGTCTCGGGGGCATGAGTCTCACTATCGCTTCTGTGAATGTCAACGGGATTCGGGCCGCTACGAAGGTCCGCAACGAGCGCAATCTCGGGATGTTGGAGTGGCTGCGGCACACCCCGGCCGAGGTGGTGCTGATGCAGGAGGTCCGCGCGACCGAGGAGCAGGCGCGCGCCGCCCTCGCCCCGGCGCTGGAGGAGGGCTGGGAGCTTCTCGTCGCACCCGCCGAGGCCAAGGGGCGGGCCGGGGTTGGCATTTTGTCGAAGCGCCCGCTTATCGACGCCCAGATCGGCCTCCCCGGCTTCGAAACCGCCGGCCGACTCATCGCCGCCACCCTGCCGGGCGGAGAGCGCGTCGCCTCGCTGTACCTGCCGTCGGGCGCGGCCGAGACCGCGAAGCAGGACGAAAAATACGAGTTCTTGGACCGCTTCGAGCCGCTGCTTCGCGAGTGGGCCGTGCAGTACCCGCAGATGGTGATCGGCGGCGACTGGAACATCTGCCACCGCCGCGAGGACCTGAAGAACTGGAAGGGCAACCGGAAGAAATCCGGCTTCCTGCCCTCGGAGCGCGCGTTTATGGACTCGGTGTTCGGCGCGTTCCCGGACGAGGAGGCACAGGATATAGAGGACAAAGACGTGGCCGGTTGGGCGGGCGCGGTCGAGTACGGCACGACCGGCACCGTGTCCGCTGCGCGTACCGCTGCGACCGAGCCGGTGTGGTTCGACGTGGCCCGTCGCTTGTCGCCGGACGCTGCGCCGTACACGTGGTGGACGTACCGCGGTCAGGCTTTTAATAACGACGCGGGGTGGCGCATCGACTACCAGGCGGCCACTGCCGACATGCTCGCGCGGGCCCAGCGCAGCTGGGTGGAAAAGGCGGAGGCGGTGGAGCTGCGCTGGTCGGACCACTCGCCGCTGTTGGTGGAGTACGCGGAGGGCTGAGCATGATCGCTGATTTTTTCGCCGGCTTCAGCACTGAGCACCTGCTGGTCATCCTCTACCTCATCGGCATTATTGCCGAGGCCATGACCGCGGCGGTGGCGGCAGGCCGGATGCGCATGGATCTGTTCGGTGTGATCACCCTGGGCGCGCTCACCGCGCTCGGCGGCGGCACGGTCCGCGACGTCGTCCTGGGGACCTACCCGGTCACGTGGGTCGAACAGCCGCTCTACCTGCTCACCGTGATTATCGCCGCGGCTGTGACGGTGCGGATCAGTTGGTTGATGGTGCGGTTGCGGCGCAGCTTCCTCGTCGCCGATGCGATCGGGCTGGCCACCTTCGCCGTGCTGGGCATCCAGACCGCGGTGAGTCACGGGCACGGCTTCATCATCGCGTGCGTGGCGGCAGTGACCACGGGCGTGTTCGGCGGCGTGCTCCGCGACGTGCTCTCGGACCGCGTCCCGCTCGTCTTCCACAAGGAGATGTACGCCTCGGCCGCCGTCATCGGCGTCATGGTGTGGTGGGGGCTTGACTGGCTGGGCGCGCACGAATGGGTGGTCATCTTGGCCACACTGGCGGCAGTCCTCGGAGTGCGCCTGCTCTCCCTGAAGCGGGGCTGGAGCCTGCCCGTCTACGAGTACGACGAGGAGGCTGCGGCCGCCTACGACCCCCGCGATGCGCTGACCACGTTTTTGTATCAGCGTGCCCGCCGCATCCCGGGTGCCCGGACGGCGTACCGGGGCCTGCGGAAGATGCGGCTGCCTCCGAACAGCGAGCGCCGCGGCTCAGAAAACTAAGACGCGCGCCCCGCCCCCAGATTTGGGGAGGCGGGGCTTTTTTCGGGGATTGACTGAACGGTGTTCAAGGTATGCGGTAGCCTTTTGTCAGTCATTACATTGAGAACGGAGTATTACCCATGTCACATGCACCAATTCTTGATATCGCCCGCGAAAAGGCCCTGGAAAAGGGCGAAGGCCTGAACCAGGAGGAGATCCTCCAGGTCCTCCGAGTTCCGGACGAGGACCTGAAGGAACTGCTGGAGATCGCGCACGAAACCCGTATCAAGCACTGCGGCGTGGACGTCTCGCTCGAGGGCATCATCTCCCTGAAGACCGGCGGCTGCCCCGAGGACTGCCACTTCTGCTCCCAGTCCGGCCTATTCGAGTCCCCGGTCCGCGCCGTGACCCTGGACATCAACGAGCTCGTCGAGGCCGCCAAGCAATCCGAGAAGATGGGCGCGGCCGAGTTCTGCATCGTCGCCGCCGTGAAGAGCCCGACCCAGCAGCTGCTCGACCAGGTCGCCGAAGCGGTCACCGCCATCCAAGAGGAAGTGGACATCTCTATTTCCGCCTCCCTGGGCATCCTCACCCAGGACCAGGCACGCCAGCTCAAGCAGATGGGCGTGTCCCGCTACAACCACAACTTCGAAACCGCGAAGTCCTTCTTCCCCAACGTGGTGACCACCCACACCTGGGAGGAGCGCAAGAACACCCTCGAGTACGTGCTGGCAGAGGGCATGGAGACCTGCTGCGGCGGCATCATCGGCCTGGGCGAGTCCCTGGAGCAGCGCGCCGAGTTCGCTGCCCAGCTCGCCGAGATCGAGCCGCACGAGGTTCCGATGAACTTCCTCGACCCGCGCCCGGGCACCCCGTTTGAGGACCGCCCGCTGGTTCCGCAGGGCGAGGCGCTGCGCGCCGTGGCCGCGTTCCGCCTGGCTATGCCGACCGCCCAGCTGCGCTTTGCCGGCGGCACCGAGCTCGCGCTTGGTGACGACGGCACCGAAGCCGGCCTCCTTGGCGGCGCCAACGCGATTATCGGCGGCAACTACCTGACCACCCTGGGCCGCCCGATCGAGCAGGACCGCGAGGCCGTTGACCGCGTGCTCGACCTGGGCATCACCCCGGTCGGCCAGAAGATGAAGTCCGGCCACGGCGCGCTCTACGACACCATCAAGGCCCTCTAATGCGCGTACCCGACAGCACTGAACTTGCCGACGCCATCCTGTCCGGCGAGCTCCAGCTGCCCGTCAACCCGAACCGCCCCTACGACGCGCCGCGGATCTGCCCGGTCTGCGAGCGCCGCATGGTGGTGAAAATCAGCCCCTTCGGGTGGGAGGCCTGCTGCTCCCGCCACGGGCTGCTGCGCTCGGAGTGGTTGGAGCGTTAGAGATCCTGGAGGGCTCAGTAAAGTCGGATTGCTGCGTCCAGTTCAGCAGCCTCTTTCCGCCACTCTGGGACGCGAGCTCAGCTCCGCTCCTGATTTGTCCAACGGCGCGTTTGTCATGCCAAAACCCTAGTGGTGCGTCTGGCCAAAGTGAAGGGCGGCGGAGACTGAACCGCCGGGAGTTTTCCCACCCAAACCCGCTCTTCCGCCCGCGCTACGGATAGACTAAGGAGCCATGTCGAAGCAACGCGTCCTTTCCGGAATCCAGCCCACCGCCGACTCCTACCACCTGGGGAACTACCTGGGTGCGCTCAAGCAGTGGATCGACCTGCAGGACGACTATGAGGCGTTCTACTTCATCCCCGACCTGCACGCGATCACGGTGGAGCAGGATCCGGATGAGCTGCGCCAGCGCACGATCGCTGGCTGCGCGCAGCTGATTGCGCTGGGCATTGACCCGGAGAAGTCAACGCTGTTCGTGCAGTCGCACGTGCCGGAGCACGCCGAGCTGACCTGGGTGCTGCAGTGCCTGACTGGTTTTGGCGAGGCCAGCCGCATGACGCAGTTCAAGGACAAGAGCCAGAAGCAGGGGCAGGATCGCACTTCGGTGGGTCTGTTTACCTATCCCGTCTTGATGGCGGCGGACATTCTGCTCTACTCGCCGCACCTGGTGCCGGTGGGGGAGGACCAGCGCCAGCACCTGGAGCTGACCCGCAACCTGGCCGAGCGCTTCAACGCGAAGCGCGGCGAGACTTTCGTGGTGCCGGAGGGCTTCATCCCGGAGGGCGCGGCGAAGATTTACGACCTGCAGGATCCGACCTCCAAGATGAGCAAGTCGGGCGCGAACCCGAAGGGCCTGATTAATCTGCTGGATGAGCCGAAGACCTCGGCGAAGCGCATCCGCTCCGCGGTCACCGACACCGACGGCGTGATCGCCTACGACAAGGAGAACAAGCCGGGCGTGTCGAACCTCTTGGTCATCCAGTCGGCGCTGACGGGCAAGTCCATCGACGACCTGGTCGCCGGCTACGAGGGGCAGGGCTACGGCGCGCTCAAGGTGGACACCGCGGACGCGCTCGAGGCCTTCACCACGCCGCTGCGCGCCCGCTACGAGGAGCTGATGGCGGATCGCGCGGAGCTCGAGGCGATCCTGGCCCGCGGTGCGGCCCGCGCCCGCGAGGTGGCTGCGCCTTTGCTCGCCGAGGTCTACGAGAAGACCGGTTTTCTCAAGCGCGCCTAGGCGCTCGCTTATCGACGGCTGCGTCTTTCCTCTACGATTGAGTTCCTGACACCAGCTCACTGAACTTGAGGAAGGACTGCCGTATGGCAACATCGACGTCGCCAACCAAGGCGTACACCGACGACCATGGCATCGAACGCGCAACGAAGCAGCAGCAGGAGGGCGCCGCTGACGAGCTCGCGGAGAAGGCCCCGGCCGTCGGCCACCTGATGCGCATGAACGAGCGCTTCGCTACGCAGGGCGGTAACCAGTTCGCCGCCGGAGTGACGTACTTCTCCGTGCTGTCGCTGTTCCCGCTTTTGATGCTGGTGTTCGCTGGCCTTGGTTTCTTCCTCAACGCGCGGCCTGACTTAATGCAGCAGATTCAGGATCAGGTCACCCAAAGCATTGACGGGGACTTGGGCGAGATGGTTAACGACCTGATCGCCTCTGCGATTGATCAGCGCGGGGCCGTGGCCGGGATCGGTTTGCTCACCACCCTGTGGTCCGGCCTGGGCTGGATGAATAACCTGCGCGTCGGTGTGTCCGCCATGTGGAACCTGGACGCGGACGAGGGCGGCAACTTCGTGACGAAGAAGCTGTGGGACCTGCTCGGCCTCATTGGCCTGATCGTCCTGTTCGTCGTCGCGTTTGCGGTCACGGCGCTGGGCGTGTCCAGCTGGACTAATACCCTGCTTGAGTACGTCGGTCTCGACGAGGTACCGGGCGCTCGTGTGCTGGTGTGGGTGGTTGGCCTGCTCGTCGGCGTGCTGGCGAACTTCCTGGTCATGCTGTGGGTGGTCATGTTCCTGCCACGCACGAAGGTGCCGGTGAAATCCGGTATGAAGGGCGCACTGCTCGGCGCGGTCATCTTCGAGGTGATCAAGCAGTTCGCCGGCGTGATCATCAGCTCGCTGACGGGCAACCCGGCCGGTGCCATCTTCGGCCCGTTGATCTCGTTGATGGTCGTGATGTACCTGATCTGGCGCGTGGTGCTCTACGTCTCCGCCTGGACGGCGACGACGGAGGAGAGCCTGCGCCTGGCACCGGCAGAGGTGCCGGAGCCCGCAGTGATTAACGTGCGCGCGGGTGCCGCCCGCCAGGAAACGCGCAGCACTGGTACCGGCAAGGCGGTCGGTGTTGGCGCGGCTATTGGCGCGCTCGGTGTCGGGGTCGTTTCCCTCTTGACCCGAGACTAAGCACAAGCGCCACAAGCGCGAGCACGGTGACACCGGCGACGATCCCGATGGACAGCCACGGGATTGTTGCCGGTGTTTCTTCTATTGCAGGGGCAGCGGTCGGGGTGGGAGTAGGCGGGGGGGTGGGGGTTGGCGCGGCGTCGATAAGCGAGGCGACGCCCGCACCTGCGGCGATCGGGTAGGCGGCGTGGAGCAGCTCCTGCGCCTGGCCCCACGCGCGGTGCTTACCGATCGTGGTGTCGAGGACGACGGCAAAAAGGCGGCGGCCGTCGTGGTTGACGGCGCCGACGAAGGTGTGGTTCGCGTCGTCGGTGAACCCGGTCTTGCCGCCGATCCCGTCCGGGTCCTGCAGGTAGAGCTGGTTGTCGTTCCACATCTCGAAGCCGGGTGTGTCGTCGAAGCCAGGAAACGGGTAGGACTCCGTGTCGACCGTCGCCGTGAAGACGGGGTTGTTGAAGGCGGCGCGGTAGGCCAGGCCCAGGTCCCAGGCGGAAGAAGACATGCCGGGGGCGTCGAGCCCGGAGTAGGAGGCGACGAAGGTGTCGCGCATGCCCAACTCGTGGGCGAGCGCGTTGACCTTGCGCAGGGTTTCCTCGTCGCCGCCGAGCTCCTGGGCGAGCGCGTGCGCCGTGTCGTTGCCGGACGACATGAGCAGGCCGTGCAGCAAGTCGTCGACGGTGTAGGTGCCGCCCGCGCCGAGGCCTGCGCGCGAGCCTTCCTGGTCCGCGGACTCCGCCGAGACGGTGACCTGCTTGTCCAGGGGGAGCTCATTGATGGCCACGAGCGCGAGGAGCACCTTGATCACCGACGCAGGCCGGTAGCGCCCGTGCGGATCCTTCATTGCCACGACCTCGCCGGTGTCCGCGTCGGCGACGAGCCAGGCCGAGGCGTAGACGTCGTCGGGGACCTCGTAGCCCGCCGGGGCGCTGATGCCGCACGGGCCGTCGTAGTCCTGCGGCAGTGGGGGTGGGGTAGGCGCGCCCGGCGCGAGCCGCTCCGAGGTGGACACGGCCCGGGGCGGGTGCTGCGCGTTCGGGCAATTATCGGTGTTGGGTGCCTCGATGCGCACAGGCGGGATCCATTCGCCGTTGTCGGCGAAGTAGCCCTCAACCGGCTCCAGGGGCCATTCCGTCAGCGGATCGGGCTCTTGCGCGGCAGCCGGGGAAGCGAGCGCGAGCGGGGCGCTGAGCAGCAGCGCGGAGAGACAGAGTGAAAGATGAGCGTTTCCAGGCACAGGGACTGATGCTACGCCGCCGGACACGCGGGGCAGTGGCGCGGCACGCGCTACGCCTCCTTATCGCGTTGCGCGTAGCGGGCGGCGAGGCGTTCGATCAGTTCGTCGGTGAGTTTTTCGTCGGCGAGGATCGTGTCCAACATGTCGTTGTGCATCGCCACCGTCTCCGGATCGACGGCCTCGAACTGGCCGGTAGTGTGGGTTTCTGCGTCGTAGTCGTCGTAGGAGTCGCCGGCGAGGTCGACGCCGAGGCCGTCGAACAGGCTCTCTTCCTCTTTGGCGTACTCGGGCTGCGGGATGCCCGCCTCAGCGAGCATCGACGGGTCGATCGCGGCGAACTCGGTGGTGAAATCCTCGAGGAAATCGTTCGCCTCGTGCTGGGCGGTGGAGCGGCGCTTGCCCTTCTTCACCTCGTTTTCGATCCGGCGTTGCAGCGCCTTTTCCATCTGGCGGTGGCGCCAGGAGCGCACGCGCGTCGGCTCCAGCTCGCGGGCGACGGCGCGGGAGCGGTGCTCCGCCTTCTTCGCCAGCGTGGCCACCTGGGCCGCGCCCTGGTTTACCGGGGCGTATTCGGAGTTGGTGGACACACGCCAGTTGCCGTAGTAACCGATGAGGAACAGCGCAAAACTCACCACGGGTCCCAGGATCATGCCGAGCGCCATATACCCGGTGGCGCTGCCGAGCAGCGTGATCAGCGAGCAGGCGACCGCGGGGATGACGGTGGGTTGGTTGTCGCCGAAGATGGAGGGTACGCCGCCGGTGACAACGTCGCGAAGCATGCCGCCGCCGGTCGCGGTAAACACGCCCATCATGATCGTGGGCAGAATTGGCAGCCCGTATTGGATCGCTTTCGATGCGCCTGTCGACGCCCACAGCGCGGACACCAGCGCATCGCCGTGACTCTGGAGGAACTCCCAGGCTTTGCCCTTGAAATAGGTGAAGCGGGCGATCAGCGCGCCCGTGAACGCGAGGATGAGGTACTCCGGCTGGCTCATGGCGGCGACGGTGCCTTCGTTGATCAGGACGTCGCGAAGCATGCCGCCGCCGAGGGCGGACAGCATGGCGATGAAGAAGAAGCCGATGATGTCGTAGCCGCGGTGGCGGGCGAGCGTGCCGCCGATGACGCCCATCAGCAGCACGCCGGATACGTCAAACCAGCGGTAGATGGACGTGATGAGCGGATCGACTTGGTCGGCAGTCATAGCACCACATTCTAAGAGATGACCAGTGGCGGCGGCCGAAGAGTGCGACCTAGAACTTGGAGAAAC
Organism: Corynebacterium sp. HMSC071B10; assembly: GCF_001814825.1. Taxonomy (NCBI): domain Bacteria; kingdom Bacillati; phylum Actinomycetota; class Actinomycetes; order Mycobacteriales; family Corynebacteriaceae; genus Corynebacterium; species Corynebacterium sp. HMSC071B10. Next base: position 129,369 of record NZ_KV818024.1, on the reverse strand, counting down.
GCTTGATCAGCTGGTCTTCCATCTCGCGCCAGCTCTGCGCCTTATCCGTAAACGGCGCCGACGGCACGTAACCGGCGGCCTCGGTGGAGCCGAGCATGTACGCCAGGTAGTCCTGGAAGCGTGGGTTAGCCAGCAAAAACTCGTTGAGGGAGTCGTCCTTGGCCCAGTCGGCGGCGTCGGCAAGCAGCTCGTAGGCCTTCGCCATCTGCTGGGTGTCCACCGCGTCGACGCCCTTGGCAATGTCCTCAGCCAGGCCGTTGAAGGAATAGGAGTTGTCCGGGTGGACCTCGACCTTCAGCGTGCCGGCGTTTGCCGCGCTGACCACATCCGGCCAGGTGGATACCCCACCCAGGTCGTGGTCGTCGTGCTCCAGGATCCAGCGGGTGAGGTGCTTGCCGGTGGGGAAGGTGAAGATCTCACCGAACTTGCCCAAGAACACCGGGGTGGAGCCCAGGTAGGTGCGCAGCGTGTAGACGCTTTTGCCCTGCACCGAGATTTTCACCGGGTCGATGCCAGCGGTGGCCCACAGCGTGGAGTCGTACGGGTCGGCGGCAGCGGCCTGCTCCCGCGCCTTGGACTCTTCCGCCTGCTTCGCCTGCGCGCGGGCGGCCTCGGCGGATTCGATGGCGCTTTGAGCGGCGCTGACCGCAGTCGCGTCGAGTTCGCTTGCCGGCACGCGGCGCACCGAGTCATCCAGCGAGGCGACAACGTCCTTCCAATTCGCCAGCACGACGTGGCCGACGCCGGACCACTCGTCCATGCCGTTGTCGCCGGAGTAGTGCTCCGAGCCGCGGGCGACGTTGCCCAGCACCGAGTGGGAGGCGAAGAAGATCTGCGCTTGCTCGGCGCTCGCCACATCAGCCAGGGAGCGCGCGACCTGCAGCACGCCGCTTAACGACGACACGTTCACATGGCTCGGGCGCCCAGCCAAGTACTCGGGCGCGCCGATGATGTCGAAGGTGTGCTTCTCATCCGGAACAACCCGGTCGTCGCCCTGGGCGCTAAAGGCCTTCCACTTCGGGTGGTCGCTCAGGTCGTGCTTGGCGTGGGTGTTCAGGTACGCCAGCAGCTCGGCTGGTGAGTCGAACACCAACACGGATTCGTCATCGCCCAGGAACGCCTGCCATTCGGCGCCGTGTTCCTTCCAGGTAGGAGCCCACAGGGTGTAGAAGTCGCCCTGGGTCAGCGAGATTTTCACGGGGAGGATTGCGCGCGTGCTCATGAACGCAAACTCTACTAAAACCCAGCGCGCGCACCACACCCAGCCCGCGCGCTAGGCAGTCGGCCGCCAGAAGCCGCGGAACGGCATGCCGATGTTTTCGGTGCGCACCGGGTTGAGCTGGACGGGGTCGCCCGCCTCGATCATCATCCCGTCCCCGGCGTACATGGCCACGTGCCCGTCCCACACCACCAGGTCGCCTTCCTGCAGGTCCTCGTAGGCGACCTGCTGGCCGATGGCTTGTTCCGCGGCGGTGCGCGGGATGTCTACCCCGGCCTGGTTGTAGGCCCAGGAGGTCAGCCCTGAACAGTCGAAGCCGCCCGGCTGGCTGCCGCCCCACACGTACGGGGTGCCTAGCTGCGACTTTGCGGCCTGCACTGCGGCGTTGCCCGCGGCGTTGGGGCGCTCGCCCAGCTCGTCGGAGACCGGCTGGTTCGGCTCCGGCGGGGCGACATCTGCGGAGGCGGCGGTGGGGGTGACCTGTGGGGCGTCGGCAAGCGAGCGCAGCGTGTGCTCGGCTTGCTGGGCAATTGGCGACGCCTTGAGCGCCTGCTGTGCCTGACGCGCCGCCGTCGTCTCATTGAGCTGGTTGGCCAGACTATCGAGGTCCTTGCCGAGCGTATCCAGGATGAGCCCGGCCCGCGTCAGGCCCGCGGTGACGACTGGCGCGGCCGCGGCGAGCTGGGCGAGCGGGCCGCCCGCGGTGGCGGCACCAGCTGCGGCGAGCGCGTTGCGCACCATTGAGTTGGCGGTGGCGACCAGTTCGGCGACAGCCGTGGCGACGTAGACGCCGCCGGCAACAACCAGGTCGCTGATCTCGTCGCGCTGCGCAGTCAGGGACACGGCGGCCTCCTGGAAGCGCTGCGGGTCGCCGCCGACCATCGCGGCCAGCGCGGTGAAGTCGTCGAAGCCTGGGGTGGAAAACGGCGGCAGGGTAGGGATCGGCTCGGGGCAGGCCCCGAGGATCTTGCCCATGGCGTAGACCGGGTCGATAGGGGAGCCTTTGACCACGTTGAGCGTGGCGTCCACCGTGGGGTGCTTGGCAAATTGGGTCAGCGCGGCACCGAGTGTTGGCGTGCTCACAGTCCTCCCTCCAGACACTGTCCGGTGGTCTCATCGACGTGGTAGGCCGCCTGGGCGGTGAGATCCATGTTGCCGGCGATGCGGTGGGCGGCCTCGCGCAGCTCGTCGGCCTTGCCGTTGGCGCAGGCGATGGCGCTATCGACGGCGCGGGCGAAGTTGGCCACGGGACCGAGTTCCGGGATGGGCAGGTGGGTCAGGTGGTTGAGCGCGCCGGCGTCGGCACGCAGCGAGTCGGTGTGCGAGTTTACGAGCGAGGCTTCAAGTTCAAATACGTCCATGCATTGTTAGACGCACGCAACACGGGCCCGGTTCCCTCGGGCGCCAAAAAAGTTTTTCAAAGGCGGGAAAGCACCTCGTCTACCATTGGTGCCTATGGACATCACGATTGTGGAACACCCCCTGGCCGCCTCCCGCCTGACGATTATGCGCGACGAGCGCAGCGACAACGCCGCCTTCCGTGCCGCCCTCGCTGACCTGGGTGCGATGCTGATCTACGAGGCCTGCCGCGACCTCGAGGTGGAGACCTTCGACACCGCCACGCCCGTGGCCACCGCGCGCGGCTCGCGACTACGTACCCCGCCGATCATCGTGCCGATCATCCGCGCGGGCCTCGGCATGATTGACCCGGCGCTGTCGATGATCCCGGACGCGCAGGTCGGCTTCATCGGCATGGCGCGCAACGAGGAGACGCACGAGCCGGTGCCGTACTTGGAGGCGCTGCCGGAGGACCTGTCCGGTCAGCCGGTGTTCCTGGTCGACCCGATGCTGGCCACCGGCGGCTCGCTCATCCACGCGATTGACCTGCTGGTTGCGCGCGGGGCGGACGATATTACGTGCGTGTGCATGGTGAGTGCGCAGCCGGGCGTCGAGAAGCTAAAGGCCCACGGCGGGCCGGTCCGGCTGATCACTGCGGCGATTGACCCGAGCCTCAACGAGCAGGCCTACATCGTGCCGGGCCTGGGCGATGCGGGCGATCGCCTGTACGGGCCGCGCAACATTGACGTGTAAGGGTGCGCGTAGACTTAACACGTTCAACACCGAGATCGAGGCAGAAGGAGGCGCAGTGGCAGAAACGGCATCAATCGCCGCGGCCGTCGACGCTTGGGTGACGCAGCACCACGACGAGATTTTGGGGTGGCGTCGCCATCTGCACTCGCACCCGGAGCTGTCCAACGAAGAGGTGGAGACCACCAAGTTTTTGCACGGCGTGCTGGTCGCCCACGGTCTGCAGCCGGTGCCCTTTCCCGGCACCGGCCTGTACGTGGACATCGGCCCGGAGACGGGGGAGCGCCTCGCGTTTCGCGCGGACATCGATGCGCTGAAAGTCACCGAGCAGACCGGTCTGCCTTTCGCCTCGACCGTGCAGGGCGTCTCGCACGCCTGCGGCCACGACGTGCACACCACCGTGGCTTTGGCGCTCGCCTGCGCGCTTGCCGACGTCGACCTGCCCCACGGCGTCCGCATCATCTTCCAACCGGCCGAAGAGGTCATGGGCGGCGGCGCGCTCGACGTGATCAAGTGGGGCGGCCTCGAGGGCGTGCGCACCATCTACGCGCTGCACGCGGAGCCGAAGCTGCGCGTCGGCCAGGTCGGCGTGCGCGCTGGGGCGATCACCTCGGCCTCGGACGTGCTGCGCCTGCGCGTCGAGGGCCCGGGCGGGCACACCTCGCGTCCGCAGCTGACCGCCGATGTGGTCTACGCGCTCGGCGCGCTGATCACCCAGCTGCCGGCGCTCTTGTCGCGCCGCGTGGACCCGCGCACCGGCACCGTGCTGGTCTTCGGACACGTGGATGCGGGGGATGCGCCGAACGCGATCCCGAAGGCGGGTGTGCTCGAAGGCACGATCCGCACTGCGGACATCACCACCTGGCGTGGCCTCGAGGACCTGCTCACGGACCTGATCGACCTGGTCGTCGCGCCGACGGGGTGCACCTACCACCTCGACTACGTGCGTGGGGTGCCGCCAGTGCTTAACGACGACGCGGCGACCGCCCTCGCCGCCACCGCCGGCCGCGCAGTCGACCCGCACGCGATCGTCACGGCCCCGCAGTCCTCCGGCGGGGAGGACTTCTCCTGGTACCTCGAACACGTCCCGGGCGCGATGGTGCGGCTTGGTGCGTGGAGCGGAGCGGGCGAGAAGTACGACCTGCACCAGGGCAACCTGAACATCGACGAGCGCGCGATTGCCGTCGGCGTGCGCTTCTTCGGCTCGGTGGTGGAGCAGTACTTCAACGCGCAATCAGCGTCGCCTGCGCCTGGCCGGTAGACTGGCTCAGGAAAAATCTAGATTCACGTACATAAGGGGAGAAGAACTCGGTGTCGAAGAAGATCGTCATTGTTGGTGGAGGCCCGGCGGGCTACGAGGCGGCGCTGGTCGCCTCGAACTACGGCGCGGAAATCGTCGTGGTGGAAGACCAGGGGGCTGGCGGTTCGGCGATCCGGAAGGACGTTGTGCCGTCGAAAAGCTTCATTGCGGGCGCCAACATTAAGACGGACTTGCGCCGCGCCGACGACATGGGGCTCAACCACGGCCTGGGCGAGGCGAAGCTGGCGCTGAGCGCGCTGAACAACCGTGTCGTGGCGCTGGCCGCCGAACAATCGCGCGACATCCGCGAGCAGCTCGACCGCGTGGGCGTGCAGTTTATCGACGGGCGGGCGCGCTTTACCGACGAGCAGAAGGGCCACACCACCCACAGCCTCGAGGTCGAGCTTGCCGACGGCACGACCGAGGAAATCACCTGCGACATGGTACTCGTCTGCACCGGCGCGAGCCCGCGCGTGCTCAAGGGTGCGGAGCCGGATGGGGAGCGCATCCTCAACTGGCGCCAGATGTACAACCTGATCGAGATGCCCACCCACTTGATCGTGGTCGGCTCCGGTGTCACCGGTGCGGAGTTCGTCTCCGCCTTCGCCGAGCTGGGTGTGAAGGTGACCATGGTCGCCTCGCGCAACCGCATCCTGCCGCACGACGACGCGGACGCCGCCGACGTACTCGAGACCGTCCTGGGCAACCTGGGCGTGCAGCTGGAGAAGGACGCGCGCGTCGAGCGCGTGGAAAACACCGGTGACGGCGTGATCGTCCACACCACCGACGGGCGCGCCATCGAGGGCTCGCACGTGATGATGTCGATTGGCTCGATCCCGAACACCGCCGACCTGAACCTGGAAGCTGCGGGCGTGGAGACCACCCCGTCCGGCCACATCCACGTCGACCGTGTTTCCCGCACCAACGTCGCCGGTATCTACGCGGCGGGCGACTGCACCGACCTCATGCCGCTGGCCTCTGTCGCCGCGCAGCAGGGCCGCATCGCCGTCGATCACGCGCTCGGCGAGGGCGTGAAACCGCTGCGCATCAAGACTGTCGGCAACGCCGTGTTCACCCGGCCGGAGATCGCGGCGGTGGGCGTGACCGAGCAGGAGATCAAGGACGGCAAGATCGCCGCCGACGTGTACAAACTCGAGCTGGCCACCAACGCGCGCGCGAAGATGCGCTCGCTGCAGCACGGCTTTGTCAAGATTTTCGCCCGCAAGGGCTCCGGCCAGGTCGTCGGTGGCGTGATCGTCGCGCCGACCGCCTCCGAGCTCATCCACTCGCTAACCATCGCGGTGGCGAATAATCTCACCGTCGCGCAGCTGGCCAATTCCATGGCGGTCTACCCGTCGCTGTCCGGGTCCGTGACGGAGGCGGCGCGCCGCCTGGTGAAGAAGTCGGACCTGGACTAGACCTGGACTAGTTCACAGCGCCGGGAACGCCCGCTGCGGGCATTCGTGCCGCGGGCAAGTCTCGCAGCCGGGCCCGATCGGGGTGGCGGAGTCCGGTGAGAGGTCGAGCCCGTCGGCGTAGACCATGCGGTCGGCGTGGGCTGCGTCGCAGCCGAGCGTCACCGCGTTTTCTTTCCGGGGCGCGCCGAATTCCACGGCCGGGCCCTGCACCATCCGCGCCACCCACATGTACGTGCGCCCGTCGGGCATGACGGAGACCTGCCGGGTGACGCGGTTTGGCGTCTCAAAAGCGCGGTGTACGACCCACAGCGGGCAGGTGCCGCCGCGTTGTGAAAAGTGGAACGAGGTGGTGGACTGCCGCTTCGAAATATTGCCCGCCCGGTCGGTGCGGATGAATACGAAGGGGATTGCGGCGGCGCCGGGGCGCTGCAGGGTGCCGAGGCGCTGGCAGGTGGATTCGAAGCCGGTGCCGAAGCGGGCGGAGATGACGTCGATGTCGTAGCGGGTCTCTTCAGCCGCCTCCAAAAAGAGCGAGTAGGGCATGGTGGCGGCGGCGGCGAAATATTGCGCGAGTCCGTGGCGGGCCAGTTGGCGGGCGCGGGGTGCGGCGATGGGGGAGACGTGGGCGTCGAGAAGCGGGCGGTGCGCGATGCGCGCGTAGTGGTAGGACAGCTCGAAGCACTGCTGGGCTTCGGTGAGCCCGGCGCGGACGCGGATTTCGCGGCTTGCGGCATCCGCGAGTGAGCGCTCGCCGGCGGTTGCCTGGTTGAAGCGGACGGTGTAGCCGTAGTCGCGGTCGAGCGCGCCGGCGATGCGGGTGAGCCGCAGTTGGCGGGCGTGGGCGCCGGCGGCGAAGTCTTCGGCGGCGCAGTCGAGGTCGTGGAAGTAGTTGTTGTGCTGCTGGAAGAAGTCGCGGACCACGATGTGCGGGTTGTTGGCGGTACCGGCGAGTAGTGCGGGCAGCGCTTTGATGCCTTCGGCGACGGCGGGGTAGCGCAGGGCGATGTCGGCGAGGTCGGCGTCGGGGACGTCGGGGAGCAGTTCTGCGAGCTCGCCGGCGACGCGCTGTTCGGAGGCGGGGGAGAAGTAGCTGGCGTCGAGGCCGAAGACCTGGGTGAGTTGCAAAAGCACGGTGACGGTGAGTGGCCGCTGGTCGTTTTCGAGCTGGTTGAGGTAGCTGGTGGAGATGCCGAGTTTGCGCGCCATGTCCACCTGGGTGAGCCCTTCGGTGGTACGCAGCGTGTGAATTCTTGCCCCCGCGTAGTGCTTGGCCATCGCGTTTCGCCTTTGCTTCCTTGTCCTGAACTGTGCGTTTACAAAGTTTACAAAAGTTACGCGCCCGTGACACTAATTTTCACACATTGGAGAATGACCTGGCACACATTTACGGCCCTAGTATGAGTTCCGACAACAGGGCCATCGCTTATCGACGCCCACTCGTCCCCACACAAGCCGAGGAGTTGCACTCACAATGATCAACCATGAAGTTCGCACCCGGAAGTCCGCCGACGACTTCCCCATCGAAGAGCACCTTGCGTACAAGATGGCCAAGGTTGCCGCTGACCCGGTCGAGGTCCCGGAAGACACCCGCGAGATGATCATCAACCGCATCATCGACAACGCGTCGGTCGCGGTCGCCTCCTACGGCCGCCGCCCCGTCGCCACCGCACGCGCGATGGCCGAGGCGCACCCGGTCGCCGAGGGCGGCGCGCAGATCTTCGGCATCGACGGTTCCTTCTCCGCAGAGTGGGCCGCCTTCGCCAACGGCACTGCCGTGCGTGAGCTGGACTTCCACGACACCTTCCTCGCCGCCGAGTACTCCCACCCGGGCGACAACATCCCGGCGCTGCTCGCCGTGGCCCAGCACAAGGGGCTCGACGGCAAGGCGCTGATCCGCGGCATTGCCACCGGTTACGAGATCCAGGTCAACCTGGTCAAGGGCATCTGCCTGCACGAGTGGAAGATCGACCACGTCGCCCACCTCGGCCCGTCGGTTGCCGCAGGTATCGGCACCATGCTCGAGCTGGACGTGGACACCATCTACCAGGCCGTCGGCCAGGCGCTGCACACCACGACCGCGACCCGTCAGTCTCGCAAGGGCCTGATCTCCTCCTGGAAGGCCTCCGCCCCGGCGTTCGCCGGCAAGATGGGCATCGAGGCCGTCGACCGCACCATGCGCGGCGAGGGCGCCCCGGCCCCGATCTGGGAGGGCGAGGACGGCTTCATCGCCTGGATGCTGCACTCCCCGGAGCGCACCTACATCGTCCCGCTGCCCGCAGACGGCGAGGCCAAGCGCGCCATTTTGGAGACCTACACCAAGGAGCACTCCGCCGAGTACCAGGCGCAGGCCCCGATCGACCTGGCGCGCCGCATGAAGCAGACCATCGCCGATGCCGGCAAGTCCACTACCGACATCGAGTCGATCGTCCTGCACACCTCGCACCACACCCACTACGTCATCGGCACCGGCGCGAACGACCCGCAGAAGATGGACCCGACCGCCTCGCGCGAGACCCTGGACCACTCGATCATGTACATGTTCGCCGTCGCGCTCGAGGACGGCACCTGGCACCACGTCAACTCCTACACCCCGGAGCGCGCCGGCCGGAAGGAAACCGTCGAGCTGTGGCACAAGATCTCCACGGTCGAAGACGAGGAGTGGACCCGCCGCTACCACTCGCAGGACCCGAACGAGAAGGCCTTCGGCTGCCGCGCCGTGATCACCTTCGCGGATGGCACCGTCATCGAAGACGAGATGGCAGTTGCCGACGCCCACCCGTTCGGTGCCCGCCCGTTCGAGCGCGAAAACTACATCACCAAGTTCCGCACCCTGGCCGAGGGCATCGTCACCCCGGAGGAGCAGGACCGCTTCCTCGCAGCCGTGCAGGACCTGGAAAACCTGAAAGACCTGTCCGAACTCAACGTCGTGGTGAACGACGAAGCGAAGGCAAACGCACCCGAGATCCCGGGAGGTATCTTCTAAATGTTTGCACCAGAAAAAACGCCGCATGAGCGTCGTAAAGCACTGCGCGAATCGCTCGCCGCGGAGACCATCACGAAGCTGCCGGGCGCGTTCAACCCGCTGACCGCGCGCCTGATCGAGGACATCGGCGCCTTCGAAGGCGTCTACGTCTCCGGCGCAGTGGTGGCCAACGACCTCGGTCTGCCGGACATCGGCCTGACCACGCTTTCTGAGGTGGCCAACCGCGGCGGCCAGATCGCACGCGCCACCAACCTGCCGGTGCTCATCGACGCTGATACCGGCTTCGGCGAGCCCATGAGCGCCGCCCGCACAGTCGCCGAATTCGAAGCCGCCGGCCTGGCCGCACTGCACCTGGAGGACCAGGTCAACCCGAAGCGCTGCGGCCACCTCGACGGCAAGGAGGTCGTGCCGCGGGACCTGATGGTCCGCCGCATCACCGCCGCGGTGCGCGAGCGCTCCGACGACCAGTTCGTCATCTGCGCCCGCACGGACGCCGCCGGCATCGAAGGCATCGACGAGGCCATCGAGCGCGCGAAAGCCTACGCGGATGCGGGCGCGGACCTCATCTTCACCGAGGCGCTGTACTCGGAGGAGGACTTTGCAAAGTTCCGCGCCGCCGTCGACACGCCGCTTTTGGCCAACATGACGGAGTTCGGCAAGACCGAGCTGCTCTCGGCCGAAACCCTGCAGAACCTCGGCTACAACGCCGTGATCTGGCCGGTGACCACCTTCCGCATCGCCATGGGACAGACCGAAGCGATGCTGCGTGACATCGCAGAAACCGGCATCCAGACCGAATGGCTGGACAAGATGCAGCACCGCTCGCGCCTCTACGAGCTGGTCCGCTACAACGAGTACAACCAGTTCGACCAATCCGTCTTCACCTACTCCAAGGACAGCTACAAGTCCACCTTCGAGTAGGGCAGAAGCAGCCAACCCCCAACCCATTTCTTTCCAAAAAGGAGTACACATCATGTCTGATCAGGAAATCCGCAAGGGCCTCGCCGGCGTCGTCGCCGACTACACCGCCATCTCCAAGGTCAACCCGGAGACCAACTCGCTGCTGTACCAGGGCTACCCGGTCCAGGAGCTGGCCGAGAACTGCACCTTCGAGGAGGTCGCCTACCTGCTGTGGCACGGCGAGCTGCCGGACGAGGCAGGCCGCGAGGAGTTCCGCAACGGCTGCATGACCAACCGCGACATCGACGAGGAGCTCATTCAGGTCATCAACTTCCTGCCGAAGGACTGCCACCCGATGGACGTGCTGCGCACCGCAGTGTCCTTCCTGGGCACCCGCGACGAGTACAAGTTCACCCCGAACTCTGAGCACATCCGCAAGATCGGTACCCAGCTGCTCGCCCAGCTGCCCACCGTTGTGGCCACCGACATCCGCCGCCGCCAGGGCAAGGACTACATCGCCCCGACCAAGGACAAGGGCTTCGCCGAGAACTTCCTCTGGATGGTCTTCGGCGACGAGGAGGGTTCCCCGGCCACCATCAAGTCCGACATCGAGGCGTTTGAGAAGTCGCTCATCCTGTACGCGGAGCACTCCTTCAACGCTTCCACCTTCACCGCGCGCACCGTCACCTCCACGCAGGCGGATGCCTGGTCCGCCATCACCGCGGCCATCGGCGCGCTGAAGGGCCCGCTGCACGGCGGCGCGAACGAGTTCGTCATGCACAACATGGTTGACGTCGGCTCCCCGGAGAACGCGGAGGAGTGGACGCTGAACAAGCTGAAGAACAAGGAGCTCGTCATGGGCTTCGGCCACCGCGTCTACAAGAAGGGCGACTCGCGCGTGCCCACCATGGAGGCCGCGTTCAAGAAGCTGGCTGCCGAGCACCCGGAGAAGGACGCCCAGAAGTGGGTGGAGATCTACGACATCATGGCCAAGACCATGTATGAGAACACCTCCATCAAGATCCGCCCGAACCTGGACTTCCCGTCCGGCCCGGCCTACTACATCCTGGGCTTCGACATCGAGTTCTTCACCCCGCTGTTCGTCATGGCGCGCATCACCGGCTGGATCGCTCACATCATTGAGCAGTACGAGAACAACTCCCTGATCCGCCCGCTGTCCGCCTACAACGGCCCGGAGGAGCGTCACCTCTAAGCGCCTGCCGCTTCTCGACGCCCCGCTCACCCCAGCCCGCCGCGCCGCTTCGCCGCCGGCGGGCTGCGGCGTGTGTGGGCCCACCCCCGTTTCGCAGATTTCCCAAACAAAAATGACCATTACAGTCGGGATTAGCGGTATGATCGATCTGCTGTGTTCGACATGCGAACCGCGCGCTCCTGGCACAAAAGCGAAAGGACCTACCTCCAGTGGACACGCTTCCTCTCAATGACCTGCCCGCATTCAAGAAGATTCTGGTTGCGAACCGCGGTGAGATCGCCGTCCGCGCGTTCCGCGCCGCGTTTGAGACCGGGGCGAAGACAGTCGCCGTCTACCCCCGGGAGGACCGCAACTCCTTCCACCGCCCGTTCGCGGACGAGGCGGTGCAGATTGGTACCGAGGGCCAGCCCGTCAAGGCGTACCTGGATATCGACGAGATTATCCGCGCCGCGAAGCAGACCGGCGCCGACGCCGTCTACCCGGGCTACGGCTTCCTTTCCGAGCGCGCTGACCTCGCCCGCGCCTGTGCCGCCAACGGCATCAAGTTCATCGGTCCGTCTGCCGAGACCCTGGACCTGACCGGCGACAAGGCCGCCGCCGTCCACGCCGCCGAGCGCGCCGGCCTGCCCACGCTGAAGGACTCCGAGCCCTCTTCCGACCCGAAGCAGTTGGCCGAGTATGCGAAGGAATTCCAGTTCCCCGTCTTTGTCAAGGCCGTCGCCGGTGGTGGCGGGCGTGGCATGCGCTTCATTGAGAAGCCGGAGGACGTCGAGGCGCTGGCCGCTGAGGCATCCCGCGAGGCGGAGGCCGCTTTCGGCGACCCGAACGTCTACATCGAGCGCGCCGTGATTAACCCGCAGCACATCGAGGTGCAGATCATGGCCGACTCCTACGGCAACGTGGTCCACCTCTACGAGCGCGACTGCTCCCTGCAGCGCCGCCACCAGAAGGTCGTCGAGATCGCGCCGGCGCAGCACATCACCGAGGAGCAGCGCCAGCGCATCTGCGCCGACGCCGTGGCGTTCTGTAAGGAGATCAACTACGAGGGCGCCGGCACCGTCGAGTTCCTCGTCGACGAGGCGGGCAACCACGTCTTCATCGAGATGAACCCGCGCGTGCAGGTCGAGCACACGGTGACCGAGGAGGTCACCGGCGTGGACATCGTGAAGAACCAGATGTACATCGCGGCGGGCGCGAAGCTGTCGGACATCCACTTGGAGCAGGACCTCATCGAGGTCAACGGCGCCGCCCTGCAGTGCCGTATCACCACCGAGGACCCGAACAACGGCTTCCGCCCGGACTCCGGCACCGTGACCGGCTACCGCTCCCCGGGCGGCGCTGGCGTGCGTCTCGACGGCTCCGTGGCCGTCGGCACCGTGATCACCCCGAACTTCGACTCGCTGCTGGTCAAGATGACTTGCCGCGGCCGCAACTTCCAGGTCGCCGTCGACCGCGCACTGCGCGCGCTCAACGAGTTCACCGTCAACGGTGTCTCCACCAACATCGGCTTCCTGCGCGCGCTGCTGTCGCAGCAGGACTTCCAGAAGGAGCGCATTAACACCGGCTACATTGCCGCGCACCCCTTCCTGCTTGAGGCCCCGCCGGCTGCCGACGACGCAGGCAAGATCCTCGACTACCTCGCCTCCGTGACGGTCAACCAGCCGAACGGCCCGCGCCCGACGGCCATCCGCCCGTCGAAGAAGCTGCCCACCGCTGACTACGGCGAGACCCCGCGCGGCTCCCGCGACGAGCTGCTCGAGCTCGGCCCGACAAAGTGGGCGGAGAAGCTGCGCAACCAGACCGCGCTCGGCGTGACCGAGACGACCTTCCGCGACGCGCACCAGTCGCTGCTGGCCACCCGTATCCGCACGAACACGCTCGTCGCAGCGGCGAAGCATGTCGGACACCTCACCCCGGAGCTGACTTCCGTGGAGGCCTGGGGCGGCGCGACCTACGACGTGGGCATGCGCTTCTTGCACGAGTCGCCGTGGATGCGCCTGGATGAGTTGCGCGAGGCGATGCCGAACGTGAACATCCAGATGCTGCTGCGCGGCCGCAACACGGTCGGCTACACCCCGTACCCGGATAACGTGACCCGCGCGTTCGTGCAGGAGGCGGCGAACTCCGGCATCGATATCTTCCGCATCTTCGACGCGCTCAACGACGTCTCCCAGATGCGCCCGGCCATCGACGCCGTGCTGGAGACCAACACCACCGTCGCCGAGGTTGCCATGGCCTACTCCGGCAACCTGCTCGACCCGGCCGAGGACCTCTACACGCTGGACTACTACCTGAAGCTGGCGGAGCAGATTGTCGACGCCGGCGCGCACGTCCTTGCCATCAAGGACATGGCCGGCCTCATGCGCCCGGGCGCGGCGGCGAAGCTTGTCACCGCGCTGCGCGAGCGCTTCGACCTGCCGGTCCACGTGCACACCCACGACACCGCGGGCGGCCAGCTGGCCACCTACCTCGCCGCCGCCAACGCCGGCGCTGATGTGGTTGACGTGGCATCCGCCCCGCTCGCCGGTACGACCTCGCAGCCGTCGATGTCCGCCCTCGTCGCGGCGTTTGCCAACACGGAGCGCGACACCGGCATCTCGCTGCAGGCTGTCTCCGACATGGAGCCCTACTGGGAGGCCGTGCGCCAGGTCTACGCGCCGTTCGAGTCCGGCATCCCCGGCCCGACCGGTCGCGTGTACAAGCACGAGATCCCGGGCGGCCAGCTGTCCAACCTGCGCACGCAGGCCAACGCCCTGGGCCTGGGCGACCGCTTCGAGCTGATCGAGGATTACTACGCCGCGGTCAACGAGATCCTCGGCCGCCCGACCAAGGTCACCCCGTCCTCGAAGGTCGTCGGCGACCTGGCGCTGCACCTGGTGGGCGCGGGCGTGGACCCGAAGGACTTCGCGGAAAACCCGCGCAAGTACGACATCCCCGAGTCCGTCATCGGCTTCCTGCAGGGCGAGCTGGGCACGCCTCCGGGCGGCTGGCCGCTGCTTCGCGACGCGGCACTCGCCGACCGCAGCCCCGTCGACCACACGGTCGAGGTCCCGGCCGAGCTCGAGGGCGACCTCGCTTCCGAGGACCACACCACCCGCCGCGCGGCGCTGGACAAGCTGCTGTTCCCGAAGCAGTACGCGGAGTTCCTCGAACACCGCCGCACCTACGGTGTGACCGACCAGCTCTCCGACAAGACCTTCTTCTACGGCCTTGTCGAGGGCGAGGAGACCATGATTTGGTACGGCGAGATCGACGAACAGCGCCCGCCGCTGTCTGTGCGCCTCGACGCCGTCGGCGAGCCGGACGAGAAGGGCATGCGCCAGGTCATCCTCACCGTCAACGGCCAGATCCGTCCGATGCTGGTGCGCGACGAAAGCGCCGAGTCCACGGTCGCGGAGGCCGAGAAGGCCGATACCTCGAACCCGGGCCATGTGGCCGCACCGTTCGCGGGCGTGGTCAACCTCACCGTCAAGGTGGGTGACGAGGTCAAGGCCGGCGACCAGGTCGCCACGATCGAGGCGATGAAGATGGAGGCCGGTATTTCCGCCACCCAGGACGGCACGATCGAGCGCCTCGCGTTTAGCCAGCCGACCAAGGTGGAGGGCGGCGACCTGGTGGTGGTCATCTCCTAGCGGTTATTTTGCCCACCCGGGTGCTCGGGTAGACTCGGCGGGGTGAAAAAACTCGTTGTGGCCTGCGGTGGAGTAGCGCTTGCGCTGTCTCACACTGCGGCGACCGCGGCGGAGCCGACGGTGGTGGACCAGGGCGACGGGATCGTCGTGAATGGTTCCGCGTGCACCGTCGGCTTTAACCTTGGCGCATCCAGCTACACCGCAGCGCACTGCGGGGAAAGTGGCGACCGGGTGCGCCTTTTGCTTGCCGACGGCACGCTCACCCCACCCACCGGCACCCTCACCACCTCCGCCGCGAGCGAGGGCACGACGAACGACTGGGCGCGCATCGACTGGGACGCGGGCGTCGAGGTCGGGCCCAACGAGTACAGCGGCGATGGGGCAGTGGCGCTGGATGCGGTCCGCCCCGGCGAGCAGGTGTGCACCTACGGCCAGGCGACGCGGGCGACCACGTGCGGGGTGTTCCACGCGCGGGTGGGCAATTCCTTCCTCGTGGACATTGCGCCGGGCAAAGCTGGCGACTCCGGCGGGCCGGTGTGGGTGCCGGGCCGCGGGTTCCTCGGCGTGCACTCCGCGACCGTGTCCGGGCGCAACAACCTCAACGGCGAGGCGAAGACGATGCTGCTGGGGGCCACGACCGCTGACGGCGGCGACATCGCAGACGAGCTGGCGGACGCGTTCGTCGACTACTTCGCCGTCAGCCCGGCGTTTGCGGGCGCGCCGAAACCCCCGCCGACGGCGGCGGGTGGAGTGATCCCCGAGGACAGCGAACCGCAGGAGTCCGATTCCTGGTACATGGCGGCGCTCATCGGCGTGGTCGCGCTGTTGACCGTGGTGATTAACCTGATCCTCTAGGTGGTGCGCCTTGGGCGGGTCCGCCGATGATGGTTTCGGCATCAATGTAGTCGCGGCCGGTGAATCTCGGTGTGCCGTATTTCGGGCCGATCCAGGCGATCCGGCCGTCGATGCGCGCCATCCGGCCCCGGTCTGGCTGGCCGTTGACCGCGTTGTGGTGCGGGCACAGCCAGCACATATTCGACGGGTGGGTCTCACCACCCTGGGCGTAGTCGGTCAAATGGTGGGCCTGGCATTTCGAGATCGGGGTGGTGCAGTCCGGCCAGCAGCAGGTTGGCGAGTCCGCCTCCAGTGCGAGGCGCTGCACCGGTGAGGCAAGGCGTGCCCGGTGGGTGTTAATGGGACCTAAGTGTGGTGCGGCCAGCGTGATGTAGCCATCCGGCAGGATATGCCGGCGTAGCACCTGGCTGGTGGTCATCTTCACACCAGTGTTGGTCACCACGACCGGTTCTTGGTCGGGTTTATCGTCGGTGCCGGAAAGGACGTGGTCGATGTCCTTGTCGGTGATAATGGCGTGTACCGCGACGGGGGCTTGGACGATGTGGCGGTTATTGACCAGCCAGTCGATCGGGTCGATGGGGTGTCCATCCTCGCCGGGGGTTTCAAAGGTGGTGACCAGGTCCTGCAGGTCGTTGGTTGGGCCGGTGAGCCGAATGATGAATTTGTCGTGTTGTTCGCTGCGTTGGATGCGTACCCCGTCTTGTGGTGGGCGTGGTGGCAGGAAGGTTTTGCGCAGTCGGGCAGCCTTTTTACTGATGGTGGTGGTATCCCCCTCGGTGGCG